>JAILNO010000050.1 GCA_024691465.1 Pseudobutyrivibrio sp. | reverse complement strand
AAATAAAGACCCCTCAGGTGGCTGAAGCCTGAGGGGTCTTTTGGGTTTGCATATTCACCACGAACATGCATTGAAGGGAGAAAATATATGAACGGTCCGAATGACCTAGTTATAATCTAATTAGAAGCAACAGCAGATGTTGCATATCAGATTCAGGAGAGCCATGCTGATGCACCATCTGGCCATACCTGAATATGGTCTATAGTAACCATAGCTAGCACCTCTATCCTCGTACCAACTGCGGCCGAAATTGATGCTCTGCTCAAACTGTCTGTATCTGAAGTTGCTTGGCTCTAGGGCTATAGCTCGAGAGATATACTCTCTGGCATCATTGAGATTGCCGAGGCCCTGTGAAGCCACTGAAGCGAAGAAATACCATTGGCCTGTGCGCTCATATTCAGAAATTGAGTTAAGCACATTCATAGCAGCAGCATACTGTCGGGCATTGATGTAATTAGCCGCAGCCTGCATCTCCATGGCATTCTTGCCATAATTGCTGTCAGAACCGAAATCCTGTGAGTATCCGTAACCTCCGCCATAGCTATTGCTGTAGCTTCCGTTCTGCTTCTCATCCATAATCTGGTTATAAGCAGCCTGGATTTCCTTGAATCTCTCTTCAGCCTGATCCTTGTTAGGATTGTTGATATTAGCATCTGGATGATACTTGCGGCTGAGGGTTCTGTATGCTTTTTTAATTTCTTCATCTGAGGCGGTTCTATCCACGCCTAAGACCCTATAAGGATCCATCATTTATGGTTTCTCCTTTGGAGTATTATTCTTAATCTGTAGATATTCATACTTGGTCCATACACCTGAGTAGATGATGTTCCTTAGGATATCTGCATTATCAACTATAGGCAGTCTCTCGAAGGACTTGGCACACTCGGCCATGAGGGAGGTGAGATTGATTCTCACGAAAGTCTCATATTCCTTAGGAGATTCATGCTTCATATAGGAAAGAGGATTATAATTACCTCTCTTCGTATCTTTCTTCAGATCTTCATAGGCATCTAATATGTAGATGAACTTACCCATGTGAAATCCCATACAGTGTAGAGTCTTGCCCCAGGCATCCTCCTTCCAATTCATGAGCGTGCCAAGCATCTCACCAGTGTAGCTGGATACCTTGTCTATATTGGACTCATGATTAGCTTCGGCCAGGGATAGATTAGCGATGTAATCCTCCACAGCCTTAGTCTGTCTAGGGTACTTATCTCTAATGCGCAGATAATCCTTCTTAAGAGAATCTGCAGCTAACTTAGCAATCTTGGAATTGTCATCGGTGTAATTATCTAGCAGGCTGTGATAGGACAGGATAATGTCCATATCTGCCGCGTATTCTATAGCCTCACTACTATAGAAGGGTCTGTTCTTAAATGGGTGGATAAGACACCTGCTATTGGCTGATGAAATATCCGGCTCATAGAGACTCTGAAGCAGTAGACCTAGGAAACACAGATCATAATTAAGTAGTAGCTGTGCCTTAGGACCTGCAGTGCGACCTAACTGATGACATAATCCGCAGTAGAACTGCTGATATTGTTTTTTATCTTCTTCTGAAAGCTGATTAATGTCAGCATTGATATATCCAAACAATTCTTATACCTTTTTAATGAACTGGGCATGGCACTTGCTGCAGGTAACCTGAATCTTGCCACGACCCTTAGGAACTCTAAGCTTCTGCTTGCAGCTAGGACACTTAAATATTGCATATGTCTTACGCTGCTGATAATAATTCTTCTGCTTAACAATGTAGTTCTTAATTCTGTAACCTAAACCAGAAAACTTACGACGGATGCCAGCTGTCTTAAGAAGGAACTGCTGATTCTCGTAGTAGCGCTTCTGGTAATTCCTTGATAACATGCGCCACAAGCTATAGAAGATACACACCATAGCTAACAGATATACTATATTAGAATGGGTAATCATGGTGAGTATCATAAGGATGAGAGCGAGATAAGTCACTGTCCTTCCTAGATTGTCAACACCGGTCCTACCTGAAAAGAATTGAGCCATTTTATACCTGAAATTATTCATCGGTATGCCTCCTTACTTGTGCTTTAGTTGAACTTTAAACGTTCAAAAGTTACTAGTCAACAGTTTGAAAAGCTATTTAATAAAAGTTTAATAATTGATTTAGAATACTTGAAAAAATATAATAGTTAGGGTAAACTAACTATAGTTTAAGAGGTTGCACTAGAGTACGATTTATGATAACCTTTATGGCAAGTGGGTTGTGTGCAATTGAAATATAATTCAAATCCATTTAATTTTAGGAGGAGCTTATTTTGAGAACTTTTGTAAATGAATCGGCAGAGAACTATCTAGAGACTATCTTAGTACTTAGTAAGAAACTACCAGTTGTTCGTTCGGTTGATGTAGCTAATGAACTTAATTTTAAGAAATCTTCTGTTAGTATTGCAATGAAGAATCTTCGCGAGAAGAATCACATTACAGTTACTGATGCAGGTTATATATATCTTACAGATGAGGGCAAGGAGATTGCTGAGATGATACTTGAGAGACACGAGTTAATCTCAGAGATACTTGTTAAGCTTGGTGTGGATGAAGAGACAGCCGCTGAGGACGCATGCAGGATTGAGCATGTAATCAGCAAGGAGAGCTTCAAGGCGGTTCGTGATTACGCTAAGGACAAGATTTTATAGAATTTATTTCCAGCCCTGATAGGGCTGGGTTTTTTTATTAGATGTAATTAGTTATATGTGAGGTTTGAAATGGATGTTTTAGGGACAGAGCAGAGGGACTTAATTGTACAGCAGCTCAGAGATAGCGGCTGCCGTATTACTAAGCAGCGTCTCATTATTTTAGATATTATCTTAGATGGTGATCCATCTTGTGTTAAGGAGATTTATCGCGAGGCAGTTAAGAAGGATAGGAATATAGGTAGTGCCACTGTATATAGGATGGTAAACACACTAGAGGAGATCGGGGTTATTAACCGTAAGAATATGTATCAGGTAGATTGCAGTTGCTGTGATCATCATTGTGAGGATGATGACTGCGATGATGAGTGCATGGGTGATTGTGAGAAGTGCGAGAGCAGGGTAGTGATTACCTTA
>JAILNO010000228.1 GCA_024691465.1 Pseudobutyrivibrio sp. | reverse complement strand
GATGTTCTACTATCATTACTTCTATGAGTTGATATTTGCCATGTGTAAGCATATCTTCGGGATGGATTCCTTCCGCTTGTATATGAATGGCAATGCACTCATCTGCGCTTGGCCACTTTCCCTTGCTATGCACATCATTGCAGAGCGACTCCGCGAGGGCAAGATAGTCAAGAAGGCAGAGTATCTATTCTACTGCGGTGGCATGCTGGTATCTTGCATAGCTCTGCTACCACTTAATGTGGTGGGAGGACAGCTTCCTATCTCATGGATGGATAACCACTTCTTCGGTAATGGCAATGCCATGGGCCTGGCAGTGGCACTGTCAGTTCTAGTAGTAGATGTGCTCTGTGAGCTATGGTATGACAAGTTCAGTATCAAATATATGATTGCTATATACTTGTTGGCATCATGCGCTACGGGTTTCAAGGGTACCACAGGAGCTATCCTGGTGGGTATCACTTGGGCAGTATTTATAGTAGAGTCTATTATTCTTAAGAAGGTTCACCTTAGCCGTGCCCTATATGCTGTAGGCACTACCTTAGGTTTCATTCTTACATATATACTTGTCACAGCAGGTCTACACTCATCAGGTGCTAACAACCGTGCTACAGAGCTTACAGTATCAGGTACCTTAGGCTCTAATCGTGTGGGTCAGATATTTACTAAGCTTGGTCTTGATTATATGGATCTGCCATGGGTTATTATTGCTGTGATTCTTACAGTGATTTGCATAATGGGACCATGTATACTTGCCTTCGGAGCCTTCACTTGCACTAAGGTTAAGACTCTTGCCAAGGAGGGCAGCATCGGAGATATCTTCGATTGGTTTGCTATTGGTTCTGTTATCATAGGTGTAGTGGGATACGTATCTTTTTCCGTACCAGGTGCGTCCCAGGTATATTTCGTAATTACTAATGCAGCTTTCATATTCTATGGGGCCATGAGATACATCAGGGTCCATCGCAGAGAGCTCATTTCATATATCTCATTCCTGTTCTTCGGAGTGGGTACAGCATTCCTTGCTATAGATGTGGCATACTTCTGCTATGATGATTACAAGCAGCAGCAGGTATACGCCTCTGAGGCGGGGGACAGGCCAGATCTCGTATCAGCCGATGTGATGGAGGCTTATCTATGGCTTCGTGACAATACTCCAGAGGATGCAGTTGTTGCAGTGGATAGAGTTTCCGAGGAGTTGGACTACAGGAATATCTACTTCTATTGCAGTGCTTTCTCTGAGAGACAGTGTTACTTAGAAGGTTACGATTATTCAGATATTACTGACAAGCAGATAGAAGCTATGGAATCTATCAATGATAAGTTCTATAGTGATAATGGTAAGGAAGCTACCCTTGCCATGGATATGAGTGGAGTGGACTATCTAGTAGTTACTGAGATGGGACATCCTGATTATCAGTGCAGCAGTCCGAAATTAAATCTCGTTTTTACAAACGGTGAGGTTAGTATATACAGTTACAAATCAGATGGTGGAGTTACATCACTGGATTATTAAAGGAGCTTACTATGAAAGAATTAGAGTATCCATTTGATCCTGATTATTTGCTCTCTAAGAAGAAGCGCATTAAGAAGGAATTACTTGCTGGCGATACCAAGTTCATTAATAAGAAGATAGCAATCCTCGGCGGAGGTACCACAGCTAATATCATGCTTATGCTTGAGTTGTTCCTCCTCAACCAGGGTATTGCACCTGAGTTCTACGAGAGTGAGTACAATAAATATTATGAGGACGCAGTTTTCCCTAACCCAGAGCTAGAGGAATTCGCTCCTGATATTATCTATGTATGCACCAGCAATCGAAATATCACCACATTCCCTAATCTAGCCATGGATAGGGCAGCAGTGGATGAGCTCTTAGATAGCCAGTATCAGAAGTATGAGATGATATGGAAGTCACTTGCTGACAAGTACAATTGCCCTATCATCCAGAACAATTTCGAGATGCCACTATTCAGACTCTTAGGTAATAGGGACGCATACGACTATCGCGGTTCCATGAATTTCATCACCAGGCTTAATCAGCGCATGTATGATTACGCCCAGGCTACTGATAATTTCTATATCTGCGATATCAACTATATATCAGCTGACTACGGCCTCAAGGCCTGGTCAGACCCATTCTATTGGTACATGTACAAGTACGCTATGTGCGTTCCAGCTATTCCTTACTTGTCATTCAATGTGGCCAATATTATCAAGTCACTCTTAGGTAAGAATAAGAAGGGCTTCGTACTTGATTTAGATAACACCCTGTGGGGCGGCGTCATCGGTGATGACGGTGTGGACGGCATAGTCCTAGGGCCTGAGGAGGCTGAGGGACAGGCTTACACTGAGTTCCAGCGTTACCTCAAGGCACATCAGCAGTTGGGCGTTATATTAAATGTAGATTCAAAAAATGACTACGACAACGCAATAGCAGGCATTAACCATCCAGATAGTGAGTTTGCTGAGAAGGATTTCATATCAATCAAGGCTAATTGGGACCCTAAGGATAAGAACTTCGCTGATATAGCATCAGAGCTTACCCTGCTTCCAGAGAGTCTGGTATTTGTGGATGATAACCCAGCAGAGCGTCATATCGTAACAGAGCAGCTTAAGGGAGTGTGTGCTCCAGAGCTTGATAATGTAGTACATTATATTCAGACTATAGACCGCTCAGGATTCTTCGAGGCTACCAATATCTCCTCAGATGATCTCAAGCGTAACGAGATGTATCAGGAGAATGCAGCCAGAGCTAAGCTACAGAGTAGCTTCAGTGATTATGGCCAGTATCTAGACTCGCTTGAGATGGAAGCTGAGATAGACAGCTTCGCTCCAGTATATATGGCGCGTATCGCTCAACTTACTAACAAGTCTAATCAGTTCAATCTCACCACTAAGAGGTTCACTCAGACTGAGATAGAGGAGACAGCTGCTGATAGCAATTACGTCACCCTATACGGCAAGCTCATTGACAAGTTCGGTGATAATGGAGTAGTCAGCGTGGTCATCGGTCATGTGGATGGAGATAGGTGCGATGTGGATCTGTGGCTTATGAGCTGCCGTGTCCTCAAGCGTGATATGGAATATGCCATGATGGATGAGCTGGTATCTCGCCTTAAGGCTCGCGGAGTTCAGACTCTCTACGGTCACTACCTACCTACAGCCAAGAACAAGATGGTCAAGAACTTCTACGGTGATATGGGATTCACTCTCATAGAGGATAGAGATGATGGCGCTTCAGATTGGAAGCTTGATTTAGCTGACTATAAGGAGCAGAATAAACACATCAAGTGTTAATAGAAAAGTAATTAATATGATTAGAGACATTATTTCAAACAGAAAATTAATAACCAAGCTTGCCAAGAACGATTTCAAGCAGAAGTTCGCAGGCTCCACCTTAGGAGTCATCTGGGCCTTCGTACAGCCTGTCATCACAGTGCTGGTATATTGGATCGTATTTGACAAGGCACTCAATCAGGGCACTCAAGGTACCAAGGCAGGCATCGAGGCACCCTTCGTACTGTGGCTATCAGCAGGTATCGTGCCATGGTTCTACTTCAGTGAGGTGTTATCAGCAGGTACTGTAGTGCTCCATGAGTACAACTATCTGGTTAAGAAGGTGGTATTCCCTATCAATGTACTTCCTATAGTCAAGGCAGTATCATCCCTCTTCGTACATGGATTCTTCGTGCTTTTTACCCTGGTGGTATATCTGCTGTACGGATATGGAGTTACTCCATACATACTACAGACTATATATTACTCACTGGCCATGATGATTCTCACAGTAGGCATGATTTATCTTACTAGTGCTCTGTGCGTATTTTTCAAGGATATGGCTCAGCTTGTTAATATATTCCTCCAGGTGGGTATCTGGGCTACACCTATCATGTGGAATTTTGATGCAATGATTGACAAGATTCCTAAGTGGCTTGTGATCCTGCTTCAGCTCAACCCTATGTATTACATTACTAGTGGTTACAGAGACAGTTTCATCTCCCAGACACTCTTCACAGAGAAGCCTGGACTTACCCTGTATTTCTGAAGCTTCTTAAATACGTGGGTTCCAAGTAAGAATACCACCGCTGTGAAGCACCAGAAATATAGGGTTAAACCAGGCTTCTCTGTGAAGAGTGTCAGGGAGATGAAACTATCTCTGTAACCACTAGTAATGTAATACATAGGGTTGAGCTGAAGCAGGATCACAAGCCACTTAGGAATCTTGTCAATCATTGCGTCGAAATTCCACATGATAGGTGTAGCCCAGATACCCACCTGGAGGAATATATTCACAAGCTGAGCCATATCCTTGAAGAATACACACAGAGCGCTGGTGAGATATATCATACCTACTGTGAGAATCATCATAGCCAGCGAATAATAGATGGTCTGCAGTATGTATGGAGTGACTCCATATCCGTAGAGCAGATATACTATCAGGGTAAAAAGTACGAAGAATCCATGTACGAAGAGGGATGATACAGCCTTAACTATCGGAAGTACATTGATAGGGAATACCACCTTCTTAACCAGGTAATTGTACTCATGAAGTACCACCGTACCAGCTGAGAGCACCTCGCTGAAGTAGAACCATGGCACAATACCTGCAGATAGCCACAGCACGAATGGTGCCTCGATACCTGCCTTGGTACCCTGAGTGCCCTGATTGAGTGCCTTGTCAAATACGATCCAGTATACCAGCACTGTGATGACAGGCTGTACGAAGGCCCAGATGACTCCCAGGGTGGAGCCTGCGAACTTCTGCTTGAAATCGTTCTTGGCAAGCTTAGTTATTAATTTTCTGTTTGAAATAATGTCTCTAATCATATTAATTACTTTTCTATTAACACTTGATGTGTTTATTCTGCTCCTTATAGTCAGCTA
>JAILNO010000217.1 GCA_024691465.1 Pseudobutyrivibrio sp. | reverse complement strand
AGTTGACTCTGCTGTATACAAAGCCTCCTCGCTACAATCAGTATCTGTGCTAGCGTATAATCCGAATGTAGCCCCCTCTAAAGGTTCGCCTGTTTCATCTACCTTATCAAAGCTAACATCTACAGGAACATTTACATTAACATCGTGGAAATTGAATTTAATCTTGCAATTAGAAGCCCCTGCACCTCTTTCTAAGTAGAATACTGTAAGAGTGTGGCCTCCACTCGCCAATGCCTTTCTTCCTTCTGCTATGCTATTGTATCCAAGCACATCAGTATATAGATTATGTGTCTCTGTAGACCTATTAATACCTTTAGATTCGTTATATGCATAATTAACAGTGCATGCACCATTTTGGAAATCGATATCTCCACTAACAGTCTGATGTACGCCTCCCATATCAAGAGCTAACTTACCATCAATGAAAACCCACACATCATCATCACCAGCAAACTCGAACTTAGTAGCCGAAGAATCATCATCATTTAAACCATCTTCATTAATATTGAAATATACCTGCAGATCCATTCCGAAATGATAATCATTCGAGCCAAATGGCCAGTAGCCACTCTTTGAATCTACCTCGTTACGTACTAAAGAATTAGAATTTGAATCATATTTATAATCATTAAATTTTCCAGAAGCCTCATTTGAAGTAGTATCAAAAACGTAGTACCCCTTGCTGTCTTTGATAAAAGGAATCTTCACATCCTTATAGGCTACTGTGTCATAAATAGTACCATCATAATTGTGGCCACTAAACAGTGAACTAGTTGGATTAAAAATGTCGGCCATTGCATAATTGAAAGTCGGCATATTGTTTAAAAGCGAGGTACCAACTATGCCCTGATAAGCAGTAGGAGTATTATCACTAGTACCATTAGTGTCACATAGATTCCATTTCTTACCAGAATAATATCCATTGCTATAATCACTGCTTAAATCACCACCGCAATTATGGAATAGTAATACTCCATCCTGATTTGATAATGTAGCTACACTTGCATCATTAACAGTATTCATATAGTAATTGTAGAGATTAGCTGTAAAGTACTGTTCGCCTATATTTGAATCAGATGAATAAACCAGATATACATTTATTTTCTCTCTATGCTTATTACTAGAATAACAATAGTACCACGAATTATTTGCTGGATAGTCATCATAAATCCAACCATAATCATTGTCATAGCACAGATCAGCTACCTGATTCTTATTTTTAAAATAAGCTCCCTTATAGGTGTAACCGCTTACTGTAACCTGCTTAGCTAATGTAGCGAAATAATCACCATCTATTGCTTCAACACCTATATCTACCAAGGACTGACCATAGTGCATGTGCTCTTGTATCCAATTAAATGTAGCAGAATTAATTGCATTTCCCTGCTCGTCTACTACATATATATTTGCATATCTATCCCAAGAGCTTCCCCAATATAAAGTACCGACTAACTTACTGGTGCTAGGAGTTTTCCAAGATACTGCAAAATCTGAAAAAGACTCAACCTCGAACTCAACATCTACAGTAGTGATGTCATCACCAGTATTAATTGTGGTGGTATTCTCTGTGGTTAAATCAACCATCTCAGTAACATCAGCATTTTCTTCGAAGTGAACCAATGAAACTTCTGCATCAGACAAGCTCTCCTCACTTACAGGTGCTGTAATGCTTGTGATGCTTACCTTAACAGCTCCAGTTGGTTCAACCTCTGCTCCATTCTCATCTATAAGAGAGATATCATAAGCAACAAAAGCTGCCAGTTCCTTTTCCTCCTTAGCTGCTTCTTCGCTTAACTTAGCTTGGATTGATTGGTAATTCTCACCCTCAGTAATCTTAGAAGCTGTAATGTCTGCAATATTAGCAAGTACTTCTTTGCTACCTGTTACAGTAATGACAACCTCATCATTTTCAAAAGTAAGAACTACGTCTTCTTCCTCAGTCTCTTCTTCCTCTTCCTCAGCTTCTTCCTCGTCTTCAGTTACTTCCTCTTCAGCATCTTCTTCAGATGCCTCATCCTCATCAGTAACTTCCTCCGAAGTAGAATCAGTTGACTCTTCTTTATTAACTTCTTCCTCTGTATTGGAATCATCCTCAGACTTAGAAGCGTCTGAGTTGTTCTGGCTTTCATCAGACGATGCATTGCCAGAATTAGAATTGCTATCCTCAGAGACTATATCAGTTGCAGGTTCGCTAACCTCCCCTTCGGCAACAGTCTCCTCTACTATATTCTCATCAACAGCCTCAACTGGTGCTGCACTTGACTCATCTACAGCGTATACATTTACTGGAGATGCAACAAGCAAAGCTAGCGCAAGACTGAAAGACAGTATTCTATTTAAGATTGAATATTTTCTCATCACCATCTGCTCCCTTTTGGAATAACACTA
>JAILNO010000216.1 GCA_024691465.1 Pseudobutyrivibrio sp. | reverse complement strand
CCACCTTCACGGATAGCGAATGTAAGACCCTGCTCCATAGCTACTGGGTGGATAAGTTCGATTTCCATCTCAACGTTATCACCAGGCATGCACATTTCTGTACCAGCTGGAAGGTTAACTACACCAGTAACGTCTGTTGTTCTGAAGTAGAACTGTGGACGGTAGTTGTTGAAGAAAGGTGTATGACGTCCACCTTCATCCTTTGTAAGAACGTAAACCTGTCCCTTGAATTTTCTGTGGCAAGTTACTGTTCCAGGAGCTGCAAGAACCTGTCCTCTTTCGATCTGGTCTCTGTCAACACCACGGAGAAGAGCACCGATGTTATCACCAGCTTCAGCGTAATCAAGAGTCTTACGGAACATTTCGATTCCAGTAACAACTGTCTTGTTAACTTCTTCTTTGATACCAACGATTTCAACTTCGTCAGATGTGTTAAGCTGACCACGCTCTACTCTACCTGTAGCAACAGTACCACGACCTGAGATTGTGAATACATCTTCTACTGGCATAAGGAATGGCTTGTCGATATCTCTTTCTGGGTTAGGAATGAACTCATCAACTGTGTTCATAAGTTCCATGATGCAATCTCCCCAGTTCTTGTCACCGTCGAAGTTCTCGCCGTTAGCAAGCTTAGCTGGAGCTGAAGAATCCTGAAGTGCCTGGAAAGCAGATCCCTTAATAATTGGGCATCCTTCGAATCCGTACTCTTCAAGCTGCTCTGTAACTTCCATCTCTACAAGTTCAAGAAGCTCAGCATCATCAACCATATCGCACTTGTTAAGGAATACTACGATGTATGGAACACCTACCTGACGTGCAAGAAGGATGTGCTCTTTTGTCTGAGCCATAACACCATCAGTAGCAGCAACAACAAGGATAGCACCGTCCATCTGAGCAGCACCTGTGATCATGTTCTTTACATAATCAGCATGTCCTGGACAGTCAACGTGAGCGTAATGTCTCTTGTCTGTCTGGTACTCAACGTGAGCTGTTGAGATTGTGATTCCTCTTTCTCTCTCTTCTGGAGCCTTATCGATCTGATCGAAAGCCTGTGAAGCGTTTCCTTCAACTCTTTCAGAAAGAACCTTTGTGATAGCTGCAGTAAGAGTTGTCTTACCGTGATCTACGTGTCCAATTGTACCGATGTTACAATGTGGCTTTGTTCTGTCAAAATGTGCCTTTGCCATCTTAACTTCCTCCTTAAAATAAAATTACGCTGTTAAGCATTTTTTACTAATTTCAGTTTTATTTTTATAAAACTTCTCGAACATATTGAGTATATCCGAGAAGCACGGTTTTTTCAACCGAATTTTACTTTGAATGAGCAGCAACTACCTTTTCCTGAACGTTCTTAGGAGCCTGTTCGTACTTCTCGAAGAACATTGAGTAGTTACCACGTCCCTGTGTAGCAGAACGAAGGTCTGTTGAATATCCGAACATTTCTGAAAGTGGTACATAAGCTGTAACTTTCTTTCCGTTTCCAACATCGTCCATGCTCTCAACTCTACCACGACGTGAGTTGATATCACCGATTACATCACCCATGTATTCTTCTGGCATTGTAACTTCTACCTTCATGATAGGCTCAAGAATAACTGCGTTAGCCTTCTTCATAGCCTCTTTGAAGCAGAGAGAACCAGCGATGTGGAATGCCATCTCTGAAGAATCGACTTCATGGTATGAACCATCGTAACACTCAGCCTGGAATCCGATGAGTGGGAATCCAGCAACAACACCTGCCTCAGCAGCTTCCTGGATACCAGCATCAACTGATGGGATGTATTCCTTAGGAATAGAACCACCTGTAACTGAGTTAACGAACTTGTAAAGTTCATCGCCATTTGCTTCCATAGGTGTGAAACGTACTTTACAGTGACCGTACTGACCACGTCCACCAGACTGCTTAGCATACTTGTATTCCTGATCAACTGGTTCTGTAAATGTTTCCTTGTAAGCAACCTGAGGAGCACCAACGTTAGCTTCAACGCCGAACTCTCTCATAAGACGGTCTACAATGATCTCAAGGTGAAGCTCACCCATTCCGGCGATGATTGTCTGACCTGTCTCTTCATCTGTATGAGCTCTGAATGTAGGATCTTCTTCTGCAAGTTTTGCAAGAGCTTCACCCATCTTCTGCTGAGCTGCTTTTGTCTTAGGCTCGATAGCGAGCTCGATAACAGGCTCTGGGAATTCCATAGACTCAAGAATAACTGGATGCTGTTCATCACAGATTGTATCACCTGTAGTTGTGTTCTTGAAACCAACAACAGCAGCGATATCTCCTGAGAATACTTCTTCGATTTCCTGTCTCTTATTAGCATGCATCTGAAGAAGACGAGAAACTCTTTCCTTCTTACCCTTTACAGAGTTGTATACGTAAGAACCAGTCTTAAGTGTTCCTGAGTATACACGGATGAATGCAAGACGACCTACGAATGGGTCTGTCATAATCTTGAATGCAAGAGCTGAGAATGGTTCATCATCAGATGAATGACGAACTGTTGGGTTACCTTCCATATCTGTTCCATCGATATCAGCGATATCTGTTGGAGCTGGCATGTAATCGATAACACCATCAAGAAGCTTCTGAATACCCTTGTTCTGGTGAGCTGAACCACAGAATACAGGAACTGCTTCGTTAGCGATTGTTCCCTTTCTAAGAGCAGCCTTAAGCTCATCGATTGATGGCTCTTCACCTTCAAGGTACTTCTCCATAAGGTCATCATCGAGATCACAAATCTTCTCAACGAGTTCCATATGGTACTCTTCAGCCTGATCCTTCATATCATCAGGGATATCTGTAATTGAGATATCCATACCCTGCTTATCATTGTAGATATAAGCCTGCATTTCAAAGAGGTCGATGATACCATCAAAATGGTCTTCCTTACCGATAGGAAGCTGTACTACTACAGCGTTCTTACCAAGCTTAGTACCGATTTCGTCAACTGTGTTGAAGAAGTCAGCACCGAGGATATCCATCTTATTTACGAATGCCATACGTGGTACGTTGTATGTATCAGCCTGTCTCCAAACGTTCTCAGACTGTGGCTCAACACCACCCTTAGCATCAAATACACCAACTGATCCATCGAGAACTCGAAGTGAACGCTCAACTTCTACTGTGAAGTCTACGTGTCCAGGAGTATCGATGATGTTGATTCTATGTTCCTGTGCACCCTTCTTAGGCGCAGCCTTTTCCTGCTCTGTCCAATGACATGTTGTAGCAGCAGATGTGATAGTGATACCACGCTCCTGTTCCTGCTCCATCCAGTCCATTGTAGCAGTTCCCTCGTATGTCTCACCGATCTTATAGTTTACACCTGTGTAGAAAAGAATACGCTCTGTAAGTGTAGTCTTTCCGGCATCGATGTGGGCCATAATACCGATATTTCTTGTACGATCGAGGGGATACTCTCTTTTAGCCAAGATTGTTTCCTCCTTCGTAAATTAGAATCTGTAATGTGCGAATGCCTTGTTAGCCTCAGCCATACGATGCATTTCTTCTTTACGCTTTACAGAAGCACCTGTGTTATTAGCAGCATCCATAAGCTCATTAGCAAGACGATCTACCATTGTCTTCTCACTTCTCTTTCTTGAGAAAAATGTGAGCCAACGGAGACCGAGAGCCTGACGACGATCTGCACGAACTTCGATAGGAACCTGGTATGTTGCTCCACCGATTCTTCTTGCTTTTACTTCAAGAACAGGCATTACATTGTTCATAGCTTCCTGGAATACTTCCATAGCTGGCTTGCCTGTCTTCTCCTCAACCTTTTCGAAGGCACCGTAAACGATTTTCTGAGCAGTACCCTTCTTACCGTCGAGCATAATGTTATTGATGAGCTTAGTAACTACTTTACTATTGTAAATAGGATCGCTAAGCACATCTCTCTTCTGAATATGTCCTTTACGTGGCACGTTTCTTCCCTCCTTAATCATTAGGATTAATTCATTGGTACTCACTAATTTAATTGTGTTCGTGCATTAAGGTTCTTCAAGTGAAAAAAGCCTTAACACTAACCATAAATTGTGAATTACTCTACTAGCGTCTTAATGTGTTTCCAAATTACTTAGAAGCTTTAGGCTTCTTGACGCCGTACTTGGAACGAGCCTGTTTTCTGTCGGCAACACCTGCTGTATCAAGTGTTCCTCTAACGATGTGGTAACGAGTACCAGGAAGATCCTTTACTCTTCCACCACGAACTAGAACAACGCTATGCTCCTGAAGGTTGTGACCTTCACCAGGAATGTAGCTTGTTACTTCGATTCCGTTAGAAAGACGTACTCTGGCGATCTTACGAAGCGCTGAGTTAGGCTTCTTAGGGGTAGCAGTCTTAACAGCTGTACATACACCACGCTTCTGTGGTGATGATGTTTCGATTGGTCTCTTCTTAAGTGAGTTGAAACCTCTCTGAAGAGCTGGAGACTTAGACTTCTTATCAGATGTCTTTCTTCCCTTACGTACTAACTGGTTGAATGTTGGCATTTTTTCACCTCCTAATCTTATTTTTGCATACTTATAGGCATGCTATATGATTATAATTTCAGAATTCTTCTTTGTCAAGATTTTTTGTTTTATAGTATTTTGTTATGTGTTATTATATGAAGAAATTACTGATTTTGTTTTTATATAAGGAAAAAATATGAATTTATTTGATATCGTAGGACCTATTATGGTCGGTCCATCCAGTTCTCATACTGCCGGAGCTTGCAGAATCGGATTGGTTGCCAGAAAACTTGCTGGTGATAGTGTAAAAAAGGCTATTATCCAGTTACACGGATCTTTCGCACTTTCAGGAAAAGGGCACGGAACAGATAAGGCATTAGTTGCTGGACTTCTAAATCTAGATGTTTCAGATTCTAGAATTCCATCATCTTTTGAACTTGCAAAAGAAATGGGACTAGACTTTACTTTTGAAACCATTGACCTCGGGGAAAAAGCTCACCCGAACTCTGTAAGAATGATTCTCACAAATGATGCTGGCGAAACTACCGAAGTAGTTTCTTCAAGTATCGGTGCAGGTCGTATTATGGTCAATTCTATAAATGGTATGAAAGTTGACTTCACAGGTGAATATCCAACACTGATCATTACAAACACAGATCAGCCAGGCTGTGTTGCCAATGTTTCAGCTTTCTTACATAAGGTAGAAATCAATATCGCAACTCTTTCTCTTCATAGAAACGGTAGAGGAAAGAGCGCCGTTATGATTATTGAATGTGACGAAGAGGTTTATCCAAAATCTGTCGAGAAACTTAGAACTCTCGACGGAATTCTAAATGTCACATACTACTCTCCATTATAGAAAGGTCGTAAGAATGTATAATTCAATTGAACAGATTATAAACGACTGCAATACTCTTTCCCTTCCTATGTGGAAGGTTATTCAGAAAGAAGATTGCAAAGAAGCAGGTATATCTGAAGAGGCATCTTATGAAAAGATGGCTACTTTTTTCCAGGCAATGAAAGATAGTGATCTTTCATATGATAAAACTATGATGTCCAGAAGTGGGCTTATCGGTCCTGAAGCATCTCTAGTAGGAGAGGCCAGAAAAGAGAACAAACTTATGATTGGTGATTTTCTTGGTCGAATCATGGAGAGAGCTCTTCGTGTCGCATCCTGTAATGCATGCATGAAAACTATTGTTGCCGCACCTACTGCAGGTTCATGCGGTGTCGTTCCTGCTGTGCTTCTTACTATTCAAGAAGAGATGAATCTAAGTGACGACAAAATGATTGAAGCTCTTTACGTAGTTGCCGGTATCGGCGGTGTTATTGCAAGTCGTGCTACTCTTTCCGGAGCTGAAGGTGGCTGTCAGGCCGAGATTGGTTCAGCTTCTGCCATGGCCGCCGGAGCACTTTGTTTTATAAAAGGAGGTTCACCAACTCAGGTTTCTCATGCTTCTGCTCTTGCACTTAAAGGGCTTCTCGGCCTAGCTTGTGATCCTGTTGCAGGGCTTGTTGAAGTTCCTTGCGTAAAAAGAAATGTCATAGGTGCAATCAATGCAGTTTCATCCGCTGACATGAGTCTATGCGGTATAAAATCAAAGATTCCTGCCGACGAAGTTTTCGATGCTATGAGAAATATCGGACATTCAATGAGTGCTGATATTAGAGAAACTGGTATCGGTGGACTTGCTGGAACTAATACTGGTGTGAAGATAAGACATAAAGTTTTAGGACAGACGCCTCTCAAATAATTCTATTTAGAACTACATAGGACGACCAAAGTAATTTCTTTGGTCGTCCTTTTTTCCATAAAAAAATACCTCCAAGATTTCTCTTGGAGGTATTATTTTTATTTAAGATTACTCAGCTGTAACTTCTTCTTTCTTTTCAGAAGATTTTGAGTTTGAAGTTTTAGCCTTAGCTTCTTCTTCTCTAGCCTTTTCAGCTGCTCTTCTTTCAGCTTCGATAGCTTTCTTTCTGAGCTCTTCGTTGTAATCTGTAGAAAGGTTTGTCTTACGATACATCTTCATACCTGTACCAGCAGGGATGAGCTGACCGATGATTACATTTTCCTTTAGACCAACAAGTGGATCTACCTTTCCCTTGATAGCTGCATCTGTAAGAACCTTTGTAGTTTCCTGGAATGATGCTGCTGATAGGAAGGAATCTGTAGCAAGTGATGCCTTTGTGATTCCGAGAAGTTCCTGAGCTGCAGTAGCAGGCTCTTTGCCTTCGCTAACGAGCTTGTTATTGATTTCTTCAAGTTCAAGCTTGTCGATAAGCTGTCCTGGAAGTAGACCTGTGTCTCCTTCTTTTTCGATACGTACACGCTTGAGCATCTGACGTACGATAACTTCGATATGCTTATCGTTGATTTCTACACCCTGGAGACGGTATACACGGAGAACTTCCTGAAGGAGGTAATCCTGAACAGCAATAACACCCTTAATCTTAAGGATATCCTGTGGATATACTGAACCTTCTGTAAGTGTATCACCAGCTTCAAGCATTGCACCATCAGCAACCTTGATATGAGAACCGTAAGGAATGAGGTATGTCTTAGACTCAGCTGTAGCTGGGTTTGTAATAACAATTTCTCTCTTCTTCTTAGTCTCTTTGATCTCAACCTTACCAGGAATTTCTGTGATGATTGCAAGTCCCTTAGGACGTCTTGCTTCAAACAACTCTTCTACTCGAGGAAGACCCTGTGTGATATCAGATCCGGCAACACCACCAGTATGGAATGTTCTCATAGTAAGCTGTGTACCAGGCTCACCGATTGACTGAGCAGCGATGATACCGATAGCCTCACCTACCTGAACTGGCATACCAGTTGCAAGGTTCATACCGTAACACTTAGCACAAACGCCATCTTTGCTACGACATGTAAGGATTGTTCTAATCTTAACCTTTTCGATTGCCTTTCCTGTCTCAGGATCAACACCTTCGTTAACTACACGTGCAGCACGCATACGTGTAATCATATGGTTCTTAGCAACAATTACATTGCCCTTAGCATCTACGATATCTTCACATGTATATCTTCCAGTGATTCTCTCTTCAAGAGTTTCGATTACATCGTCGCCATCCTGGATAGCTGTGATGTATTCTCCTGGAATTTCATCAGAACCTTCAACACAGTCGTTAGTTCTAATAATCATTTCCTGTGATACGTCTACAAGTCGTCTTGTAAGGTATCCTGAATCGGCTGTTCTAAGCGCTGTATCTGAAAGTCCCTTACGAGCACCATGAGCTGACATGAAGTACTCGAGTACGTCAAGACCTTCTCGGAAGTTTGACTTGATAGGAAGCTCGATAGTACGTCCTGATGTATCGGCCATCAATCCTCGCATACCTGCAAGCTGTTTGATCTGCTTATCAGAACCACGGGCTCCAGAATCAGCCATCATAAATACGTTATTGTACTGATCCAAACCATCGAGCAGGTCTCTAGTAAGCTGCTCATCAGTGTTCTTCCATGTTTCAACAACTTCCTTATAACGTCCTTCTTCTGTAAGAAGACCTCTCTTGTACTTCTTAGCAATCAAAGCAACCTTTTCTTCAGCCTGCTCAATAAGCTGTGGCTTCTGAGGTGGCACTGTCATGTCTGAGACAGATACTGTGATAGCAGAAAGTGTTGAATACTTGTAACCGATTGCCTTTACAGCATCGATAACTTCAGCTGTCTTAGTTGCACCGTGAAGATGAATAACATCCTCAAGAATCTTCTTGATGTTCTTCTTCTTTACGAGGAAGTCAACTTCAAGCTTGAATTCATTTCCTGGGATTGATCTATCTACATAGCCCAAATCCTGAGGAATTACTTCATTGAAGATCATACGTCCAAGAGATGTATCGATGATACCGCTCTTTACAGTTCCATCTGGCATAGTCTTTTCAACTCTTACCTTGATCTTTGACTGAAGTGTAATTATATGGTTGTAGTAAGCCATAATAGCTTCGTTAATATCTTTGAAAGCTTTTCCTTCACCAGGTTCACCATCTCTCTGCTGAGTTAAATAGTAAATACCCAGTACCATATCCTGTGCAGGAACTGATACTACACCACCGTCTGATGGCTTAAGGATGTTGTTAGGTGAAAGTAGCATGAATCTACATTCTGCCTGTGCTTCCTGTGTAAGTGGCAAATGCGCAGCCATCTGATCACCGTCGAAATCGGCGTTGTAAGCCATACATACCATTGGGTGAAGACGGATAGCTTTACCTTCTACTAGGATTGGCTCGAATGCCTGAATACCTAGTCTATGAAGTGTAGGGGCTCTGTTAAGCATTACAGGGTGACCCTTGATTACATCTTCAAGAACGTCCCAAACTTCTGGTTCAACACGTTCTACCATCTTCTTAGCACTCTTGATATTGTGAGCTGTTCCGTTCTGAACCAATTCTTTCATTACGAAAGGCTTGAAAAGTTCTAGTGCCATTTCCTTAGGAAGACCGCACTGGAAGATTTTAAGATCTGGTCCTACGACGATAACAGAACGTCCTGAATAGTCAACTCGCTTACCAAGAAGGTTCTGACGGAAACGTCCTGACTTACCCTTAAGGAGGTCAGAAAGAGACTTAAGTGGTCTGTTTCCTGGTCCTGTAACAGGTCTTCCACGACGACCGTTATCGATAAGCGCATCTACTGCTTCCTGAAGCATACGCTTTTCGTTTCTGATAATGATATCTGGTGCCTTGAGTTCAAGAAGACGACGGAGACGGTTATTTCTGTTGATGATTCTTCTATAAAGATCGTTCAAATCAGAAGTAGCAAATCTACCACCATCAAGCTGAACCATAGGACGAAGATCTGGTGGAATAACTGGTACTACAGTCATAATCATCCACTCAGGCTTGTTACCAGACTGTCTGAAAGCTTCGATTACATCAAGTCTCTTGATGATTCTAGCCTTCTTCTGTCCGCTGGCATCTTTGAGCTCTGCTCTAAGTTCTTCAGCGTCTTTGTCGAGGTCAATAGCCTCGAGAAGTTCTTTGATTGATTCTGCACCCATACCGGCACGGAATGAACCATATCCGTACTGCTCTACAGCATCAGCGTATTCAGCCTCAGATAGAATCTGCTTATATGTAAGCTGAGTTTCACCTGGGTCCAATACGATGTATGATGCAAAGTAAAGTACTCTCTCAAGTATTCTAGGGGAAATATCAAGAATGAGTCCCATTCTTGAAGGAATTCCCTTAAAGTACCAAATATGAGATACAGGAGCTGCAAGCTCGATGTGACCCATACGCTCACGACGTACAGAAGCTTTTGTAACTTCTACGCCACATCGATCACAGACAACACCCTTATATCTGATTTTCTTGTATTTTCCGCAGTGACATTCCCAATCTTTAGTTGGTCCAAAGATTCTCTCACAGAACAAACCGTCTTTTTCAGGTTTAAGTGTTCTGTAGTTGATAGTCTCAGGCTTCTTTACCTCTCCACGAGACCATTCTCTGATCTTCTCTGGAGAAGCAAGGCCGATTCTAATGCTATCAAATGACACTCCGTCGTTCACTTCATTGTTATTTCTATCTGGCATTGATAGAACTCCCTTCTGTTACTCCTCGTCCATGTCATCTGCGCCCTGGTATGCAAATTCTTCGCTGTCTAAATCTTCAGCTTCTGGCTCTGCATCTACCAGTTCACCTGTTTCTGAATCAAATTCTTTCTGAGTAAATCCAGCATTTGCAAATGATTCATTACTTTCGAAAGCGTAATTCTTATCATCTCTAAGTACAGAGTTCAAGTCTGTCTTATCGTACTCTGATGTGTCCTTCATTCTTACTTCGTTTCCATCATCATCGAGAAGAGTGATGTCGAGAGCAAGTGCCTGAAGTTCCTTAAGGAGTACCTTGAATGATTCAGGGATTCCTGCCTTAGGGATATTTTCGCCCTTGATGATAGCTTCGTATGTCTTAACACGTCCTACTACGTCATCAGACTTAACAGTAAGGATTTCCTGAAGTGTATAAGCAGCACCATAAGCCTCAAGAGCCCAAACTTCCATCTCTCCGAATCTCTGTCCACCGAACTGAGCTTTACCACCAAGTGGCTGCTGAGTTACAAGTGAGTAAGGACCAGTTGAACGAGCATGGATCTTATCGTCAACCAAGTGATGAAGTTTCAAATAATGCATGTGTCCGACTGTTGTTCTACCGAAGAATTTCTCACCAGTACGTCCATCACGAAGCTGAACCTTACCATCACGGCCGATATCAACACCAGCCCAAAGTTTTCTATGGTCTCTATTGTCATAGAGATACTGAAGAACTTCAGCATTAACAACATCTTTATATTTTTTCTCGAAATCTTCCCATGAAGTGTTAACGTAATCGTTAGCCATTTCAAGAAGGTTTCCGATATCTTCCTCGTTTGCACCGTCGAATACAGGAGTTTCAATGTTGAAACCAAGTACTCTAGCTGCAAGTGAGAAGTGAATCTCTAGGACCTGTCCGATATTCATTCGAGAAGGTACACCTAGAGGGTTTAGACAGATGTCAAGTGGTCTTCCGTTTGGAAGGAATGGCATGTCTTCTACAGGAAGTACTCTAGAAACGACACCCTTGTTACCATGACGTCCGGCCATCTTATCACCTACAGAGATTTTTCTTCTCTGTGCGATGTAAATACGAACTGATTTATTTACTCCTGGTGGAAGCTCATCGCCGTTTTCTCTTGTAAATACTTTTGCATCTACAACGATACCATATTCACCATGAGGTACCTTAAGTGATGTATCTCTTACTTCTCTAGCCTTCTCACCGAAGATAGCACGAAGAAGTCTCTCTTCTGGAGTAAGTTCTGTTTCTCCCTTTGGAGTAACCTTCCCAACGAGGATATCACCAGAACGAACTTCAGCACCGATACGGATAACACCGCTCTCATCCAAGTTCTTAAGAGCTTCTGGTCCAACGCCAGGTACATCTCTAGTAATTTCTTCTGGTCCAAGCTTTGTATCACGAGCATCTGTCTCGAACTCTTCCATATGGATAGATGTGTAAACATCATCTCTAACAAGTCTTTCTGAAAGAAGTACGGCATCCTCGTAGTTATAACCTTCCCACTCGATGAATCCGATTAGAGGGTTCTTACCAAGGGCAAGCTCACCACCTGATGTTGAAGGACCATCAGCGATTACTTCGCCAGCTTCAACGTGGTCACCCTTGAATACGATTGGTCTCTGGTTGTAACAGTTTGACTGGTTAGAACGCATGAACTTCTGAAGTACATACTCGTCTTTCTCACCGTCATCTGTCTTAATAGCAATAAAGTTAGATTCAGCTCTCTCTACAATACCAGCTCTCTTAGCAACTACTGTAACTCCTGAATCGACAGCAGTCTTAGGTTCCATACCTGTACCGATTACTGGTGGTTCTGTAGAAAGAAGAGGTACGGCCTGACGCTGCATGTTAGATCCCATTAGCGCACGGTTCGCATCATCGTTCTGAAGGAATGGAATGAGGGCTGTAGCAACTGAGAATACCATTCTAGGAGATACGTCCATGTACTCGAACATAGTCTTGTCGTATGCAGATGTTTCTTCTCTGAATCGACCAGATACTGAATCGTGTACAAAGTATCCATTCTCATCAAGCTTAGCTGAAGCCTGAGCTACGTGGTAATCATCTTCCTCATCAGCAGTCATGTAAACTGTTTCATCAGTTACACGAGGGTTCTTAGGATCAGATCTATCGATTACACGGTAAGGTGCTTCGATAAATCCATATTCATTAATTCTTGCGTATGAAGCCAAAGAGTTGATCAGACCGATGTTAGGTCCTTCAGGTGTCTCGATAGGGCACATACGTCCATAATGTGTATAGTGAACGTCTCGAACTTCGAATCCGGCACGGTCTCTTGAAAGACCACCAGGTCCAAGGGCAGATAGACGTCTCTTATGTGTCAACTCACCAAGTGGGTTGTTCTGGTCCATGAACTGTGATAGCTGTGAAGATCCGAAGAATTCTTTAACAGCTGCAGTTACAGGTTTGATATTAATAAGGTTCTTTGTAGCGTTTGCAACACCTTCAATATCCTGAGTTGTCATTCTTTCTCTAACAACTCTCTCCATTCTTGAAAGACCAATTCTGTCCTGGTTCTGTAGCAATTCACCTACAGCACGAATACGACGGTTTCCAAGGTGGTCGATATCATCCTTCTGGCCTACGCCCCACTCAAGGTGAAGAAGGTAGTTAACAGTAGCAAAGATATCTTCTTTTGTAATATGTTTTGGAACGAGGTCATGTGCATTACGCTCAAGTTCATAAAGGAGATCTTCTCTCTCAAGTCCTCTATCGAGAATTTCTTTAAGAACTGGATAATATACAAGAGGTTCTGTGATTCCAAGCTCCTTGTAGTCGCAGTCAACATACTTAGAAAGGTTAACCATCATATTAGAAAGAACTTTTACATTTCTCTCTTCTGTCTGTACCCAAACAAAAGGAACAGCTGCATCCTGAATCATAGATGCACTTTCCCTAGTAAGTGTTGTACCTGCTTCTGCAAGAATTTCGCCTGTTTCTGGGTTGACTACATCTTCAGACAATTTCTGTCCAGCAAGTCTGCTCCAGAATGAAAGCTTCTTATTAAATTTATATCTACCAACCTTAGCAAGATCATATCTTCTAGGGTCGAAAAGCATTGCATTGATAAGTGATTCCGCACTATCTACGTTAAGAGGTTCACCTGGTCTAATTTTTCTGTATAGCTCAAGTAGACCACCTTCATAAGAACCATTTGGGCTCTTCTCAGTGATAGTTGGATCCTTTGCAAATGATGCAAGAAGTTTTGGCTCCTCGCCAAATACGTCGATGATTTCCTGGTTTGTACCAAGACCCATTGCACGCAAAAATACAGTAATTGGTGACTTTCTAGTACGGTCAACCTTTACATAGAAGATGTCGTTTGAGTCAGTTTCATACTCAAGCCAAGCTCCTCTATTAGGAATTACTGTACATGAATAAAGCTCCTTGCCGATCTTATCATGGTCGATTCCATAATAAATACCAGGTGAGCGCACTAGCTGGCTGACGATAACTCGTTCAGCACCATTGATAACGAATGTGCCAGTAGCAGTCATGATAGGAAGATCTCCCATGAAGATTTCCTGCTCATTAATCTCATCTGTGTCTCTGTTATAAAGTCTTACCTTTACCTTCAAAGGTGCGGCATAGGTGGCATCACATGCCTTGCACTCAGGAATTGTGTATTTAATTTCATCAGTGCAAAGTTTAAAGTCAGTAAATTCAAGACTAAGATGTCCGCTATGATCAGTGATAGGGTTAATGTCATCAAAAGCTTCTTTTAAGCCTTCTTTGAGGAACCATTCGTATGATTCTTTCTGGACCTCAATAAAGTTAGGCATTTCAAGAACTTCTTTATGACGTGCGAAACTCATTCGCATGCCCTTTCCTGATTTTACGGGACGCATAATATGTTCATCCATTTACGTTCCACCTCTCGTAAACAACCTACAGTTACAGCTTTTTAATCAATTTATTGTCAAATAATATCTAAAAATTTGCATACCACTCGACAATAAAGCAACGTATACTATAGCAGAAATGTCAAGTAGAAGTCAATGAAAATTTATATTTTTTTCAAAAAATGTATAATGAGG
>JAILNO010000193.1 GCA_024691465.1 Pseudobutyrivibrio sp. | reverse complement strand
TGGTGAAAATTTTAACAATCAGGAGATTATACATGAACAACTTATTTAATTCACCTACAGAGATAATCGAAGGGAATATCGCAGGTGGCGAGAGGAAGGTTACCCTCCCTTTAGCTAAGATGATTATCCTTGGTATTATGGCAGGAGCGTTTATAGCGATTGGCGCTGCTACCAGCTCTACAGCAGCTCATGCAGTTACTAATGTAGGTCTTGCGAGACTTGTGGCAGGAGCTATCTTCCCAGTAGGTCTTATGCTTATTACATTTATTGGAGGAGAGCTTTTCACAGGCAATTGCCTCACAGCAATGGGAGCTTACGACCATAGATTCTCATGGAAGATGGTGGTTAAGGACCTGGTTATCATCTGGCTATCTAATCTGGTGGGAGCATTGATTATCGTGCTTCTTACTTATTACTCAGGCAATATGGATTACTCTTCAGGTCTCTTAGGTGCATACACCATCAAGGTAGCTCTTGGTAAGGCTACTATCACACCACTGAAGGGAATCACATCAGGCATATTATGTAATATCCTTGTATGCACAGCTATCCTCATGGGTGCAGCAGCTAAGGATATATCAGGCAAGATCTGGGCTATATTCTTCCCAATCATGGCTTTCGTAGTGGGCGGATTCGAGCACTGCGTTGCCAATATGTTCTACATACCAGCTGGTATAATAGCCGCTACTAATGATGCATATGTAGATAAGGCTGCTGAGGCCTATGGTATTACAGCAGCTGACTTAAGCAATCTATCAGTGGCTGGTTTCATTTCTAATCAGATACCAGTTACTATAGGCAATATACTAGGCGGTATGATATTCGTAGGATTGCCATGTTACTTAGTACATTGCAAGAATAAGTGATAGAATTAATGACAACCTTTGGGTTGTCATTTTTTTGTAAAGTGAGGACGACTATGAATAGAGAAATAGTTAATGGGGTCACTTTTATGACCTTTGATTTATTTAAGCAGGCTGGGGTTAAGCATGGCTTTTCCACCAGACTAGGAGGAGTCAGTGAGGGGGTATATGCTTCTATGAATCTGGGCTTCAATAGAGGCGATATGGATGCCCGTGTCCATGAGAATTACCGCAGGATGGCACATGCTCTTGATATGAACTACGACAGGATGTGTCTTTCTAAACAGACTCACACCACCAATGTGCGCATAGTTACTGAGGAGGATGCAGGCAATGGATTACACAAGCCACTACCTTATGATGATGTGGATGGGCTCATTACTAATGTAAAAGATATGCCCCTCGTAACTTTTTACGCTGATTGCGTACCATTATTCTTATACGATCCAGTGAAGGAAGTAGTAGCACTATCACACTCTGGATGGAGAGGCACTGTAGGTAAGATTGGCAAGGTTACAGTGGATAAGATGGTGGAGGCTTTCGGCTGTAAGAGGGAGGATATTATCTGTGGTGTAGCTCCTAGCATATGTAAGGACTGCTATGAAATCAGCAATGATGTGGCTGAGGAATTCAGTAAAGCCTTCGGCAAGCAGGCTGAGGAATCACTTCTTAGACCATCTACATTTAATCCTGATGATCCCGACAAGTATATGCTCAATCTATGGGAGGCCTGCAGATTAGTATTCATAGAGGCTGGCATCAGTGAGGACCATATCGAAATTACGGATTACTGCACCAGATGCAACCCTGAGCTATTCTATTCCCTCAGGATTATGGGGGCGAACCGTGGTAGTCTAGCCGCTTTTATTTCTCTATAGCGGCTGTTGTGGATATTTAATAGAAACAATTGGTTTTGTGTGGATTAATTATTTGATATACTGAGGTTAGATTATATTGTAGGGAGGGCGATTATGATTAGAGAAGGTAAGATATGGATAGCTAACACTGAAGCGGGGGCTCCAGTATATATGCTACCTGAAATGGCTAACAGGCACGGACTCATTGCAGGTGCCACTGGTACAGGTAAGACTGTCACACTCAAGGTGATGGCTGAGACTTTTTCCGAGATGGGAGTTCCAGTATTCTTAGCCGATGTGAAGGGGGACATAGCAGGACTCATCAATCCTGGTGTAGATAGTGAGGATATGCAGGGGCGCATAGCTAAGTTCGGACTTAAGGAGCAGGGCTTTACATACCACAATTATCCTGTCACCCTATGGGATCTATTCGGCGAGAATGGTATCCAGGTGCGCACCACCATCACCGAGATGGGACCACTACTCCTATCCAGGATACTAGGACTCAACGACTTACAGAGTGACTTGCTCACCATTACATTTAAGATAGCAGATGACAACAACTTAGCCTTAATAGACACTAAGGATCTTAAGGCTATGCTCAACTATGTGGCTGAGAACAACAAGGAATTGGCCGCAGAGTATGGTAATATCAGCAAGGTCAGCATAGGAGCTATTCAGAGGGCAGTAGTAGCTCTCGAGATAGCAGGCGGTGAGACCTTCTTTGGGGAGCCAGCCCTCAATATACGTGACTGGTTCACCACAGGAGAGCAGGGCAGAGGCATGATTCACATACTAGACAGTCAGAGCCTCATCAACAACGGATTGCTATACTCCACATTCCTACTATGGCTCCTCTCAGAACTATTCGAGACCATGCCTGAGGTAGGAGACTTAGACAAGCCTAAGATGGTATTCTTCTTCGACGAAGCCCATCTATTATTCAACGATACCCCTAAGCCACTCTTAGACAAGATAGAGCAGGTAGTTAAGCTCATCCGCTCTAAGGGCATAGGAGTCTACTTCGTTACACAGAACCCTAGAGATATACCAGATGGAGTCCTAGCCCAGCTAGGCAACAAGGTACAGCATGCCCTACATGCATACACACCATCTGATCAGAAGGCTGTCAAGGCTGCCGCAGATTCCTTCAGAGAGAATCCAGCCTTCAAGACAGCCGATGTAATAGAGGCCCTGGGCACAGGCGAAGCAGTAGCGTCATTCCTGACAGAGGACGGCACACCTTCCATAGTAGAAAAGGTATGCATACTTCCACCTACTTCACAGATGGGAGGCATCGATTCAGCTGCTAGAGACAGCGCTATCAAATCCAGTCTACTCTACAGCAAGTACGCCACTGCAGTAGACCCTGAGTCAGCCTACGAGCTCCTAGAGCGCATGGGCATCGAAGCAGCACAGGCTGAAGCTTACGCAAAGGAAGAGGCCGAGGCCGCCAAGGCCGCAGCCAAAGAACAAGCCGCAGCCGAAAAAGCTGCTGCCAAGGAAGCCGAGAAGGAGGCCAACCGCAAGAAGCGTGCCGTCAAATCCGTAGGCACCACTGTGGCTGGCACCGTAGGCCGCGAAGTCGGCAAAAAAATCGGCAAGTCCGTAGGTGGCAAATTCGGCCAGACCCTAGGCGGCAACACCGGAGCACAATTATTCCGTGGCCTCCTCAACACCCTACTAAAGTAGGCCCTGGCCCCGTTTCACCCGTAAATATAATACGCCCCACATCCCCAGGCCACGCGGCACCATACCTTTTTGCTGGCATCGTCTGCGGATTATGATTTTCTAAGGGTCAAGTGTCGCTTTTATTATGGTGGGCGTTTTTTCAATTCTTTGCACTTCTGTCGGGATAGTATGCAGGGGACAGACACTTATATTTATATTAAGAGAAGCTTCTACAAGAACTTATGGGAGCAACTGCATGACCGTACGAGTGAGCTTAGTAAAATAGAAGCAGTTTATAATGTGAACTGGGCACGCGGAGCCATGGACGGCGCAGCGAGCCTTAAAATGAAACGGACTGA
>JAILNO010000179.1 GCA_024691465.1 Pseudobutyrivibrio sp. | reverse complement strand
AATAGAAATAACAGACTTCGTCGTCTACTTGAGCTTGGTGCTCCAGACATTATCGTACGTAACGAGAAGCGTATGCTTCAGGAAGCAGTTGATGCTCTTATCGATAATGGTCGTCGTGGTCGTCCTGTTACAGGTCCTGGTAACAGACCTCTTAAGTCACTTTCAGACATGCTTAAGGGTAAGTCTGGTCGATTCAGACAGAACCTTCTTGGTAAGCGTGTTGACTACTCAGGTCGTTCAGTTATCGTCGTAGGACCAGAGCTTAAGATTTACCAGTGTGGTCTTCCAAAGGAGATGGCACTTGAGTTATTCAAGCCTTTCGTTATGAAGGAACTCGTTGGTAATGGAATGGCTCACAATATCAAGTACGCTAAGAAGATGGTAGAGAAGTTCGAGCCAGAGGTTTGGGATATCCTTGAGGATGTTATTAAGGAGCATCCTGTTATGCTTAACCGTGCTCCTACACTTCATAGACTTGGTATTCAGGCATTTGAGCCTATCCTTGTAGAAGGTAGAGCTATTAAGCTTCATCCACTTGTATGTACAGCTTTCAACGCCGATTTCGATGGTGACCAGATGGCTGTCCACCTTCCACTTACTCAGGAGGCGCAGGCAGAGTGTAGATTCATGCTTCTCTCTCCTAACAACTTACTTAAGCCTTCAGATGGTGGCCCTGTTGCCGTTCCTTCTCAGGATATGGTACTTGGTATTTACTACCTTACACAGGAGCGTGGTACTACAGTTGGAGATACCAGAGAAGAGCTCGGTGAGGGCAAGATCTTTAAGAACCTCAACGAAGCAATTCTTGCATATGAGAACGATGCTCTTACAATGCATGCTCGTATTACAGTACGTATTAGCAAGCAGCAGGCTGATGGATCAGTTATCACTGGTAATGTTTCATCAACACTTGGAAGACTTCTCTTCAACGAGATCATTCCACAGGATTTAGGCTATGTAGATAGAACTAACCCAGAGAATGCTCTTGTACCTGAGATTGATTTCCATGTAGGTAAGAAGCAGTTAAAGCAGATTCTTGAAAAGGTTATTAATACACACGGAGCTACAAAGACAGCTGAGGTTCTTGATGATATCAAGCACATGGGTTACCACTACTCAACAATCGCTGCCATGACAGTTTCTATTTCAGATATGACTGTACCAGCTCAGAAGGCAGATCTTATCGCTACTGCTGAGAATACAGTTGATGAAATCACTCGTCAGTACAAGCGTGGTCTTATTACTGAGGAAGAGCGTTACCGTGAGGTAGTTGATACTTGGAAAGAGACTGATGATGAGCTTACAAGAGACCTTCTTGATGGTCTTGATAAATATAACAACATCTTCATGATGGCTGATTCAGGTGCCCGTGGTTCTGAGAAGCAGATCAAGCAGCTTGCAGGTATGCGTGGTTTGATGGCTGATACAACAGGACGTACAATCGAGCTTCCTATTAAGTCTAACTTCCGTGAGGGTCTTGATGTACTTGAGTACTTCATGTCAGCTCATGGTGCTCGTAAGGGTCTGTCAGATACAGCTCTTCGTACAGCCGCTTCAGGATACTTGACACGTCGAATGGTTGACGTTGCTCAGGAACTTATTGTTCGTGAGTCTGACTGTGTTGCTGGTACAGATCGCGAGATTCCAGGTATGTGGGTATACGCATTCATGGATGGTCGTGAGGAGATTGAGTCTCTTAAGGATCGTATTACTGGTAGATTCTCTTGCTACACAATTTGCGATGCAAAGGGTGAGGTTATCGTTAAGGCTAACCACATGATCACTCCTAAGCGTGCAGCTGCAATCATCGAGAAGGGTGTAGATGACAAGGGCGAGCCAATTAAGAGAGTTAAGATTAGAAACGTACTTACATGTCGTTCACACGTAGGTGTATGTGCTAAGTGTTATGGTGCTAACATGGCTTCTGGTCGTGCCGTACAGGTCGGTGAAGCAATCGGTATCATCGCTGCTCAGTCAATCGGTGAGCCTGGTACACAGCTTACTATGAGAACATTCCATACTGGTGGTGTTGCTGGTAACGATATTACTCAGGGTCTTCCTCGTGTCGAGGAGCTTTTCGAGGCTAGAAAGCCTAAGGGACTTGCAATCATCACTGAGATTGCTGGTACTGTTACAATCGAAGAGGATTCTAAGACAAAGAAGAGAGAAGTTGTTGTTACAAACTCTGAGACAGGTGATGTTGAGAAGTACTTAATTCCTTACGGATCACGTATTAAGGTTATTTCAGGTCAGGAGCTTGAGGCTGGTGATGAGCTTACAGAAGGTTCTGTAAACCCACATGATATCCTTACAATTAAGGGTAAGTCAGCAGTTCAGGATTACCTCATCCGTGAAGTACAGCGTGTATACCGCTTACAGGGTGTTGATATCAACGATAAGCATATCGAAGTACTTTGCCGTCAGATGTTGAAGCGTATCAGAGTTGACGAGGCTGGTGATACAGGTTTCATGCCTGGTTCACTTGTAGATTGGCTCGACTTTGAGGAAGCTAATGAGCAGATGGAAGCTGAGGGTAAGGAAGTTGCTACAGGTACTCAGGAACTCCTTGGTATCACAAAGGCAGCCCTTGCTACTAACTCATTCCTTTCAGCAGCTTCATTCCAGGAGACTACAAAGGTACTTACAGATGCAGCTATCAAGGGTAAGGTTGATCCACTTAACGGTCTTAAAGAGAACGTTATCATTGGTCGTCTAATCCCAGCTGGAACAGGTATGAAGAGATATTCTAACATTCCTCTTTCAACAGATAGTGAGTTAGTATCTAATGGAGTTTCTGACGAGGACTTCGCAGAGGCATCAGATGATACAGCAGCTCTTTCAGATGAGCTTGTAGATGTAGAATAATAGATAATGACTAAAAGACCTTGGGTTTACCAGGGTCTTTTTTTCGCACTTTTATGCTTGACATAATGAAATAATGGAAATATAATGTTCTAGCATGCGCTAATAGGATAACTATGCCTATTTGACAGCAAAGAAATAAATTAGGAGGTAAAAAGAATGCCAACATTCAACCAGCTAGTTAGAAAAGGTCGTCAGACATCTGTTAAGAAGTCTACAGCACCAGCACTTCAGAGAGGTTATAACTCTCTTAAGAAGAAGCCTACTAACACTTCTTCTCCACAGAAGCGTGGTGTATGTACAGCTGTTAAGACAGCTACACCTAAGAAGCCTAACTCAGCTCTTCGTAAGATTGCCAGAGTTCGTCTTTCAAACGGAATCGAAGTAACATCATACATTCCAGGCGAAGGTCACAATCTTCAGGAGCATAGCGTTGTTTTGATTCGTGGTGGTCGTGTTAAGGATTTACCTGGTACACGTTATCACGTAATCAGAGGTACTCTTGATACAGCCGGCGTTGCAAACCGCAAGCAGGGACGTTCAAAGTACGGCGCTAAGAGACCTAAGGATGCTAAGTAAAATAGCGTAAAGGCTTAGGAAATTTATTGTATATCACAAAAATTTGGTTAATGTTGTTATTTTTTCTCTATAGAATAAATAATGCATGAACACAAGTAAATTTGTGAGTACCGTTGATCTAACAAATTTTAGTTAAGGAGGGAAGTATCGTGCCAAGAAAAGGACATACTCAAAAAAGAGACGTTTTGGCAGATCCTATATACAATAGCAAAGTAGTTACAAAGCTTATCAACAACATCATGCTTGATGGTAAGAAGGGTGTAGCTCAGAAGATTGTATATGGTGCATTTGGCAAAGTCGAGGAAAAGACTGGAAGACCTGCACTTGAGGTTTTCGAGGAAGCTATGAACAACGTTATGCCTGTACTTGAGGTAAAGGCTAGACGTATCGGTGGTGCTACATATCAGGTACCTATCGAAGTAAGACCAGATCGTCGTCAGGCCCTTGGCCTTAGATGGCTCACAATGTTCTCACGTACACGTACTGAGAAGACAATGGAAGAGCGTCTTGCA
>JAILNO010000112.1 GCA_024691465.1 Pseudobutyrivibrio sp. | reverse complement strand
TGTTAGAATCAATCTCTTTGTTAATAAATGAGTACATTGAAACATCCATCTTAGAAGGATTGTAGTCAAATAGAATCTTAGGAGATTTCGTTGCATCCACAAGTGCAACCTCAAATATAGAGTTCCAGAGCTTAGGCATGTGGAATATAACTCTTACAGAGTACTCATCCTTCTGCATAACAAGTACATTATATTTGATTACAATACCTGATTCAGAAATAAAGACTTCATTGATACTACCAGCCACACCATCAATCTTAACAACTGGTGTAAATAACCTCTGTATCGTTTCCTTTAATTCCTGCTCAGACAAGCTAGCAAAATACTGCAACGTCTCCTGGTTGATATCTAGATTCTCGCTGAAGATACAGTTCTTAAAAATGTCGCCCTTATCTTCCTTAAGCATGCTCTCATCCAGAGTCTTCTTATCAAACAAGAATGCAATTTTAACTGTCTGATTCTCGACATCAATACTATTATTCTGCCCCTTGATGCACTTCACTTCATAATTGAGATTCTCTTGCACGTAAAAGTAATTATCGCCATTATTTCCTGGAAGAGCGCTATAGTCACTGTTAGGCTCTTCTGCATTGGCTGCTATTGCATAATTGAAACTCTTACGAATTTTATAATTGCCTTCAAAGTCCAAGAAAGTCTTCACTCGGCTATCAATTACATCTAATGCATCCTCATCCTTAACCATGGATTTAATAGTAGAGGTAATAAAATTATTCTTATCCTCATAGCTGAAGGCATCCAATATATCTGAATCCCCCATGAGAGTCTTTGCAATCTGCTGTGATGTGTCCTTAGCATATGCATCTTGAGTCAGTTTATTATAAATAATATCAAACAGTAAAAATGCAGCTAGAACACCAATCAAGTTGCCTACGATATTTTCTATTAAATCTGTGATCGTATATCCATTTCTTAACCAGAGATAAATATATCCAATTACCACCAATGCGAAAGCTATTACTATTAATAATAGCGTGCCTGTCAGGATTTGTTTATTCTTCACCTTCTTATTCCATGTTGATTTCATTCTTCGTAAATACCCCTTTATATATAGCTGGTCTAGAGTTCAAATAGGCCCAATTCATGTCGCCATAGTCATAATGCCACCATTCTGATGGAAGATTAGTAAATCCTGCATTAGTCATAATATTAAAAAGCATGCGACGATTATTCTTAACTATCTCATTATCACTACTTTCATAATATGTAGTCTGGGTCCTGGCGCTGAACTCATCGAAACCTGATCCCATGTCTAGAATATTGCCTTCTGCCGTTTCGATAGTCAGGTCTATAGCGCCTCCTGTAGTATGAGCAGGAGGGTTGCTTGGTGTGTTCTTAGGAATCGCGACGTATTTGCCTATGGTTGCATCCTGCTCTTCCTTAGACTTACCCTGTAGATTGAAGTCTCTAATTATCTGGGCTGAGTATGCATAATATAATTCTTCCTGTAACTCAAAGGGTCTCCACGCATCCCATATCCTAAAGCGCATCCCCTCAGGCAACATATGTCCTGCATCCTCTAAGAGCTCATATGCATCCTTACGTAAGAAACATCTAGGCTCAGCCTTCTTCATTTTCAATTGAGGATATTGCATATCTACATGAATAAACTCATTCTCAACTACTTCAACGAAATTAGAATCTATGAAACTGGTCTCTTCATACCATTTAGGATCTTCTACATATCCGATTGGTTCCGAAAGCATATCCTACCTCCTATTAAAATGATTGTGCCTTACTACATCTTACCTAAAAAAAGTGCATTGCACAACTGCAATACACTTTCTACAATTAATAATCTATTTCAGATATAAGGTACAATGACCCTGCTATACAAGTAACTTCTGATTGACTAATAATCTCCTTAAGCTGAGATTTATTTGTAACTACCTCAGCCTCTACCCCACGGCTTCTTATCATATCAGCAAGTTCCTTTGGGTTCATAGTTCTAGCATTAGGAACAGCCATGGTATAGCACTTCTTAGCAAGTGGCATAAGCTCATCTAATATAATATCTACTTCCTTATCCTTAAGTATTCCTAAGATAAAAGTAACTTTTACATTAGGGAA
>JAILNO010000074.1 GCA_024691465.1 Pseudobutyrivibrio sp. | reverse complement strand
AATAGAATTAGAATTATGAACATCCAACTGGCAGATCTTAAGATAGATACATATAGGGATGTTACAGATGAGGAGATTACCGAGCTTAATAAGATGCTTGAGGGGTCTAAGAATTAAAGGAATGTAGAATAATGGAACATATTGAATATAAGAACTTGGTTGATACCATCGATTACCATATGGATAGATACTATAATCAGAACGAGCCTGAGATTTCTGATTACGAGTATGATCAGCTTATGATTAAGCTTAAGGAGGCAGAGCAGGAGCACCCTGAGTGGGTTACACCTGATTCCCCTACCCAGAAGATTGGCGGAGTGGCCATGCGTGAGGCTGGTGTAAAAGTTACTCACGACGTACCTATGCTGTCTATTGAGGATGTGTTTGATAAGGCGGATGTAACTGCTTGGGTTGATAAGGTTAAGGCTCTTCATCCTGATGCAGAGTTCTCTGTTGAGGCTAAGATCGATGGCCTCAGTATGACTCTTAGGTACGAGAGAGATTCCATGGATAGACTTAAGCTTACCCTTGCTGAGACCAGAGGTGATGGCTTAATTGGTGAGGATGTTACTGCCAATGCGTTGGTTATTCCAGATGTTAAGCAGTTCCTAGATCTGCCTTACGATACATTGCAGCTTCGCGGCGAAGTATACATGTCCCATGAGGATTTCGATAGATACAATGACGAGCAGGAGCTCAAGGGTGGCAAGCTGGCTGCCAATCCACGTAATCTGGCAGCTGGTACCTTAAGACAGTTAGATGCTAAGATTACTAAGGCGCGCGGCCTCAAGATGTTCGTATTCAACGTACAGCAGGGGCCTGAGGAGTTGACCCTTAGTCATTGCGGCGGTATGGATATATTATCGGAGCATGGAGTATCTACAGTATTCCATAAGAAGTGCTCAGATTCAGAGGCAATCCTTGCTGTCATAGATGAGATAGGAGAGCTCAGAGGTCAGTTCCCTTATGATATAGACGGCGCTGTTGTTAAGATTGATCAGGTGGCATATCGCAGCGATTTCTCCACCAGCAGCAAGTACTCTAGTGGACATATTGCTTACAAGTATCCTCCAGAGGAGAAAGAGACGAAGCTCCTTGATATAGAGCTGTCTGTAGGTCGTACTGGCCGTGTTACTCCTACAGCTATATTCGAGCCAATACGTCTATGCGGTACATCAGTAAGTAGAGCTACACTTCATAATCAGGATTTCATAGATGATTTAGATGTGGGCATAGGCGATACAATAGTGGTATATAAGTCTGGAGAGATTATTCCTAAGGTCAAGGAAGTGGTTAAGTCTAAGCGCCCAGCAGGCGTTAGTACATATAAGATTCCAGGTATCTGTCCGGTATGTGGCGGAGTAGTCACCAGAGATGCTGATACAGCAGATATGAAGTGTACTAATCCTAGCTGCCCAGCGCAGCTTGAGCGGCATATCATCAACTTTGTATCCAGGGATGCAATGGATATCAAGGGATTCGGAGAGGTATATATAGAGGAATTGGTTCGTAGAGGATATATCAAGGATATATCTGATGTATTCTACCTTAAGGATAGCAGAGAGCAATTGATTGAAGAGGGAATTATCGGTAAGGAGAAGAATACCGATAAGCTTCTTACTGCTATAGAGGGGGCCAAGAGTAACGATGCCTATAGACTATTCACAGGATTTGGAATTCCTAATGTAGGTAAGGCAGCTGCCAAGTCATTACTCAATAGATTCAAGCATATAGACGTTATTATGAAGCTTACAGTTGATGAGCTTAAGGATGTGGATGATATAGGCGAGATTAGTGCTGCATCTATATATGAATATTTGCATAATGAGGTCAATATCAATATCATAGAACGTATAAGAGCAGCAGGGGTTAATATGAGTCTGGAGGAAAAGGAAGGAGCCACTGATAAGCTAAAGGGATTAACCTTTGTTATCACAGGAACACTACCTACCTTAGGACGCAAGGAGGCTGCTGAGTTAATCGAGCTTAATGGCGGTAAGTGTGCAGGTTCGGTTTCTAAGAAGACTAGCTATCTGGTGGCTGGTGAGGCCGCAGGCAGCAAGCTTGATAAAGCTAATGCTCTAGGTGTTAGGGTGCTTAGCGAGGATGAGCTTATGGCTCTTATTAATGGTTAATTGTTGGTTTACTAGAAATATGGAGAAGAATTATGCCAATTAGAACTCAGAATGATTTGCCAGCTAAGGCAATACTTGAACATGAGAATATTTTCGTAATGGATGAGAATAGGTCTAGCCATCAGGACATCAGACCTATCAGTATTGGGATTCTTAATCTTATGCCACTTAAGGAGGCTACAGAACTACAGTTACTTCGTTCTCTATCCAATACACCACTTCAGGTGGACGTGACTTTCCTTACTGTGGGTAGTCATGAGAGCAAGAATACCAGTAAGACACACCTGAATAATTTCTATGAGCACATTGAGGATGTATATGATAGATACTTCGATGGACTCATCATCACTGGTGCACCTCTAGAACAGATGGATTTCGAGGAGGTAGATTACTGGGATGAGATGTGCAAGATTTTTGAGTGGACTAAGACGCACGTTACTTCTACATTGCACTTGTGCTGGGGATGCCAGGCGGGATTATACTATAGATATGGAATCAATAAATATGATCTGGATGAGAAGAAATTCGGCGTGTTCCCTCACAGAGTACAGAATCGTAAGATTCCACTAGTCAGAGGATTCGATGATATATTCTATGCACCACATAGCAGACACACTGGAGTTAGGACAGAGGATATAGAAGCCTGCGAGGATCTAGTTGTATGTGCTAAGGGTGAGGAAGCTGGAGTATTCTTATGTATGTCACATGATGGCAGCAATATATTTGTCATGGGACATCCTGAGTATGACAGATACACACTTGATACTGAGTACAAGCGTGATAAGGGTAAGGGGCTTGAGATTGCCCTTCCTAAGAATTACTATCCTAATGATGATGAGAATGAGAAGCCACTTCTCCAGTGGAGGAGTCATGGCAACATCCTCTATTCTAATTGGCTGAACTACTACGTATACCAGAACACTCCTTATGAGTGGAATAAGATTTCGGAGAAATAAAGATTGAATTGTGC
>JAILNO010000045.1 GCA_024691465.1 Pseudobutyrivibrio sp. | reverse complement strand
TCCTATAACTGCAACTGCTCTACCATTACCATCCTTTGGTAAATCATTTGCCTGATAATCCTTTTCTCTTCCACTTTCAAAGTTAACCGAGCAGCCCATTGGCTTTTCAGAATTAGCTGACATAAGAGACTCCATACAGTAAAGACATGAAATACACTTGCGAATATCACAAGATCTTCCCTCTTTAGCCTTGTTTGCCCATTCTGGATCTGCAAAGAAAGCTCTAGCACTTCCTACGAAATCAAGCTTATTGTCCTTAAGAAGCTCCTCAGCATATTCAGGAGTTCTAATAACAGCAACACCAATAACAGGAATCTTGACCTGAGCCTTGACTGATGCAGGGCCTTCAATCTTCCAACCCTGATTGAAACCTACAGGCTCCCAAGCTGTGTTCATAGTCTCATAGATACCAGAACTTACATCAAGAGCATCTACGCCCTTAGCTTCCAGGTGCTTACCAATCTCTACACCATCTGCAAGATGAAGACCTTCCTCTGGAAGTCCTACATATTCCATATGCTCATCAACAGAGTAACGAGCAATGATTGGAAAATCTGCACCTACTTCAGCGCGAACTGCATCTATAATCTCATCAAAGAATCTCATTCTATTCTCAAAGCTTCCGCCATACTCGTCTGTTCTCTTATTAGTGTATGGGCTTGAGAACTGACCAATTAAATAACCATGAGCACCATGGATTTCTACAGCATCTGCTCCAGCTTCCTTAACTCTTCTAGCTGCCTGAGCAAATTTATCAACCATCTCTTTAATTTCGTCTTTTGTCATTTCGTGTGTAGGCTGATGAACAATCTGACACTCGGTAGCACTGGCTGACTTCATACTTTCCACGCCGTTAACTACTGCAATACCCTGTCTACCTGGATGATAGATCTGAACACAGAGCTTTGAACCATACTTATGAATCTCATCAGCAAGTTTCTTAAGACCTGGAATATACTTATCGTCATCTACAACGATTTCTCTATCGTTACCAATACCAGTCTTAGAATCTACTGCTGTACACTCTGTAATTACAAGGCCTGTACCACCCTTGGCTCTAGCTCCATAGAAAGCAATATCTTTATCAGACACATATCCGCCCTCGTCAGCTAGATAGTTTCCCATAGCTGTCATAACAGTTCTGTTGGGAACTTCCATTGTACCGATTTTCTTACTTGAAAATAAATTCTCGTACATACTAAACTCCTTTTCTACTCACCAGTTGGTCTGTTATTAATTTAACAAACTTATTGATTAAATTTTATCACTTAAAGATGCTGACTTCTTCGTTCTTTTACATTAAAAAACCCTTCTATGAGACACGATATACACAATATTCTATTGTTATTCAGATGTCTATTATGAATATTTTTTGTCGATTACTGACAAAGAATAAATATGTTGTTACAATATAATTAGTTTAGAAAGGAAGTAAACTCATGGATTTTAAAGATAAAACTGAAGAACAATTATATATTGCTGAATGCACCTCTACTTTTATAAAAGAGATGAATGAAACTAATGATATTCAGAACCTTCTAGATACAGGTTACAAGATATTAGGTCAGCCTATTATGTTAGTGGATATATCCATGTGTTTCATCGCACAATCAGGTGCTGAATCTGTCAAGGATGAGCCCTTCTGGGATTGGATTCTCACTAATGGATATGTTAAGGAAGAATACACCAATCTCATTATGGAGGATGAGATCTCCACTCAGGAAAAATTCGTATGGGAATACGGTATGGAAAACCATAGACAATTGGTTGCTAAAATAATCCAAGGACATACTACCCTCGGCTACCTGAAGCTCCTTGAATACAATCACCCTATCACACCTGTGGAGAAAGAAATTCTTGGCAACCTCAGTAATCTGATAGCCATACTCATGTCCACAAGTAATATTAGATATAAGTTTGCCAATTCTAAGGTCGAGGCATTCTTAGAGTCATTAGTCGAGAGAAAGACCGTAGACGAATCAGATATTAAAGACCGTTTCCAGGCACTTAATATTCGACTTGCTGGCAATCTATATGTAATTGCCATAGAACCTATATCTAAGATTGAACTACCAGTGGAACAATTGTATCTACTCAAACGTAAGCTTCATAATATTTTAAATAGACCTACTATCTTCATACATAATAATAGATTGATAGTACTATATGACACTGATTCTGACAGTTTAACGGATGACTACAACTACACTACACTGGATTCGCTTTTGAAAGAATATAAACTAATTGCTGGAGTCAGTACCGCTTTTACGAATTTATCATTAGTTGCAGATGAATACACCAACGCACTTGATGCACTTCATTTAGCAAAGAGGATTAATTTAAAAGATACTTTCGTATTCTATTCTAATCATATATTAGATCAACTCATATTAGGATTCGCAGGTGATCATAATCCTAGATACCTAATGCATCCAGCAATCATGAATCTTGCTGAAATAGACCAGGAAAAGAACAGTGAGTATGTTGTATCACTACTAACTTACATTAGAAATGGCCAGAATCTCACCAACACAGCTAGGGAATTACATATACACCATAATACCCTTAAATATCGTATATCTAAGATTGTAGAGCTCACTGGCATCGACTTCACTAATTATGATGAATGCTATCAGCTATTCCTCTCTGGACGGGTATGGGAACTATTCTATAAGAATAAATCCTAACAATATCTTAATAATTATGTATTACAATAAAGTAATTAGAATTAATAGAAGGAGACTCTATGATTAAAATACTATTAGTTGAAGACAATACCGATCTTAATTTATCCGTATGTCGTCATCTCAATCTTAATAATTATATGGCTATTGGCTGTACTAATGCTTTAGATGCCTATGATGCATTATACTCTCAGAAATTCGACTTAATTATTTCAGATATAATGATGCCTGGTGTGGATGGATTCGAATTTGCAAGAGGTGTGCGTGAGGAGAATCCTAATATTCCGATTATTTTTATGACTGCAAAAGATGACTTCGACTCTAAGAAGCAAGGCTTCAATATAGGCATTGATGACTACATGGTTAAGCCCATCAATCTAGATGAATTATTACTTCGTATCGAAGCTATTCTCAGACGTTCTAATGTTTCAACTAAGAAGAAACTAACTATTGGTAACTTCGAAATGGATGAAGATTCCATGACTGTAGCTATAGACGGAGCTGAGGTTCCTTTTACGACTAAGGAATTCCAACTCTTATTCAAATTACTATCCTACCCAAATCATGCTTTCTCCCGCAATCAATTGCTCGAGGAGCTAGGCGGTTTAGACAATGAAAGCACCCCACGATCAATTGATGTATTCATTACTAACATTAGATCCAAGGTAGATAATTGTACTGCATTCAAAATTGCAACTGTCAGAGGCATTGGTTATAAAGGAGTAATACTATGAAGAAATTAAGTGATTACTTACTACCAGGTGAAAAGGATTCAAGAATAAACGTTACAATCCTATCTCCTAAGACAACTATTATCACAGCCATCGCTATCATGTTTTATTCAGGCATATTGTTATCTATATATGACAATATAGAATTCACCCCTGAGAATAGTTATTTACTGGCCGCTTCAATTCTTACATTAATCCTTGTAGTTTCTATATGTATAGCATCGCTTACCAGCTATGTCCACTATATTATATACACCAGACCTTTGCTATATTTAGCTCAAGCTGCCAAGGAAGTGGCAACAGGTAACTATTCCATTCAGATTCCCCCTCATAGGACCGATGGTAAAATAGACGAAATAGACGCCTTATACTTAGACTTTAACAGTATGGTTAAGGACTTAGATTCCACAGAAATACTTAAAAGCTCTTTTATTTCTAATATTTCTCACGAGCTTAAGACTCCCATTGCTGTAATATCCAATTATTCCACTCTTCTTCTCGAAGATAATATTACTGATGAAGAGCGTAACACATATATTGCCAAAATCCATGATACTACTATAGATCTTTCTCAATTAATAAGTAATATCCTCCAGATTAGCAAGCTGGACAATCATCAATTGGAAACCAACATTACTGAATTTAATCTAAGTGAAGATATTATCCAATGTATCCTTGGCTACGAGCTTCCTTTGGATAATAAAAATATTGATTTAGAGCTTAATCTTATAGATGATCTGTATATAAAAAGTGACGAGGGTCTTCTTAAAATTGTAGTAAACAATCTTCTATCTAATGCCATTAAATTCACTCCAGAAAATGGTGAAATAAAAATCGACTTGATAGAATCGGACTCTTCTATTCAATTCGCTATAAAAGATAATGGATGTGGAATGGATGAAGATACTTTAAAACATATCTTTGATAAATTCTATCAAGGCGATAGTTCCCATAAGACTAAAGGAAATGGTTTAGGACTTGCCATGGTAAAGCAAATTATAGAATTATTAAATGGCTCATTAAAAGTTACTAGTACTGTTAATGTAGGCAGTACATTTACTATTACTATTCCCAATAATTAATCCTAACAATTCCCTAACAAAACGCTAATAATAAACTAATAAAACTCTTATATGATGTACCTGTAATCAAGAGACAGGCATTGTATAGGAGTTTTTTTTATGACTAATACAAATCTAACAGAAGAACAAAAGAATAATCTCAGGCAATTGAACTTCTATTATGAAACTGTTGCTAAAGAAACACAGACATTGAGTGATAACGAATTATTCAACCGTCTGCTTAATTTAGATAACAGTCTCAAAAGAAAAGCTTTTATAAAAGCATTCTGCGAGGGATTAGGAGGATTTGTATTATTTATAAGTGGTTATAACATGTTGACTCATTTAGAACATGCCTTCTTAGCTGGAATAATATTCTTTAGTCTAGGAAGTATATTATTAGCCACATCATACCCCCTTTACAATTATCTACTAAATAAAGAGAGAAGAAAACTTGCACCTGTCGTTTTAACAATAACCAAATATTTAGGTTAGGAAAGAAAGAGGTAAAACTATGAGAAAAAGAACTATTGCACTTTCAACACTTATGGCACTTTCATTAGGTATCACAGGATGTAGCACATCAACACCAGATACTGAGAAGACAACTGAGACTGAGACTACAGCATCTGCTGAATCAACTGAAACTGCTTCTACTGAAGCAGATGTTACTAATCCTGACTCCCCAGATTATGTAATTGAACTTGATCCACAATATAATGTTCCAACTGATGAGTTACTTGAGACATTCCCAATTGAATACCAGACTCCTGCTGAAACAGAGCTTTCACAGAAGATTCAGAACCGTATGTTGAACGGCTTTAATCGATGGAACATGGGTTATGATGCTTGGGAGCACTGGGGCGAGGTTCTTTATCATGACGATTCAATCTACAATGTCAATGGTGTAAAGCTCACTCTACAAGAGTACCAGCAGGCTATGGATGTTTCTCTTAAGTCACTTGATATCCAGATGGGAACTTTCAAGAACATGATTCTTGTAGATGACTGGATGGCTATTCAGTATGATATCGTAAATATTGACAGAGAGACTGGTGAAGAACATCCTGGAACCACAATGGAGTTTGCTAAGTTCGGCGATTACGGTGAGCTTGGTGCAAAAGTAGACGAAGGCTGGGGCGGTGTCAAGAACGACAGCTACGATGGAACAATGTACTTCCAGACTGAGGAAGAACAGAAGGCTCAGAAGGAATTCATGGATGAGTTAACAAGTACTGTTCTTAAGGATACAGACGATTTAGAAGAAAAGTATCCAGTAGTTTATCCTACTACTATTGACACTGAAATCGGTGAAAAGATGAAGACAGCCATCTTAAATGACTTCGAGAATTGGAACTCAGGTTATGATGCTTGGGATGCTTGGACAGATACATTCTACACAGATGATGTGGCAATGAATTACTTAGGTGATGACACAACACTTGATGATTACAAGTCAGCCGTTAAGGATCAGATTGATAACACTCAGAGAGTTCGTATCAACAATATCTTAGTATCTGAGGATTGGGCTGCTATCCACTTCTGGACAGTAACTACAAACGAGGATGGAACTAAAGATGCTGATAACCACATGCAGTTCTTACACTTCGTAGAGAATGGTGATGATGTACAGGTTGATCGTTGCTTCATGAAATAATAGATATTATAAAACAATAAAAGGTGTAGTCATAATGACTACACCTTTTATTTAGTCTTGTTTAATTATGGCCTTGTACCCTACTCCTCTGGCAGATACTATATCGAACTCCTTGCAATCTCCTATCTTATTCCTAAGCCTATTTATGAAGACTTTGATAGTATTATAATCGCTCTCTGAATCATATCCCCAGATATCATCCATAAGCTGCTGCTTTGTAAAAATAACGCCTGGGTAAGAAAGCAATTTATATAATAGTTTAAATTCAGTTTCAGTCAGGTCAATCTGCTGACCTTCTTTATTAACAGTCATAGAAGATTCCGAAATAACAAAATCACCTATTGTAATCTCCTTGTCAGTATTAATCTTATATCTTCTAAGGATAGCTTCTATGTGCCATGTAAGCTCCTCATAATCAATAGGTTTAGTTAAATATTCATCTATGCCCAGGTTATATCCCTTTTTCTTATGAGCAAATGAGTCCATAGCAGTAAGCATGATTACTGGAGTGTCATCACCCATTTCTCTAAGCTCACCAACGAACTCAAAACCATCCATATTAGGCATCATAACATCCACTATCATAAGGTCGACCTTATCATGCTCTAACACATCAAAAGCCTTAACTCCATCCTCTGCCTCTAGGATTTCATACTTATCCTTAAGCTTAACTCTAGTTAATTCTCTAACTGGACGTTCGTCCTCTACTAATAATATTTTGACCATATTTATACCACTCTATCTT
>JAILNO010000015.1 GCA_024691465.1 Pseudobutyrivibrio sp. | reverse complement strand
AAAAACCACGACCCGATGTCGGCTCATCGACTGTACTAATATATCATAATGAGCCATGGTATGCAATGATTTTTTGGCTTTTTCTCTAATTAAAAAACTCCTGGCAGAGGAGGCGAATCCTCCGCCAGAAGTTCTATAAATCTTAGTGTCTTTGTCCCCTGGCTCCCTTAAGTCGAGCCATGGCACGAGCCATATTAGCATTGGATATTTCGTACTCTATACGACTCTGCTTCTGCTGTAGCTGCTCCTGGGCACGCTCTAGGGCTTCCTGTGCACGGAAGGTATCGATGTCCTCAGGCCTCTCACAAGAATAGGCTAGTATCTTAACCGAGCCATCCTTGTAGACTGTGAGCAATCCATCGGATACGACTGCATGTACCCACTCACCGTCGGCTCTCTTGAATCGAATCTCTCCGATTGCAACTACGCCAGTCATTACCTCATGATGATTCATAATGGCAATCTCACCATCCATACCAGGATAGATAAGCATCTCACAATCATCATCGTAGAATACACCATCACAAGCTATTATTTTAAGATTGAATAATGATGCCATAAGCTACTCCTTTGCAAGGGTCTCGGCCTTAGTCTTAACATCCTCGATTGTTCCTACATTGAAGAAAGCTGCCTCTGGATACTCATCCATCTGACCATCGAGAATAGCCTTGAATCCCTTAACAGTCTCAGCAACAGGAACGAACTGTCCCTTAACACCTGTGAAGTTCTCAGCAACTGAGAATGGCTGAGAAAGGAATCTCTGAATCTTACGAGCACGGTATACTGTAACCTTATCCTCGTCAGAAAGCTCTTCCATACCAAGGATTGCGATGATATCCTGCAACTCCTTGTACTTCTGAAGAATCTCCTGAACTCCACGGGCAACTGCATAATGCTCCTCACCAACTACATCTGGCTCAAGAATACGTGATGTAGACTCAAGTGGATCAACAGCTGGATAGATACCCTGCTCTACAATCTTACGAGAGAGAACTGTGGTAGCATCCAAGTGCGAGAAAGTAGTGGCTGGAGCTGGATCAGTTAAATCATCAGCAGGTACATATACAGCCTGAACTGATGTAATAGATCCATTCTTAGTAGAAGCGATACGCTCCTGTAACTCACCTAAATCGTTGGCAAGTGTAGGCTGGTAACCTACAGCTGAAGGCATACGACCAAGGAGGGCTGATACCTCAGAACCTGCCTGTACGAAACGGAAAATATTATCGATGAACAGAAGTACATCCTGCTTCTTAACATCACGGAAATACTCTGCCATAGTAAGACCTGTCTCAGCTACACGCATACGAGCTCCAGGTGGCTCATTCATCTGTCCAAAAACTAGGGCTGTCTTATCAAGTACTCCTGAATCGCCCATCTCAGTCCAGAGGTCATTACCCTCACGAGAACGCTCACCTACACCTGTAAAGATAGAGTAACCGCCGCTCTCTGTAGCAATGTTGTGGATAAGTTCCTGAATAAGCACTGTCTTACCTACACCAGCACCACCGAACAGACCTACCTTACCACCCTTAGCATATGGTGCCAAAAGGTCGATTACCTTGATACCAGTCTCAAGCATCTCTACTACTGGGCTCTGGTCCTCGAAGGTAGGTGGCTCACGGTGAATACTCCAGTGCTCACCATTATCTAGACTCTCACCACCATCGAGAGTATCACCTAATACGTTAAATAGACGACCTAGAGTCTGCTCACCTACAGGAACAGTAATACCGTCGCCTGTGGCTACTACCTCCATGTCTCTACAGAGGCCTTCTGAAGGAGCGAGCATGATACATCTAACTACGCCTAGACCTATATGCTGGCTGACCTCCATAACGCGCTTCTCGTCCCCTACCATAACGTATAGGGCATCTCTAATGGCAGGTAAATCGTTATCTTTAAATTCTACATCGACAACAGGTCCTGAAACCTGGACGATTTTTCCTTTTAATTCTGACATTTTTACCTCTCCAACTACTTCTTTTTCTTCTTAAGTGCCTTAGCTCCACCGATTACCTCAGTAATCTCCTGAGTAATCTGTGCCTGACGCACTCTGTTGTATTCAATAGATAAATCATGAAGAATTGCCTCTGCATTATCTGTAGCAGATTGCATAGCCATCATTCTGGCATTCTCCTCGCTGGCTGAACATTCCACCATAGCTCCATAGATAAAAGCTGTGAAATGATTATGCACAAGTCTCTCTAATACTGTCTTAAGTGAAGGATAGAATGGGAACCATGCATCGCCACCGTTCTGAACGGCTTCCAGCTCGTAGCTATTGATAGAGTGTACATGCTTGACACCCTCCTTAAGCTCAACTGCTGCCTTGGTAACTCCCTCTGTATCCTCCTCGATCTCGTGAGCCTGCTCCACTAAGAACTTATGTGTCTTAAGTGGTAGTAGACGCTCTACACAAGTCTCCTCTGTAACAGAATTAAGCATCTTAGTGTAGATGACATCAATTCTATCCAGCTCTTCCTTGTTATATAGATCGATTAAGTACTCTGAAATGATTCTGGCTCTATGCATGGTTGGGTTGTTAGAAGAATATTTGAAATTCTCATCAACATTGTATCCATTGTTGGTAAAAAATACTCTTCCTACCTCACCTACCACGAAGAGCTTGTACTCATCCTTAGATAGATTAGCTACACGCTCCTGGGCAAGCTTGATGGCATTGTGATTGTAGGCACCTGCCATACCCTTGTCACCAGTAAAAACTACGATACCACGCTTCTTAGTGGTCTCGTGCTCATCCTCCACGCGGTTATCGAAATAGATATGCCTTATGTCTGGGAAGTGAGCAAGATTCTCTGCAATACCCTTCTGGGTAGCAACGAAGAATGGTTCTGTATCTGCCAGCTTCTGCTTAGCTTTGCGAAGCTTCATGGAAGACATCATATACATGGCTCTAGTAATCTTCATCGTATCCTGAATACTATTTATTCTATTTAGGATTTCCTTTGTACTTGCCATGGCTTACTCCTGATTCTTCTTGAACTCCTCTGCTGCATCGATGATAGCTGCCTTCAAATCATCTGTTAAATCCTTAGATGAGTTGAGCTGGCTAATGATATCACTGTGCTCTGCAGCAAAATAATCTAACATATCTGCTCTGAACTTCTTGATTGAAGTAATCTCTATATCACTGAAGATATGAGCATTGGCAGATACTAAGATAATTACCTGCTCAGCCATTGAGAATGGTCTGTTGAGAGGCTGCTTAAGTAACTCCATAAGTGAACGACCATGAGCAAGCTGCTTCTTAGTTGCATCATCCAGATCTGATGAGAACTGTGTGAAGACTTCCATCTCACGGTACTGTGCCAAGTCAATACGGATTGAACCTGCTGCCTTCTTCATGGCCTTAGTCTGAGCTGCACCACCTACACGGGATACAGATAGACCTACATTGACCGCTGGTCTCTGGCCTGCATTGAAGAGCTCTGACTCAAGGAATATCTGACCATCTGTAATAGAGATTACATTAGTAGGAATGTAAGCTGAGAGGTCACCTGCCTGAGTCTCTATAATTGGAAGTGCTGTAATAGAACCGCCGCCTGCTTCGTCAGTGATTCGAGCACTTCTCTCAAGTAGTCTTGAGTGTAAGTAGAATACATCACCTGGATATGCCTCACGTCCTGGTGAACGCTCAAGTAATAATGAAATAGCACGATATGCTACCGCATGCTTAGATAGATCATCATATACGATGAGCACATCCTTACCTGAATACATGAAATACTCAGCAAGTGCTGTACCTGCATAAGGTGCAATATATTGAAGTGGAGCTGGATCAGATGCTGTAGCACTGACGATGATTGTGTAATCCATTGCTCCATTCTCTTTTAATGTGTTAACAAGCTTGGCAACTGTAGATGCCTTCTGACCGATGGCAACATATACACAGACCACATCCTTACCCTTCTGGTTAATGATTGTATCTGTGGCAATGGATGTCTTACCTGTCTGTCTATCACCGATGATAAGCTCACGCTGACCACGACCGATTGGGAACATCGAGTCAATAGAGAGAAGACCTGTCTCCATAGGCTGGCTAACTGACTTCCTGTCCACGATGCTAGGTGCTGGACACTCAACTGGTCTGAATCCATCTGCTGGAATCTCTCCCTTGCCATCAAGTGGAGAACCAAGTGAATCCACGATACGACCAAGGAATCCATTACCTACTGGAAGACCTGCCATCTTGCCAGTACGTACTACCTTAGAACCTTCCTTGATCTCAGTATCACGACCGAATAGGATGACACCTATCTCATCACGTCTGACATCCTGAACCATACCCTTAACACCGCAATCGAAGATTACGATTTCGCCGTAAAAGGCATGATCAATACCATCGATATTGGCAATACCGTCACCTACCCATTTAACGATACCAACTTCCTTCTCAGAAGCCTCAAGTGTGAAATCATCCACGCTGGACTTAAGTATAGAAAGAATGCTGTCGTCAACTGCGCTGACACCTACTGCCGCATTAATCTTGGTTGCTAACTGTTCAATACGACCCTTCTCACTCCAGTCGTACTCCTTGGTTCCAACTGAAAGGATGAAACCACTGTTAAGAGATGAGTCCTGAACTAACTCAATCTCAATATCCTCATTGCCAAATTCCTTGGCTAAGAACTTCTTAATGCCTGCAAGCTGCTCATCAGAAGGAGCTGTAACATAGCGCAACTTAGCTCTGTCTACCTGATCTCCTGTGGCCTCCATAGACTCACTTAGAGCAGTTCTTACATCATCAAATAAATCGAAATCGCCGTTATCACATAACAACTTAAGGAAATTCCTAATCTCCTGTGGGAAGATCTTATCAATCACCAGGTGCTTCTTAGCAATGGCGACTGTTGGATCTGCTAACTCCTCACCTATTGCAGGTACAGCTTCAATAATAGAAGCGGCAGACTGCATAAGTGTAAGCGCATCTGGATTGTTATGTAAATCACGTGCATAATTTAAAGACTTCTCTGTCACTCTATTCACCTGCTTTACCTAAAAATTCATCAAACAGCTCGCTATCAACCTCAGCGCCTGTCTTGCTACCTACAACCTTAGTGGTTGCATCTACAACGATATCTGCAATCTCCTGCTTAGCACCAGCGATGATCTTCTTCTTCTCCTGGTTAGCTTCACTAATTGCTGTATCCTTAATATTCTTTGCATCTTCCTTAGCATCAGCAACAATCTTCTGATACTGGCTGTCTGCACTCTTTCTTGCTTCTGCAATAATCTGCTTCTTCTCGTCCTCAGCACTTACAAGCTTATCCTCGTACTCATGGAGGCGAGCCTCTGCTTCTGCTTCCTTAGCTGAAGCATTATCGTAGATCTCATTAGCTTCTTCCTGACGCTTAGCAATGATATTTGCAATTGGCTTGAAGAAGAAGATTCTGAATGCAACGAACAAGATAAGAAGATTCACAACAGTCCATAATATATTCCAAAATGAAATGTTAATCATTTAAACGTACCTCGTATTCTTCTTATTTCCTATGAGCAAATTACTGTAACATTACGATGATCATAAGTGCGATTACGAAACCGTAGATAGCTGTTGCCTCTGCAAGTGCACAACCTAAGATAAGGTTCTTCTGGATCTTACCCTCTGCCTCTGGCTGACGAGCGATACCCTCACATGCCTTACCTGTTGCAATACCGATACCAATACCAGCACCGAGACCTGTTACTACTGCAATACCTGCACCTATAGCTATAATTGTATTCATTTGATTTTCCTCCTAAATGTAATTGCCGGATATACCAGCTTAACTAAATTAATATGTGGTAAAAGTTACTCAACAGCTTCCTTAATGTAAAGGGATGTCAAGAAAACAAATACGTATGCCTGAAGTAATCCATCGAATATATCGAAGTACAAGCTGAATACAGCAGGGACTACTGGTGGACATATGATCTTCAATAACTCCATGATTACGAATGCACCTAAGACGTTACCGAAGAGTCGCATACACAAAGACATAGGTCTTGTGAACACGTCTAAAATGTTAAATGGTGTTACTATGGCAACTGGCTCAGTAAACTTATGAAGCCATTTCTTAATGCCATTCTGATAAATACCGGCAAATTCAACTAGCACAATACTCATAATTGCCAATGCAGCTGTAACATTCAAATCCTTTGTAGGTGACTTGAATCCAAACAGTCCGATGATATTGGACAATCCAATGTAGAGAAGAACTGTGGTCAGATAACCTGTGTATATCTTACCCTCTTCTCCAAGCATGCCGCCGACTATGCCTGTCAGCTTCTCATAGACAAGCTCTGCGAAAGCCTGCCGCTTGCTGATGTTTTGGGTCTTCAGTCCTCTGGTTAAGAAGATTGCAATGAGTATAAGCACTGCCATAACAATCCAAGTGACTACCACAGATTCCATAATTGGAATGGTGACACTTCCCAGATGAATGGAGAAGACCGTCTCGCAATTGAGCTCCTCTATGAGCTCTTCCGCCAATGACGAACTCACGAAAACACCTCCTATTTCTTTCTTTAATTTGAATCTCGGACTACATATTAATAAGAAGTCTTACCCAATGTAATCTTTGAATAGTTCTTATTTTAGACTTTTTGAACAAAAATATAATATACAGATTGTTTAATCTGTATAGACCCACTCGTTGACTTTTAATCGCCCAAGTTATCTAAATATCCAGAAAGCAAAAATAGAGCAGTCTAACGACTACTCTACCCTTGTATATACCTTTTTACCTTTAACAAATTTGTCCTTGATAATTGCATCTGCATCGTTGTAGCACATACGCTCTATCCGCTCGCGTATAGACATATCTCTCATAGAGAACATCTTGCTATCATCGATGACAACTGCATCGAAATCATAACCTTCCTTGAAGGAACCTACCTGACCGAAGTACTTACCGCCGCCCTCAGTAGCTAGGTAGAACACCTCTTCAAAAGTAAGCTGCTTAACACTTGTATCAACCAAGCGATAGTACATCTTAGATGCCTGTAATGTAATAAGCATGGTCTTAAGCATATTCATAGATGAGCCAGCGGCCACATCAGTTCCAAGACCTACATTAATACCTGCATCTATGAACTTACGAATAGGTGCAATCCCTGATGTAAGGTTCATATTAGAATCAGCACAGTGAGCAATGAATGCTCCGTGCTTCTTAAGGATGTCCATCTCTAACTCATCTGAGTATACGCAGTGTGCCATAATGGTAGGCTCACTAGGATTACCCATGGTGTCAAACATCTCATATGCATTAGCATAGCATGTGGACTTAGGAACCAACTCCTTAACCCATGCTACCTCAGACATATTCTCTGACAGATGAGACTGTATCCTAAGGTGCTTCTCAGCTGCTAACTGGCCTAGACCTATCATAAGCTCATCCGAGCATGAAGGAATGAATCTAGGTGTGAGGATCGGCATGGTATTGGTGTATCTACCATCTATGGCCTCAAGCCACTGTCTGGTAGCCTCAAGTGAAGCTTGCGCTCCAGGCTCCTCCAGTCCCTCTGAGCCATTCCTATCCATATTGACCTTGCCTACATATGTGATCATGCCAGTCTCTTCCAGCAGATCCATCAGAGCAATCGTGGCCTCGTTATGGAGAGTTCCAAATACCACTGCTCTAGTGGTGAAGCATCGGTTGAGATCCTTTACGAAGAAGTCGTATGCCTTCTTGGCATATTCCATATCAGCATACTTAGCTTCCTCTGGAAAAGTGTACGTGCTAAGCCACTCTAAGAGCTCCTCATCCATCCCTATACCCCTGAAGGTATATTGAGGTGCATGGACATGTAAGTCAGTCATGCCTGGAATGATAAGCCTCTCGCCATAATCATATAGCTGTAGCCCACGGTACTCCTCAGGAAGCTCTGTAAAAGCTCCCTTACAAATACCATCTACGCACACCAGATATCCTCTGTAATATGTAGTAATTCGATTCTTATCTTCTGAGAAAGCGATACCGCCTCTTAGAACAAAACTGTCTCTTGTCAACCCTGTAAACCTCTAGCCTGTCTATCCATATCCTCTACAACGATATCATAAATCTCGCCGAGAGTTCTGCAATATTCAAGCACTTTCCATGGCTCGTTAGTATGGTAATGAATCTTAATAAGCTCCTCATCACCAACTGCAAGTAAGCTGTCGCCTACGAAATTCTCTGTGATATAATCATTGATTTCATCCTCATCAAGGTCCTCGCCCTCGATAAGAAGCTGTGTATCATATCTGAACTCTATAGTCTGTTCTGGTAACATTTTTCTTCCTCCTAAATCTATGTAAAAAACGACTATGGAGATTTTATCACATAATTTTGAAAAAGGCGAGCAAGCAGGAAATTACCACAAAAAATTAACAATTCCGCCACGAATTAGAGGGTGTCATTGCGTTTAATATAGGCTGGTGTAACTGACTCAGATACTATCTTCTTAATATTCTTAACAGTTACCCATTTATCTACTACCGCATTTTCGATATAGACTCCATCTGCTATATCCACATAAGAGAGGATGATGGAATTCTTAACTACTGCCCCCTTACCTATGTGTACATTACGACCTATGATTGAGTTCTCTACTGTACCCTCAATTAAGCCTGCATTACATACCATGGAATGCCTTACACTGGCTCCGCTATAGTAGTGAGTTGGGCAAGCATCTGTAGTCTTAGTATAGAATGGCCAGTCATTCTTGAAGAAGTCCATGGCTGTCTCATACTCTAAGAGCTCCATATTGGCCTTGTAGTAATCATCTAAGCTTGTGATGGCTGCGAAATATCCCTTGTGCTGATAGCCTCTCACATCCAGTTCCTTGCAAGCTAAAGCAATCATATCTGCAAGCGAATATGCAGAGGATTCTCGCTTAGCCTTCTTGATTAGGTACACGAATATCTCCTTGCTCATCACATAGGTATCCATACTGATATTCTTCTCTTTAGCTGTACCCATGTTGCGCTCTATACTCTCCACACCCTTTTGCTTGTTAAGAGTGACCACATTACAAGCTCTGTAGTATTCCTTAGCCTGATCAACCTTATGATATAGCAATGTAATGTCGTTTCCAGATTCTACATGCATATCCAGCAATTCTTGATAATCTTGCTTATATACCATATAGCTAGGAGCAATGACTACATAGTCCTGTGGCATCCTCTCTATCTGCTCTATATTCTCCAGATATGCATTGATATCAGTATTGTATATAGAGCTGGCTCCATTCTTTTGAGTAAAAAGTAACTGTAGATTACCTCTCTTGGAGTTGATATTGTAGTGGCGACCTGAGCCGATATGCTCCACTATAGAACGAGGCCTACTGTTCAGATATACATGGATTCTATCTAATCCACTATTACTCATATTAGAGATAGGGAAGTCAATCACTCTGAATCTTCCCAAGAATGAGAAAGCGCCTATAGGTCTGTAGTCATGCAATCCCTCTACTCTTATATAATTAGCTGCTGAATTTATAACACCAAATGCTTTATTAGCCATATTAATCCTCCCCCTTTACATTTTTTGCTACGAGGAGGATTTCCTCGCTTTTCTTATTGCCTACTATTGCATTTTTACCTATTCGTACATTTTCTGCCACTAGAGCTCTGGTAACTACAGCTCCCTCCTCAACTATGGCACCAGGCATGAGAACTGAATCCACTATCTTAGCACCTGGGGCAATCTTGACATTAGAGAATACCACCGAACGCGATACAGCGCCTCCCACATGAGCGCCCTGATTAATATAGGCACAATCAATCTTGGCTGTAGATGCAATATACTGAGGAATAATTCCTGTATCCTCTGTATATATCTTCCAAGAGGTATCATCCAGATTCAGCTCATTGTCCTTATCTAATAGGTCCATATTGGCTTCCCAAAGGGAATCAATGGTTCCTACATCCTTCCAGTATCCAGAGAACTCATAAGCGTATAGTTTCATCTTCTCATTAAGCATCTTAGGGATGATATCATTACCGAAATCGTGGCTAGATTCCTGATTCTTCATATCTTCAATCAACAGCTTGCGCATAGTCTTCCAAGTGAATATATATATACCCATGGATGCTAGATTACTCTTAGGCTTAGCAGGCTTCTCTTCGAACTCATTAATACGTAAATCCGAATCAGTATTCATGATTCCGAATCTGCTGGCTTCCTTCATAGGTACGCTTCTAACAGCAATAGTTGCATCAGCACCCATCTCCTTATGGAAAGTAAGCATCTTGTCATAGTTCATCTTATAGATGTGGTCGCCTGATAGTACAAGCAAATACTCTGGATCATACGCATCAATGAAATCGATATTCTGTGAGATTGCATCAGCAGTACCTCTATACACATCCAGCCCACAGTCAGCCTTCTCTCTAGGAGTCAGCACGAATACACCGCTGTCCTTAGTATCAAGTCCCCATCTACCACCTGCTGCCACATAACTGTTAAGCAACACTGATTCATACTGTGTAAGCACACCCACAATGTCAATTCCACTATTAGCGCAATTACTTAGAGGAAAATCGATTATACGATATTTACCTCCGTATGCTACCGCTGGTTTAGCCACCTTGTTGGTGAGCTCATGCAAACGACTACCTCTTCCGCCAGCTAAAATCATGGCGAGCATATTACTTTGAGCCATACGAATACCCCCTTCTTATGTCACATACTTCATTCTTAGTAATATTTTAATATTTTTGCACAAAAATCGCAATTAATTCGAGGATTTATTGTGTATTTTTCCGACACCTATTTTTATTGACTAAAAGCTCATTTCATAGTATTATTTTATTCGTTGCTGACACAGTTCAGTTCATATGGTTCCTTGGTCAAGCGGTTAAGACGTCGCCCTCTCACGGCGAAAACAGCGGTTCGATTCCGCTAGGAACTGCGATTTAAGCGTCGATTTTTATCGGCGCTTTTTTGTTATCCTTTTTTATAAAAAAAGACGCAAGGCAATTGCCCTGCGCCATTCATAAATTAATAAAGAGAGAAATATACTATACTGATAACCAGTGATCCATAATCCATGCTGTAATAGCATACATAACCCCTGAGAGTATCAAATATATAACAATTAAAGTAAGATTATATTCAGGTGTAATATTAAGTCCCTCATCTACTATTGCATTAACTACATGTCCTACCACTGTGTTAACAACTATGAAGATAAGGAAACTAATTAGTCCATTGAACTTCCTACCGTTGAGGAATGTAGCCGAAATTACAACTGCAAAGAATGCAACTGTAACAATATATATCCAGTTAACAAGTGCTGCTAAGAATGAAGTAATGGCAGCCGGTGCATTAATCTGCATAGTATCATCCAAGAACATATTAAAGAATGAAACTACATCAGTAAGCTCACCATACTTAGTTACAAGAGCAGTTAAGTCAACCATTGCGATTACTATGATTACCGCACCTGCAATTAGTAGAGACAATGTATTCTCAATCATCTTAGCACCTAAGATCTTATAGCTGCTGTTAGGTGTCATAAATAGCATATATGACTGCTTCGTATTAAGATCGTTACTAAGTAGCTTAATACTATGTATGCCAATCGTGATGATACCTGCAAATGCGACAAGCATCAGAATCATCATTCCCATTGCTAGTGTTTCGTCATTATCACCATATAATCCTATTAAATAAACAATCTCTGATAAAGCTAAGAGTACTAAGAATATGCCCTTAATATTCATAGTCTTCCTTAATTCATACTTGATAAGATTAAACATGTGCTGCCTCCTTTACTATACCACCGAATACTTCGCGATATTTATCAGCTATTGATAAGCCCTCATTAACACGTAAGCTCTCTAGATCATACAATCCAGCGAATCTAGAATCCTTAATGAAGATTGCCTTATCAACTACTGACTCAAGCTCCTCTACCAAGTGGCTAGAGACAATCATAATATTATCAGGAGCTGCTGAGGTAAGAACCATCTTCATAACCTCATCTCTCGCAATCAGATCGATACCATTAAGAGGCTCATCTAGCATATACACAGATGCATTCCTTCCCATGGTAACCGCAATCTTAAGCTTAGCCATCATACCTGATGAAAGAGTCTTAACCTTAAGATTAGGAGTAAGCCCCATCTTCTCAATGAAGAAATAGTACTTATCCATAGAGAAATCCATGAAGAAATCCTCATAGTACTCTCCCACTGACTTAACTGTCATCCAATCATAGAAGTATGGCTCAGTAGACATGTAAGCAATAGTCTTCCTGCTCTCGATATCAACTGGTCGACCATCGAATAAGATATCACCAGAGGATGGCTTAATCAGCCCTGCCACCATCTTCATCCATGTGGTCTTACCACTTCCATTAGGTCCTAACAATGCGTAGATATGTCCTGGCTCAAGAGTCATAGATAAGCTATCTACTGCAGTCTTGTTAAGAAATTTCTTAGTTACATTAACACTTTCTAGTTTCATTTGATCTCCCTTCTACAAGATGCAAATATCATTTGCCTCGTTAATCATTTCGATTGCTTCTTCCTTAGTGATGCCCAGCTGCTTCAAGCTAGTCAAGAATCTGTTAAGAGTCTCCTTAGCCATGTCATTACGACACCCCTTAATAACCTCCAGATCATCGGTCACATATGTGCCCATGCCTCGTCTGGTGTAACAAATCCCCTGAGCCTCAAGCTCCTGGTACACCCTAGCAGAGGTGTTAGGATTGATAGTGTAAATAACTGCCAACTCTCTACCAGAAGGAAGCTTATCACCGGGATTGATTCGTCCATTTATCACATCAAGCTTAATGGCATCAACCACTTGCAGATAAATAGGTGCATTTGCTTCATACTTCATAATTTTACTCCTGCCTTTCCAATGCATTAGTGTACTATAGTCATAGTACACTAGCTTCCTATCCCTGTCAACAGTATTTTTTATTTTTTTGAAAAAAGTTACGAATGATTTACATTTCTTATATAGGTAGTATATTACTACTATAAAATTCAATGTCAATACCTTTGATGAAATTCGTAATAAAAAACAGGCCAGCATTACGCTGACCTGTTAACCTTTGTTTAGAACAAACTCTTTACTGTAGGATAAATCTTCTTGAATTCCTGATATCTCTCCTCGTACTTAGCAATGAGTGCTGGATCAGGCTCAACTGTAGTCTTAACCTTAACAAGCTTATCACAAGCCTCCTCAACTGAAGAATACTCACCGCATCCTACTGCTGCAAGGATAGCTCCTCCTAGACCTGGTCCCTCCTCATTCTCTAGTATATCAAGCTTAAGATTCATAACTGAAGCAATAATCTGCTGCCATAGTGGAGACTTAGCACCACCGCCACATATCTTGCTGCGCTCAATCTTGATACCCTGTGAACGAGCTACCTCAAGAGAATCTCTCAGACCAAAGGCAACGCCCTCAAGCACTGCCTGAGTCATATCCTCACGGGTAGTATCCATAGACATGCCTATAAACATAGCACGTGCATCAGGATTATTATGTGGGCTACGCTCGCCCATTAGATATGGAAGATAGAATACATGGTTCTCGCCTAAGTTCTTAATACCAGCCTGCTCAGCTGGATAATCCTTAGTCTTAAGAATCTCATCCATCCACCACTTATTGCAACTAGCTGCAGAGAGCATACAGCCCATCAAGTGATAACCGCCATCAGCATGATCAAATGAGTGGAGAGCATTTGCTGCATCTACGGTGAACTTCTTGCTACTGATAAAGATAGTACCCGATGTACCAATAGAGAGGTTGCACTTACCCTCACCTACTGTACCTGTACCAACAGCAGCTGCTGCATTATCTCCTGCACCTGCAATAATCTTAACATCGTTAGTAAATCCAAGCTCTGCTGCTACCTCTGGCTTAATAGTACCAACTACCTCATAGCTCTCATAGAGCTTAGGAAGCTGCTCTGCTGTCACATGACAGATATCCATCATCTCTTTGCTCCAGCATCTATTCTTAACATCCAGTAGAAGCATACCGCTGGCATCAGAATAATCTGTGCAGAAGGAACCTGAGAGCTTGTACGCTAGATAATCCTTAGGGAGCATTATCTTAGCAACCTTAGCCCAGAGGTCTGGTTCATTCTCCTGCATCCAAAGTATCTTTGGTGCTGTGAAACCAGCAAAGGCAATATTGGCTGTGTACTGAGAAAGCTTGTCCTTGCCAATTACGTTATTAAGGTACTCAGTCTCCTTGCCAGTACGACCATCATTCCATAGAATAGCTGGACGAATGACCTGATCCTTATCATCGAGAGTAACTAATCCATGCATCTGACCACCGAAGCTAATACCCGCTACCTTAGACTTGTCACAGTCAGCTGTAAGTTCCTTAAGTCCCTCCATAGACTGTGTCCACCAGTCTGCTGGATCCTGTTCTGACCAGCCAGGATGAGGGAAGCTTAAGCCATACTCCTTAGAAACGATTTTCTTAATGTCGCCGCTACCTTCCATTAATAGAAGCTTAACAGCGCTTGTACCCAAATCAACACCAATGTAATACATATCATCTTCTCCTATTTCTGATATTAAATTTTATCTCCAAGGATTCTCTGTAGGATATCTAACACCTGCTGGCTGATTGTAACCAATCTCTTCTACCTCAACGCCGATGTACTTAAATACCTCAAACAGAGCTTTTCCATAGTGACCGAACGCAACAGCTCCATGATGTGGGAATCCCTTCTCGATGAGCCAGTGACGATAGAATCTGCCCATCTCAGGAATTGCGAATACACCGATAGAACCGAATGACTTAGTTGCTACAGGAAGAACCTCACCATGTGCGATGTAAGCACGAAGGATATTGTCTGCTGTAGACTGTAATCTATAGAATGTGATATCGCCAGGAGCAATATCTCCCTCTAATGTACCATTAGTAACCTCAACTGGAAGTGAACGAGCCATGATCTTCTGGTTCCTCATCTCGCAGAATGCAAGCTTCTTAGAGCATGTATTACCACAGTGGAAGCCCATGAATGTATCCTCAAGGCTGTAGTTAGTCTTACCCTTGATCTCCTCATTGTACATATCCTTAGGTACTGAGTTGTTGATATCAAGAAGAGTAACGATATCCTCTGATACAACTGTACCAATGAACTCTGAGAGACATCCATAGATATCTACCTCACATGATACAGGGATTCCCTCACCTGTAAGACGAGAGTTAACATAGCAAGGAACGAATCCGAACTGTGTCTGGAATGCAGGCCAGCACTTACCAGCGATTGCAACGTATTTGCGATATCCCTTGTGATCTCTAACCCAATCCTTAAGTGTAAGCTCATACTGAGCAAGCTTAGCAAGTACCTCTGGCTTCTTGTTACCAGCGCCAAGCTCCTTCTCCATATCAGCAACAACTTCTGGAATACGGCTGTCACCAGCATGCTTGTTGAATGCTTCGAAAAGATCAAGTTCTGAGTTCTCCTCGATTTCAACACCAAGGTTGTAAAGCTGCTTAATTGGTGCATTACAAGCAAGGAAGTTCATTGGACGTGGACCAAAGCTGATAATCTTAAGATCTGAAAGTGCGATTACTGCACGAGCGATTGGCTCAAAGTCATGAATCATATCAGCGCAATCCTCAGCATCACCTACTGGATATTCTGGGATATAAGCCTTAACATTTCTAAGCTGAAGGTTGTAAGAAGCATTAAGCATACCGCAGTAAGCATCTCCTCTACCATCTAAAAGGCTGTTGCCTGACTCCTCTGCTGCTGCGCAGAACATCTTAGGACCATCAAAG
>JAILNO010000223.1 GCA_024691465.1 Pseudobutyrivibrio sp. | reverse complement strand
GAGCTTGAGGCTAATCTGTCCATCGAATCCCTCCTCGAGATACTGTTGGAAAGTATCATTGATTGAGAAATCCTCAGTCTCTTCCTCAGTCTCCTCCTCGGAAACCTGAAGGTAAGGTATCTCCTCAACAAGATTCTTAATAGCGCCAATATTCTCAGAAACCTCGCCTGTATCAGTGGCCTTCATAATCTCATCGATATTCTTCTTAATCTCGGCCTGGAGGTTGATAGTATCGAAACGCTCTGGCCCCTCTGGCAGTTGGATAGGCTGGATATTAGGCACCATGCTGCTAGATTCAGCTAAACTCTGCTCTGTAATCTCAGTGATGCCGTCCTTCTTCTGCTGAAGGTTACGGTACTTATCCTCCTGAACCTTATCAAGTGGCTGATAGAGCATCTTAAGCTCTAGAGCTCTCTCTACCACTGGACCATCACCGAACCAAAGAATAATCTCATCACAAAGAGCGATACATTTATCGCCCTGATTAGTCTTATGATAAAGATAAGCAAGCTCGTAAGCCCACTCCTCAATGAAATCATTTTCTTTAAGTTGTTCTAGGATCTTAATGAGTGTGCTGATATCTGCACCCTTTGCAACATTAATGTTGTATTTAAGAATGTATTTAAGACTATCATGTGGCGCAATCTGTACGAATTCATTGTAGTATTCCTGTGCTTCGTCAATTTCCTTAAGCTTAATGGAAATCATGCAAAGCTTATATAAAATCATGCGCCCGATAGGAGAACGCTCATGAGCAACTAAGAGTAAATCTCTAGCCTCTTCTATCTTGCCAGCAGCCTCAAAGGACTCGCTGCCTGCAATCAAATCATTAATATTATGCACCTTGCGCCAATTAATAGTCTCTGCCACGTCCATGGCGTCTGCAAATCTATTATTTGAAACAAGACTCTTCATCTCTTGTATTCTAGTACGATACTCCATTTTTTCCACAGAATTATTCTCCAAAATCACTAGACTTATAGTTACTAAAATATTAACATAGCTTGATTCTAAAATCAAAAAACCAGGACTAAAAATCCTGGTTTTCTAAAAATTATTTTTTGCGCCTATTTCTGCCGAAAAGTGGCTGTTTTTTGTTAGTTTCTTTAGCAGAATAATCATGCTCTACAAGAATATTCTGTTCCTCATCTATGTAATCCATGGTCACATATCTGGATGTCTCGACTGGTAGATTGCGACGCTCAACCAAGTAAGCTGCTATCCTGCCAACTATGTAATAGATAATTGCAACGATTGGAACTGCTACAATCATACCACCTACACCAAAGAAGCCTGCACCTACAACCACTGCAAAAACAACCCAGAAGGATGATATACCTGTGGAATCACCGAGAATCTTAGGTCCGATGAGGTTACCATCAATCTGCTGCAGAATAAGTATAAATATCAAGAAGTAGATACCCTGCATAGGCTCAGTGAGGAATATGATGATAACTGTTGGCACAGCTCCAATGTAGGGACCAAATACTGGAACTATATTGGTAATTCCCACGATTACTGATACAAGCAGTGGATATGGCATATTCATGATGAGACATGCCACGTAGCAGATTATTCCAATAATAATTGAATCGATAATCTTGCCTATGATGAATCCATAGAAGATATCTGCTGACTTACGACTGATTTCTAAAATAATATTGGCATACTTGGCTTTGAATATACCGCATACTAATTTCTTAGCCTGGGCTTTAAATGTCTCCTTAGAAATAAGGACATATACGGATACAAACATACCAATGATGATATTGACGAAAAACTTACCTACAACGAATACGCTATTTGTAATGATGGTCATCATATCAACCTGGTCGTAATCAATGTACTGATCTGCAAAGCTAAGCCCCTGATTAACCAGGTCGCCTATATTATTATCCTTAGCCTTCATAAGAGCTTCTTCATATCTGCCCTTCGTTATTACATTGCACCAATCAAGCACACCTGCTATCTGCTCATCTATATGCTCAGCGAGATAGATAATAGTACTAATTAAATTAGGCACAATAGCGCTGAATATGAATACCACTATTCCTGTTAACACTACAAGTGACAAGATAGATGACAATGTCCTGTTGCCAGTCCATGCGCCCTTCTTAGTCTTGCAGATCTTTTCGAAAGGCTTGCGTAACCTTTTCTCAAAGAAGCACATGATAGGGTTCATCAAAAACGCCATGACAAAGCCGATTAAAATAGGCTGTATAACTGTATATACATGGCTAACTACTGATGCGATGCTCCTACTATTCCTGAGAGCGAAGTAGAAAAGGATGATTACACATGCAGCAAAGACATAGCTACACAGCTTCCTTCTAAGTGCTCTCTGTTCTTCTTTCTCTTCCCCAGTCATAGTCTCCTCCTTAAATGCTGATACTACTGTCGGTTGTAATTAATTAAACAGCCTTTAAGAATAATCTCTCTCTCATCATCTGTGAGTTCACCCAAAGTCATGGTGAATTCCTTAAGTCCCTCTTCCTTAACTACGTATGCCTGAATGCTGTCTGCCTTATTAGCGACTGCCTCCTTGATACCAGGGATAAATAGATAGTCTAAGTTCTTAAATGGTAGCTCTCCCTCTGGAATAACAAATGGAAGCATACCCCAGTTGATGAGGTTAGAACGATATCTCTTGGTTGCATATTCATGAGCGATATTAGCCCATCCGCCGAGAACCTTCTGGCATGAAGCTGCCTGCTCTCTAGCTGAGCCATCACCTGGCTTAACGGCAAAGATAGTAGAACCTACTCCAAAGTTCTCATGGCTAAGATCCTTATAGGTCTCCTTAACCTTGTGAACGATTGCCTTAAGCTCTGGTACTGCTTCGCCTGCGCATCCGCCCTCCTCGAGAGCCTTCTGAGCCTTCTGAATATTCTTAGCGCGTCCTACGTACTCTGGATCCTTACGAGAAAGTGTGAACTCAGCAAGTCCAAGTGGGTTAGAACGGTATGATGAAGTCTCACCTGATGGAATAAGCTCATCAGTAGTAGTAACTGGATCGTGAATCTCAGATACTACCTGAAGGAACAGATTCTCTGGAAGTGGACTCATCTTAGGCCAATCCTTGATGTTAGGACCAAAGTGAATCTCTGTCTCAGGCTCAGCAACGCCGTGAGAATCAAATACGCGGTTAGCGTAGATTCTTCCATCAAAATGATACTTAGGTTTGGTAAAGTTAACGTCAACATCAGTAGCTGCTGTAAGATATCCCTTATTAGCTGCTGTAGCTGCAATAGAGCGAGCATCCATAAGTGCAACTGATGCAATCTGGCCATTCTGAAGCTTAGAACCCTCTCTGTTAGGGAAGTTTCTAGTAGAATGACGAATAGAAAATCCATTGTTAGATGGTGTGTCGCCTGCACCGAAGCATGGGCCGCAGAATGCTGTCTTAACAATAGCACCTGTACTCATAAGGTCGGCTACCGCGCCATTTTTAACAAGCTCCATGTAAATAGGTGTAGAAGCTGGGTAAACAGAAAGTGTGAACTCATCAGGTCCGATACTAGCTCCTCTGAGGATGTCAGCTGCATCGCAGATATTCTCGAATCCACCACCTGCACAACCAGCGATGATACCCTGATCAACGTATAGCTTGCCATCTCTTACCTTATCCTTGAGTGAGAACTCTACCTGACCGTCTAAAGAAACCTTAGCTCTCTTCTCGCAGTCATCAAGGATATCCATGAGGTTAGCATTGAGCTCCTCGATTGTGTATGTGTTGCTAGGATGGAATGGCATAGCGATCATAGGCTTAATCTCATCGAGATTAATCTCAATCATGCCATCATAATAAGCTACCTGACCTGGGTTGAGCTCCTTGTACTCCTCCTTGCGACCGTGGATCTCATAGAACTCCTCAGTCTTAGAGTCTGTAGTCCAGATAGAGCTGAGACATGTGGTCTCTGTAGTCATAACATCGACGCCTATTCTAAAGTCCATAGAGAGGTTAGCCACACCTGGTCCAACGAACTCCATAACCTTATTCTTAACGTATCCTTTGTCGAAGACCTCTCCGATGATGGCAAGAGCCACATCCTGAGGGCCTACTCCCTTACGTGGAGTGCCTGTCATGTATACTCCGATTACACCTGGCATGCTAATATCATAAGTCTGGCAAAGAAGCTGCTTAACAAGCTCTGGGCCACCCTCGCCCATAGCCATGGTTCCAAGGGCACCGTATCTAGTGTGTGAGTCAGAACCAAGTAGCATCTTGCCGCCGCCTGCCATCATCTCGCGGGCAAACTGATGAATAACCGCCTGATGTGGTGGTACATAGATACCGCCGTACTTCTTAGCACATGTAAGTCCAAACATGTGGTCATCTTCATTGATAGTACCGCCAACTGCACAGAGTGAGTTGTGGCAATTAGTTAAACAATATGGAATAGGGAATTTCTCAAGGCCTGAAGCTCTTGCTGTTTGAATGATACCTACATAAGTGATATCGTGACTGACAAGTTTGTCGAATTTAATCTGTAGATGTTCCATGTTACCAGAGGTATTATGATCAGACAAAATACTATAAGCCATAGTCTCTTTGTGAGCCATGTCTTTAGTCACGTCCTGACCCGTGGCTGCCTTAATAGCGGCTGCTGCCTGTGGGCCATCTTCTACAATCTGGTTGCCGTTGATTAGGTATACTCCGTTGTTGTAAAGCTTCATCCTTTATTCTCCTTCTAGTGCTTTAATCCAAATAGACCTGAAAGGCCTTTCTTACCAGGTTTCTTCTCATCGGTGGTCTCTTCCTCTTGCCACTTGAAATACTCGGCATCTAAGTCCTCTGATGAGATTGGACTCTCCTCCATATTATCAGCTGGTCCGTCTAAATCATCCTCGATGTCCAGGCCGGCCCTAGCAAAATAATCCTTGTCAATTCGGATCTCAGGAGCTGCATACTTAGGAGC
>JAILNO010000206.1 GCA_024691465.1 Pseudobutyrivibrio sp. | reverse complement strand
TCTGGTCTGAAGCCTAAGTTCGTTAAGCACTTTGCCAATATCGGCGAGGAAATGAAGAATGCCTTCAAAGCTTATGATTCTGAAGTTAAGTCTAAGGCATTTCCTGCTGAGGAGCATAATTTCGCTATCAGCTCAGAGGTTATGAATGAGGTTCGAGCTGCAGCGGCTAAGACAGAGTTTAAGGTAGAGTTTGAAACTGAGACAGTATAAGGAGAAGATATGTTAGTTGCAAATACAATTGAGGAAGTTAAGAAAGTAGTACGCGGTTGGAAAAAGGAAGGTCTATCTATTGGTTTAGTGCCTACTATGGGGTATTTACATGAGGGCCATGCCAGCTTAATTACTCGCGCTGTAGAGGAGAATGATAGGGTAATCGTATCTGATTTCGTCAATCCTATCCAGTTCGGTCCTAAGGAGGATCTGGCTACATATCCTAGAGATTTCGATGCAGACTGCAGATTATGTAAGGGAATTGGCACAGATTTAATTTTCCATCCAGAGCCTAGTGAGATGTATGATCCAGATTTCCATTCATATGTGGGTGTAGATACTTTATCCACAGAGTTGTGTGGTAAGAGTCGTCCTATCCACTTCAACGGTGTATGTACTGTGGTTAGTAAGCTTTTTAATATTACAGAAGCTGATAGAGCATATTTCGGTCAGAAGGATGCACAGCAGCTAGCTATTGTTAAGCGTATGGTAAGGGATCTTAATTTCAATATCGAGATAATTGGCTGCCCTATCATACGAGAGATGGACGGACTCGCTAAGAGCTCACGTAACACATATCTCTCAGCTGATGCCAGAGCTAAGGCTACTATCCTTCATAAAGCTCTTATTAAGGGAGAGGAAATGGTACGAAGTGGCGAAAAGGATGCTACTAAGGTAGTTAATACTGTTACAAGTATCATAGAGTCAGAGCCTCTTGCTAAGGTAGATTACGTGGAAGTGGTTGACTGGAATGAGCTTCAGAAAACAGATGTAATTGACGGACCTGTTCTTACTGCAGTAGCTGTATATATTGATAATGTCAGATTGATTGATAACTTTATCGTAGACTAGAAATGAGGATATTATGAACTTAACAATGTTAAAGGGTAAGATTCATAGAGCTACTGTCACACAGGCAGCTCTTGATTATGTGGGAAGTATCACAATTGATGCAGACTTACTCGATGCCGCAGGTATATTAGAATATGAGATGGTGCAGATAGTGGATGTGGAGAATGGCAACCGCTTCGAGACTTACACCATTGCAGGGGAGCGCGGCAGCAAGGTAATCTGCTTAAATGGTGCTGCAGCTCGCCAGGTGCAGGTCAATGATCATGTTATTATCATGTGCTATTGCTCTGTAGACGCTAAAGAAGCAGCTACCCATAAGCCTAAGGTTGTATTCGTAGATGAAAGCAATACAATATCAAGAATCACTCGTTATGAAAAGCATGGTAAGCTAGAGGATATGTAAGCCAATAAAAAGGGGCCCCTACGGGCCCCTATTATTATTTATTCTTAAGCTCTATGTATGACTTAACTACTTCGATAAGTCTATCGTAATCCATCACTCCCGTATCAAGACAGAAATCATAGTTCCTAGCATCATTCCAATCATGACCAGTGTAATAGCGATAATAATCTGCACGATGCTTATCGATATCGTGCATCCTCTTGATGAGTTCATCATCAGTGCCGCTAACCTGCTTGCGCAATCTCTCTAAGCAATCCTCCTCAGATGCATAGAAAAATAACGAAAGCACATAAGGTCTGTCTCGTAAAATATAGTCTGCACAACGACCTACGAAGATACAGCTTCCTGTATTAGCTATTCGCTTGATGACATCAGCCTGAAGCTCGAATAGATTGTCATCTGAGGTAAATGCAGAATACTCTGGAGTAAGTGGCATGCCCTTGTACTTGCCCTTGGCGCTCATGAATATCTTGCGCACATGCTCATCCACCTGCCCGAAGAGCTCCTCATTGATACCACTCTGATCAGAAGCCATACGAAGAATCTCTCTGTCGTATACAGGAATTCCTAGTTCCTTTCCCAGCTTCTTTGCCAAGGTGAGTCCACCTGATCCATAGCTTCTGGCAATTGTAATAACTAGCTTTTTCTCTTCCATGATGTATACCTCCCCAAATAAGGTGATGCACCATCTTCCTTAGGGCATTACTCGCCTAGGTAAGCCTTCTTAATTGAATCATCATTCATAAGCTGCTTAGCATCCCCTGATAGAACGATATTACCTGTCTCTAGTACATATGCTCTATCTGCAATGGCAAGTGCCTTCTTAGCATTCTGCTCTACAAGAAGAACTGTGGTGCCAGCATCAGAAATAGACTGGATGATATTGAAAATCTCCTCCACATAGATAGGAGAAAGTCCCATAGAAGGTTCATCCATAAGGACAATACGTGGCTGACTCATAAGAGCACGGCCCATGGCAAGCATCTGTTGCTCACCACCTGACAGGGTACCAGCTAGCTGATTCTGTCTCTCCTTAAGACGTGGAAAACTCTCATAGACTCTATCAAATGCATCCGCAATTTCTGCTTTGTTACTTCTAGTATAAGCCCCCATTTTCAAGTTTTCAAGCACTGTTAATCCCGCGAAAACTCTACGTCCCTCAGGCACATGAGCCATACCCATAGATACGATTTTGTGACCTGGTACCTTAGTGATATCGACACCCTCTAAGAGCACACTTCCTGAGGTAGGATTAAGCATTCCTGAGATAGTCTGAAGAGTGGTAGTCTTACCAGCACCATTGGCACCGATAAGAGCGATTACCTCTCCCTCATTAACCTCGAAGCTAATTCCTTTAAGAGCTTGTATAACTCCATAATTAACAACTAAATCTTTTACTTCTAACATATTACTCTCCTAAATAAGCCTTTATTACTTCTGGATCGTTTAATACTGCGCTGGTCTCACCCTGTGCAAGCACACGTCCGAAATTGAGAACTGTAAGCTTCTCACAGATTCCTGATACAAGCTTCATATCATGCTCAATCAGAAGGATGGTCACTCCGAATTCCTTCCTGATGAGAGCTATGGTATTCATCAAATCTCTAGTCTCATTAGGATTCATACCTGCTGCAGGCTCATCCAAGAGTAAAAGCTTAGGATTAGTAGCAAGAGCTCTGGCAATCTCCAGCTCTCTCTGCTTTCCATAAGGAAGATTAGATGCAAGTACATCTGCCTCCTTATCTAGTCCGAATACTGAAAGGATTTCAAGAGCTTTCTTATTCATCTCTTTTTCAGTAGTAAAGTACTTAGGCAATCTGAAGATGCCTGTGGCTGTTCCATATTCAAAGGAATTATGTAAGCCAATCTTAACATTATCAAGCACTGACTGATCTCCGAACAATCTAATATTCTGGAAAGTTCTAGCCACGCCAGACTTATTAATCTCTGCAGTCTTCTTACCTGTGATGTCATTTCCTCCCAGGAAAATCTTGCCATCTGTAGGCTTGTAGATTCCTGTAAGCATATTGAAGACTGTGGTCTTGCCCGCACCGTTAGGTCCGATGAGACCATATAACTCGCCCTCCTCAATAGAGAGATTGAACTCATCTACGGCTCTAAGTCCGCCAAAGGAAATGCCTAGATTAGTAACTTCAAGTAAGCTCATTACTGCACCTCCTTTTTCTTATTAAATCTACTCATAATTGCCTTAGTGGTGATGCCCTTTTCTTCTCTCCACTTAAGAATAGCTGGAGCCCAGTTAAAGAGCATAAGTGTAATAAGAACAATTGAGTAAATTAACATACGATAATTAGATAATCCTCTAAGTAACTCAGGGAGCAGTGTAAGTACCACTGCTGCAATAACTGAGCCTGAGAAATTACCGATGCCACCAAGTACTACGTATACAAGAATCATGATGGACATGTTGTATCCGAAGTTGTTAGTAGTAGCTGTAAGTGAATTGATATTGTGGGCAAAAAGTACGCCGCCCACACCTGCTATGGCTGCAGATAGTGTAAATGCAATTAGCTTATATTTAGCAATTGGAAGACCAACTGTCTCCGCTGCAATCTGGTTATCTCTGATGGCCTTCACTGCTCTACCAGTTCTGGAATTAACGAAATTATGAGTAGCAACAAGTGCCAGTATTAAGAGAATCACTGCAATTGTAAAGGTAGACTGTCTAGGAGTTCCTGTGATTCCCTGAGGTCCATTGATTAGCATGGTACCGCCTGGCTCAAGTCCAAGTGAAAGCATATCCTTCATGGATACATGGATACCATTAGAATCCATTCCTACATATAATACGTTGATTACATTCTTGATAATCTCGCCGAAGGCAAGTGTAACGATTGCAAGATAATCACCGCTCAAACGAAGTACTGGAATGGCAATAAGGAAGCCAAACAGTGCAGCTGCAGCTGTTCCAATAATAAGTGCCAGGATGAATCTAGGCACATCAGGGATTACTCCCATGAATACCTTAGAGAAGAATGCAGATGTAAATGCACCTACGCACATGAATCCTGCATGACCTAAGGAGAGCTCACCCAAATATCCAACACATAAGTTAAGTCCTACTGCCACCAGTGAGTAAGCACATACTGGAACAAGCAATCCACTCATAAGAGAGCTAAGATTTCCTGTGACATCCATGATTGTCATCACAATGTATAGAACTGCAACTAATGCTATTGATGTTATTAAGTTTTGTGTAGATTTATTAAGATTCTTCATTGCTGCCACCTACACTTTCTCTTTAATCTGCTTGCCAAGAATACCAGTAGGTTTAACAAGCAACACAATAATAAGTACCGCAAATACGATAGCATCTGCCAACTGGCTGGAAATATAAGCCTTAGCTAATATCTCGATAATGCCCAGTAATAGTCCACCGATAAGTGCTCCTGGAATAGATCCGATACCGCCGAATACCGCAGCTGTAAATGCTTTGATACCTGGCATGGAACCAGTATAAGGAGTAAGTGATGGATATGAGCTACAGAGTAATGCACCAGCAATAGCTGCCAGACCTGAACCTATAGCGAATGTAAGGGAAATAGTTGCATTAACATTGATTCCCATAAGCACTGCTGCATCCTTATCCTCTGATACTGCTCTCATAGCCTGACCTGGCTTGGTATTCTTAACGAACCACATAAGAACAATCATAATTATCAAGCAAGTAATGATTGTTATGATGGCATTACCTGTAATCTTAAGCTGTCCATCTGCAAGTATCAGGCCCTGCCATGTAATTACTGAAGCGAAGCTAACTGGGTTAGAACCAAATATCAACAGCGCCATATTCTGTAAAAAGTAACTAACGCCGATAGCTGTAATAAGCACCGCCAGATTAGTTGCTCTTCTAAGAGGCTTATATGCAATTTTCTCAATGACTATTCCAAGTACTGTACAGCAGACTATAGATACTACAATAGCTACCACTGCCGGCATCCCTGAATTAGACATACACATGAAGACTAAGTATGCACCGATCATGATTACGTCTCCGTGTGCGAAATTAAGCATCTTAGCAATGCCGTATACCATGGTATAGCCTAAAGCTATAATGGCATACACGCTACCAAGGCTTAAACCATTGATTAGATAGGTTAAAAATCCCATAACAAAAACTCGCTTTCCGTATAAATATAATATGCGATGCTAAACGGACGGTCTCTCGTCCGCTTTGCATCGCCATTGGTGCTTAGTTATTAAGCTAATGTCCTAGCTGAATTACTGTACTGATACGTAACCGCCGTCCTGAATAATAACAGCCTTAGGATCCTTAGATACTTCACCCTTTTCATTCCATGACATATTGTCACCTGTAAGTCCATTGTAGTTAACCTGCTGAACAGCTGCGATTAATGCATCGCAAATCTCCTCATTAGATGCCTCTGGTGTAAGGTTAGCTGACTCGAGAGCCTCCTTAAGAATATAGATTCCATCGTAAGCATCAGCTGCGAACTGGTTAGGTGTTCCGCCGTATGCTTCCTCGTATGCCTTAACGAATGCCTGTGTAGCCTCATCCTCTGCATCAGCTGCGAAAGGAGTAAGAAGATATACACCCTCTGCAAGGCTTACATCGAAATTCTCAACACCAAGTAATCCGTCGAATCCATCTACACCGAACATTGTAGGCTCATATCCCATCTGGTCAGCCTGTGTAAGTACGATAGAACCCTCTGTATAGTAGAATGGAAGGAAGAGAAGGTCTGCACCTGCATCCTTACACTTCTGAAGCTGTGTAGTAAAGTCTGTCTTAGAATCTGCTGTAAATGCTTCTGTTGCTACTACCTCAAGGCCAACTGCCTGAGCCTCTGTAGCGAAGTTCTGATATACACCTGATGAATATGGATCAGAGCTATCATAGATAATACCAATCTTAGTTCCGAGCTTATTGTCAGCGATATAATCAGCTGAAACTGTACCCTGGTTAGGATCTGAGAAACAGATCTGATATGTATTGTCATGTCCCTCTGTTACACTTGTTGAAGAAGCTGAAGGTGTAAGCTGGAAAATTCTGTCATTGTATGTCTCAGCTGAAACTGCTGCACATGCACCTGAAGTAACTGTTCCTTCAAGAATCTGCATTCCCCAATCCTTAAGTGTATTGTATGCATTAACTGACTTCTGAGCATCTGCCTCATCGTCCTGGAAATTAAATGCAATCTGATATCCGTTGATACCGCCTGCTGCATTGACCTCGTCTACAGCAATCTGGATGGCGTTCATAACACCCTGTCCGTACTGAGCAGCACTACCTGTAGTAGGTCCGATACCGCCAATCTTCCATACAAGTTCACCTGAAGTATCAACACTCTCAGTAGAACCTGCTGAACCCTTATCTCCACAGCCAACAAATAAGCTAGCTGCCATAGCACCACAAAGTGCAAGGCTTAAAATCTTTTTCTTCATGTCTATCCCTCCTATGTCCGAAACTAACTTCCCCCTGTTAATTTCACTTTCTCTCTTCATCACTTTAAAGACTAAAACCCCTCGTTTTCAATTATCATAAAACTTGTTAATTAAATCGTCAATAAAAACTTTCACACTTTAGTTCGTTAATGTGACCAGAAGGGAGTTCTTCCTCATTGAGGAAAAGTGGTCCGAAGGCCGTTCTTTTAAGCTCTAGCACTTGTTTTCCCACTGCGAAAAACATTCTTTTAACCTGATGAAATTTACCCTCATGAATAGTTATATAACATGTGTTTCCACCATTATAATCTATAGTTGCAGGTGCTGTGAGATTACCCTCTCCTATATGTACTCCTGCCTCTAGGGCCTTAATATCATCCTCAGTTAATTCTTTATCTAATGTTACGAAGTAGGTCTTATCCACATGTTTCTTAGGGGATAGCATATCATGGGCAAGAGCTCCGTCATTAGTAATCAGTAATAATCCTGTGGTGTCCTTATCAAGCCTGCCCACTGGACTAAGTCCCTTAGGTGCATCAGGGCACTGTCTGTAAAAGAGATCCATGACTGTAGTCTCCTTAGAATCCTCAGTAGCTGTGATTACACCCTTTGGCTTGTTCATTACATAATAATGATATTTCTTATATGAATAGTCCTTACCCTGATAGGTAATAACTACTGTATTCTCGTCTACTTTCTCCTCTGGCTTAACTTTCTTTATTCCGTCAACTAAAATAAGGCCCTTCTTAAGAAGAGCCTTTACTTCAGATCT
>JAILNO010000172.1 GCA_024691465.1 Pseudobutyrivibrio sp. | reverse complement strand
GACTGGAATAACTCGCCCACCTGGTAGAAAAGCATAACCGCTACACCCTCTGTATACTCGCCTAGGGCCATGGCACCTATGGTAGCCACTGCCATGAGGAAATTCTCATCGAATACTTGCTTATTCTTGATGCCCTTGAAGGCCTTCTTCAATATGTCGTAGCCTATAGTGAAATATGGGATTAAGAATAATAGGAATCTAAGTACACTATCTTCCTCAAGGGGAAGTAACAGCAATATAGCCATCATAATGGCTGCTGCAATAATTCTAATTAAAACCTTCTTCTGCTTCTTATTCATGTCACACCTCTATAACTCTATTGGTAGATTATAAGAAAATCTCACAATCATCCTCTACCTTCTTGCAATTCTTAAGTACCTCAGCCATAACAGCCTGCACATCAGCTCCCTCCTCGAACTCAACATTCATCTTAAGAGCCATGAAATTAACAGTAGCGTCAGCCACACCTGCTGTCTCCTTAGCTGCCTGTTCCATCTTATTAGCGCAGTTAGCGCAATCCACATCAATCTTATAAGTCTTCTTCATCTCTATTTCCTCCTAGAAAATTAACTATTAATTGAACGTATGAATAATTGTTCATGTGTTTAAGTAAAATATAAACCTGTCAACACATAATGTCAACAGGTTTACAAAAAATTCACTCTTTAATTGCTTCCTCAACGGTGTCCGCCATGAGGTCGTATCCATGCTCATTGAAGTGTATACCCTCAGTGTAGAGCTCATCCTGTCCCTCAGTAACTGAGTACAGATCGATTATCTGCACTCCTGCTTCCTTAGCCACTCGGTCAACCACAGCACCTAAATCCTCTGCCACAACAGAGGTCTGTATATCGTACTCTGCTATCTCGCCACCATCGCTGGCATAGCAGTATGGGCTACGCATCAGATACACAATAGGCTCACTCTTAAGATTCTGGTAACTGCTAAGAATCTCCTTAAGCCCTGCCTCGTATGAGGCCTCATCCCAATTGTAGGTCTTGGCATCATTGGTACCAAGCATGAGGATGACTATATCAGGATTAGACTTAAGCGACTCTTTATATTCATCAGACTCAATGTATGGTAAGTCCCCATCTGCTGAAGCTGTAGCATTCCTAAGTCCATAATTGCTAACCAGATATCCTGTGCCAAGCTTAGTCTGAAGCTGAGCTGGATAGCTATCTATACCTCTAGTCTTAAGCACTCCACTGCCGTAAGTAAGACTATCTCCCGCGCAAGTGATTCTAACTCTCGTATCTTTTCCGCCAAGGAAACCTGCATTGAAAAGTACTGCAAAAACCAGCACCAATGCGACTAATAATATGGCCATCTTTCTCTGTATAAATTCCTTAAAGTATTTCATTATTTTCATGCCTAAATTCTATCACTATTCCTATCGTAATTCTATTAATTTCCTGCCTTATGGCAACAAAAACTCGCGGCCTAAACCGCGAGTTTTATATAAGAGAATATAATGAAGAAAATAAATGCTAATTACTTAACTGCACTCTTCTTGTTATTAAGGATTTCAAATACAACGGCACCGAGGAGTACTATACCCTTTACAACCTTCTGCCAGTTAGCATCGATACCCATAAGTGACATACCCAGGTTGATTACACCGATCAGAGTAGCACCTACAATCATACCGAATACTGTACCAGAACCACCGTATGCACTTACACCACCTACTACGCAGGCTGAGATAGCATCCATCTCGTAGTTAGTACCAGCTGTTGAGTTAGCAGCCTGGAAACGAGACATGGTAAGGAATGCTGAAATAACTGTAAGCACTGCCATGTTAAGGTAAGCGATGAACATGATACGCTTGGTATCGATACCTGAAAGTCTAGTAGCCTCTGAATTACCACCGATTGTGTAGAAGTAACGACCTACATCAGTCTTAGATGTAATGAAGCTATAGATAAGAACTATAACTGCAACCCAGATGAGTGCATAAGGTACACCACCTGCAAGTGAGAACTTATAGGCAAAGAGCATAATAACAAAGTCGATAAGGACGCACTTGATAATTACAGTTGTAAGGCTGTCAGCCACATAACCCTTAGATAACTTAGTTGCACGGCTTCTGAATAGAAGGAATACAACTATAACTGAAGCGATTAATCCAATAACAATACTTGTCATATTGTACTGAACTCCGCCGATGCGAGGACCTCCGAAGAGATCGTTCATCTTGCCTGTGAACATTCCACAGAAATCTGCTGGAAGTGGGCTGATGTTAGATGCGCCGTGCATCAAAGCTACGCCCCAACCTCTGAGTGCGAGGAAACCAGCAAGTGTTGCAATCCATGGTGGGATGTTGATGTAGGCGATTACATAACCGAGTACACAACCATATACCACACCGATGAGAAGCATAAGAAGGATTCCTAGTGGTGTAGGAACACCCATATTAACCATTAACTTAGCACCGATTACACCGACAAAACATACGAATGAACCGCAGGAAAGATCGATGTTACCACCAGTGAGCATACACATCAGCATACCTGTTGCAAGAACATATACATATGCATTCTGTGTAATAAGAGCATTGAACTGGCTTGGAAGAAGCATAGTTCCTTGTGTCATTATGTTAAAGAAGAGGACAACCAGGACCAGTACAATGAGCATTGTGTTTTCTTTGAATACTTTTAATAATTTGTCTTTCACTATTTTGATCCTCCCTTCCTACTTCTTTTCTCTCTTTGAAACTACATCAAAGATAACTGCAATAAGAAGTACAAGTCCCTTTACTACCTTCTGGTAGTTGGCGTCTACACCCATGATTGACATACCCTGGTTGATAACACCCATTAGAAGGGCACCAATGATTGCTCCGAATACAGAACCAGTTCCGCCGTATGCTGAAGCACCACCGATGAAGCAAGCGCCGATGGCATCCATCTCATAGAACATACCGTAAGTAGGCTGTGCACTAGCTGCTCTTGCAACTGTAAGGATACCAGCGATAGCTGTTAAGAATCCCATGTTAGTGTATGCGAAGAAGTATACCTTCTTAGTGTTGATACCTGAAAGCTGTGTAGCCTTCTCATTGCCTCCGACTGCATATAGGTAACGACCCATTGTAGTCTTAGTTGTGAAGTAGTGATATGCAAGTACTACGATGACAATCCAGATAAGTGATGTAGGAATGCCCTTGTATCCTGCGAGCTTGTAAGCAAGGAAAAGAATTACTATTGAGATAATAACAAGCTTAGCGTAGAAGCCAGCTGCACTAGATGTCTCGTAACCTTTTCTCGCTGCTGCAATTCTATTTCTGAAAGCTGTGATTACAAATACTGCCACTCCGATGACACCAGCTAACATACATGTAATGTTGAGCCCAGAGCCTCCGAAGAAATCAGGAATGTAGCAATCAGCTCCGCCACCGAATACATTAAGGAATGTGGTGTTGGAAATTGATACTGCATATCCGTTAAGTACTACATTAGAGAGACCTCTGAATGCGTACATACCAGCAAGTGTTGCGATGAATGGTGGTACATTAATATATGCTACCCAGAAAGCCTGCCAAGCACCTACTGCAATACCTACTAGAAGCATTACAAGTACGGCAAACCATACATTCATACCCTTGCTCATCATCAGTGCACCGATACCGCCGGTAAAACATACTACTGAACCGACAGAAAGATCGATGTTACCACCTGTTAAGATACATAGCAACATACCAGTTGCAAGTACGAATACGTATGCGTTCTGTGATAACAGGTTGTTAATATTCTGAGATAAAAGGATTGTTCCATTAGTTCCTACATAGAATATTCCAATTACGATCACCAGGGCGATTACCATGGTGTATTTTTTAATGACTTCCGAAAACTTTACTGAAACCATGTTTTCTCTCCCTCCTATGATTTTAAGATGCAAGACATGATGCTCTCCTGAGAAGCTTCGCTTCCAGCCATCTCACCTACCATCTTGCCTTCATTCATAACGTATATACGATCTGACATACCAAGTACCTCTGGTAATTCTGATGAAATCATGATTACCGACTTGCCTGCTGCAACTAGGTCATTGATGATGCAGTAGATCTCGTACTTAGCACCTACATCGATACCACGTGTAGGCTCATCAAGAATCAATACATCTGGATTTGCAAACATCCACTTTGCAAGAAGAACTTTCTGCTGATTACCACCAGATAGGTTTCCAACGTTCTGCTCTACAGTAGGACACTTGGTCTTAAGCTTATCTCTATACTCCTCAGCGACCTGGTACTCTTTATCGTGATCAATTACATGCTTAGAGCAGAGCTCTGATAAGTTAGCAAGTGTAGTATTGATCTTAATAGGATTAGAGAGTACTAGTCCGTTCCCCTTTCTATCCTCAGTAACATAAGCAATCTTATGTTTGATAGCATCCTTAATATTCTTAAGCTTGACTTCCTTGCCATCAAGGATAAGCTCACCTGAAATATTAGTTCCGTATGCTTTTCCGAAGATACTCATGGCAAGCTCTGTACGGCCAGCACCCATAAGGCCTGCGATACCGACTACCTCGCCCTTTCTCACGTACATTGATACTCCGTCTACCACCTTACGCTCTGAGAACTGTGGATGGTATACTGTCCAATCCTTGACTTCCATAGCAACGTCGCCGATTTTGACATCAGGTCTCTTAGGGAAACGATCTGTCATCTCACGACCAACCATGCCCTTAATGATTCTATCCTCAGATATATCATCTACATTCTTATCAAGTGTTTCAATTGTTGAACCATCACGGATAACTGTGATCTTATCTGCTACATAAGAAACCTCGTTAAGCTTATGAGAAATAATAATAGAAGTCATTCCTTCCTGCTTAAACTTAAGTAGCAGATCAAGAAGTGCCTTAGAATCTGTCTCATTAAGAGAAGATGTAGGCTCATCAAGAATTAATAGCTTAGCATGCTTTGCAAGTGCCTTTGCAATCTCAACAAGCTGCTGCTTACCTACGCCGATATCCTTAATAAGAGTACGGCTGCTCTCTGTCAGGCCGACCATCTTAAGATATTTATCAGCCTCTGCGTATGTCTTATCCCAATCAATAGCTGCCTTGCTTCCCTGCTCATTGCCTAGGAACATATTCTCTCCTATAGACATGTAAGGTATAAGGGCAAGCTCCTGATGAATAATAACAATTCCTTTTTCCTCAGAATCCTTAATCTTCTGAAACTGACAAACCTCACCATTGTAAACAATATCACCAGTATACGAGCCAAATGGATAAATACCACTTAAAACGTTCATAAGGGTAGATTTACCAGCACCATTCTCGCCAACGAGTGCGTGAATTTCGCCTTCCTCTACCTGTAAGTTAACGTTATCAAGGGCTTTTACTCCTGGGAACTCTTTGGTGATGCTTTTCATTTCAAGTATTATCTTTCCCAATTAAGTCTCCCTCCTTCTTTTTATTACTTAAAGAACAATAATTTATTCTCTTTAAAACATTCTCTTTAAAATAGGGCGAGCTATGCTCGCCCTATACAGTTCTTATTAAAATCCTAAACTATCAGGAAATTACTTTAACTGATCCTCTGTGTAGTAACCAGAATCAATAAGGATTTCCTTGTAGTTGTCTGCATCTGCGAATACAGGATCGCAAAGGTATGAAGGAACAACTCCGTTACCATTGTCATATGTCTCTGTATCGTTTACATCAACTGTCTCACCATTAAGGATCTGACCTACCATCTTAACAACCTGTGAAGCAAGTGTACGTGTATCCTTGAATACTGACATAGACTGCTTTCCAGCGATCATGTTCTTTGTGTTCTCAATATCACAATCCTGACCTGTTACGATTGGATAGTCGCCATTGTAGTTTGCTGCAAGTGCGTTCTCAACACCAAGTGCTGTAGAGTCATTTGAGCAGAGGCAGATATCAAGGTTTGTTCCATCAGCATAGTAAGAAGAAAGGATATTCTCCATACGTGACTGAGCTGTCTCTGTAGCCCACTGTGCTGTAGCAACCTCTGAGAACTCTACCTGACCAGACTTAACTTCGATTGTTCCGTTGTCAATGTATGGCTGAAGAACATCCATAGCGCCCTGATAGAAGAAACCAGCATTGTTATCACCAGGATCACCAGCTGTGATTTCCATTGTGAATGTCTCTGTAGCGTTTGCAAGGTCAAGCTGCTCCTCGATGTACTCACCCTGAACAGTACCAACCTTGTAGTTATCGAATGTAGCGTAGTATGAAACAGCATCTGTGTTCATAATTAAGCGGTCATAAGCGATAACAGGAATGTTAGCCTCTGCAGCCATATCCATTGCCTCACCAAGTGAAGAAGCTTCGATAGCTGCAACTACAAGTACGTTACAACCTGAGTTGATCATGTTCTCAACCTGAGAAACCTGAGTCTGTGGATCGTTAGATGCATACTGAAGATCTACTTCATAGCCAGCTGCCTCAAGCTCTGACTGCATGTTAGCACCATCCTGATTCCATCTCTGGAGATCCTTTGTTGGCATTGAAACACCAACCTTGGTTCCAGTAGCTGCTGTAGTTGTACCGCCAGCTTCCTCTGTTGTCTCTGTTGCTGCTGTGTCCCCACCAGCAGATGTGTCTGTTGTCTCTGTGCTTGTGCCACATCCAACGAACATTGAAGCTGCAAGAGCACCTGTCATAAGAACACTTAATAACTTTCTCTTCATTCTTAAAAACCTCCCTTTCCTTTAGGTATGTTTGTTACTATAGATAAATTACCATTAATGTTTCTTAAAATGGTTGTCACTTTCTGCACATTTTTGTGAAGATTATTTAGGATAAAAAAATAGGTCTAGCACATTTTTGTGCTAAACCTATTTTAAAACTACAATTATTTGCTATTCTGTTACGTTCATATATACGTCTTCTCTCGTGTGGAACCCGCTATCTATAATGATTTCATCCATGTTATTAGCATCCACTGCCACTGGCTCGACTGCCACATATGGAATCTGATTGATACCATCATCTATGAGTGTATCTACAGTAAGCTTCTCTCCTTTAGCAAGCTTCACTGAAAAAGTAGCTGCCTGCTCTGCTAGTTTATCCACAGGCTTATATACTGTCATAAGCTGTGTACCCTCAACAATATGTTGGCAAGCAGGAAGATCTGCATCCTGTCCTACCACCGGCTTGGTTCCAGCCAACTGGCTAACTGCCAGAGCCCTGATAACTGAAGTGGCCACATCATCATTGCCACACATGATTGCATCAGCCTGGCTGATTACATCCATATTGTCATAGACATAGGCTCCGCCCAGCTCTGCTTTCCACCCCTCACAGTTGTACTCATCCAAAATATCCACATCATGCTCTTCCATGACCTCATAGAATCCTGAGTTGACCATAGGCACATTGCCATCTGTAAGTGGTCCACAGATCATGACCACACTATTGACTCCTTGATTAACCAAGGCCTCACCTAACATCTGTCCAACCATGTGATTGTCGAAAGATATATATAAGTCTGTATTGCACTTAGGTATAATTCTATCGTAACAAACAACAGGTATCCCTTCCTTTTTAGCGGATATAACCACATCTGTAAGAGCTTCGCCATCTACAGGGATGATTACTAGGCAATCTACCCCCTTATCTATGAGATACTCAATCTGCTCTATCTGCTTATCCACTTCTCCATTAGCATTCTGAACATTGACAGTAGCCCCTAATGATGTAGCTGTATCTACGAACACATCTCGATCCCTCTCCCATCTCTCAATTACAAAAGAATCGAAACATATTCCTATCTCAAGCTGATCCTTGGTGGCACTGTCAGCTTCCTCCTCTAATGCATGTGTCCCGCCACATCCAGTGGTCATCATCATAAGGGTCAGAGCAAGTGCCAGGACCCTAGTAATCTTTTTCATCTGTGTCCCTCTCCAATATAGTTATTAATTACACTTGGCGTAATCGGTAGGTGTCTTGCCTGTATACTTCTTGAAGTTCCTAGAGAAGTAATTAGGATCTGGATATCCCACCTCCGCAGATATCTCCTTCATAGACTTGTTAGTAGTCTTAAGGAGCTTCTTAGCTGCCTCTATTCGTAACTTTGTCAGGTAATCAATGAAGTTTTCCCCCGTCTCTTCCTTGAATACTTTAGAGAAATAGTAGGAGCTTATATTAACTACTCTAGATACATCATCTAAAGTAAGTTCTTTCATATAATTCTCATCTATATATTGCTTAGCCTTGTTCACTGCACTCATGGACTGCTCTTCCTGCTTGTTAGATACCCACATGGCAGATTCCTTAATCTTGTCAATGAACCAGAACTTAAGCTCAGTCAAGCCATTGAGACTTAAGAGTACTGACAGGTAATTAGCCCTACTCTTGAACTCATACATACGACCAGTCTTCTCATAGGCTAGATGCTCTGCCCATAGGACGAACTCTAAGCACTTAAGTCTGATGCTGTCATGATCATTGGCATAGGTCTCTTCCATCCACTCGAAGAAGGTCTGGGCCACTGCCACAGATTCATTCACATTGCCAAGAGATATCTCATCGAAGAGTCTCTTCTCTAAGTCCATAGGATAATTATCCTCATACTGACATGCCACAGGCATATCATCCACGTGAGCCACATGACTAGTAGTGGAAATCAGTACTGAATTACCCTCCTCGTATGATTCAGCCATCCTCTCAAGAGGCTTAACAGAACCGAAGCCGATTCTGAAATCCATATCAAATCTATCTGAGAGCTTGCGACACAGTGCCCTGGCGCTCTCCACCACCTGATTACGCTCATTATATGAGAGAGTGTCACTGTCCGTAGGAATCAGAATAGGAATCTTGTTGGACATAACAGCTCCCATGATACCCTTGATATAGTCCTCAGTAATGGTGTGAATCTCTCTATATGCCTTCTGAGCCTGGATGGAAACCGCTACGGCACCTGTCATGTAGTTGCCCACCAGCTCACGGCCGAAGACCATGCAGGCCATATATCCATACTCGGAATCTATGCCTAGCAATGTCTTATAGTTGTCGATATCTTCCTTGAAATATTCCTTGAATAATAGATCTTGGATGAGACCGTTCTCTATAATAGGAACTACAGTCTCAAGCTTCTCTCTAACCTGCAGATCGTTACTGCGCTTCTTGCGCTCTCCATCAATCTGACCCATGGCCTTAGATAATATATCAAGTATAGCCTCTCTGCTGACAGGCTTGTTAAGGTAGTCTAGTACACCTAAGGATATAGCTTCCTTAGCATAGTCGAACTTATCATAGGCTGTCATCACTATGAATACCACATGACTATTAGTCTTGCGAATCTCTCGCATGGCCTCGATACCATTGATACCTGGCATCTGGATATCCATAAAAGCGATGTCTGGCTGAAACTCCTCCGCCAGCTCTATTACCTGTCGGCCCGTCTTGGCTGTCCTAATCTCGCACTGGCTACCGTATTCCTTTTCTATTATGAACTTGAGAGAATCAATAACTATTCCCTCATCATCTGCTAGCATTATCTTGTACATAAAAACCCTATTCCTTATCTGTATTATCATCCTTAGGAAGATATAGTATAGTCTCTGTGCCCTTATCAGCTCCCTCTGATATGATATCAAGCACATCATCTCTTTCATAGAAGATATTAAGTCTCTCTATGCAGTTATTAAGACCCACTCCATTAGAGTCTGCCTTCTTAGGATCACTCTTATAGCTTCCATTAAGGACCTCATCTATGGTGGCCTGGGCCATACCTATACCATTATCCTTGATGCTTACGCATATGTAATCTCCCAACTCATATACACTAAGCTTAATCTTCTTAGCCCAATCTATATTCCTAAGGCCATAGTTAATACTGTTCTCAACTATAGGCTGGAGAATCATGCTCGGTATCCTAACCTGAAGCAGGCTATCATCTATCTCCTTAGTAAACTGAATCTCCCCTGCGAATCTGACATTGATGATGTAGATATATATATCCACCAGCTGTATCTCTTCCCTAAGGGTCACCACATCCTTATTCTTCTTCATATTATATCTGAAGAAGTCAGCCACTCGCTGGATATAATTGCTAGTGCGGTCAGCCCCCTCCATCATGGCAAGCTGCGCTCCTGCATTGAGGGTGTTGAACAGGAAGTGAGGATTAATCTGAGACTGTAGGTACTTAAGCTCAGCATCCTTGATGTGGTTCTCCATAATCAGCTCATTCTCTCTGAGCTTCCTCTCCACTTCCATGGACTCAGTCAGCTTGGAAATGTAATCTCTTAAGGATACCACCATCTTATTGAAGGCCTTAGTCACAACCCCGACTTCATCGTTATTTTTCACTGGAAGGATAGGTACATTGAAATCTCCCGAAGACACGCTATTGGCTGTAGAAGCCAGCTTAATAAGCGGATCTGTAATTGTGGATGCTATGAGTACTACGAACAACACATTGGCAAAGCCGATGATTATAAGAGTGACGATATTCAGTCGCTCCAGAGTCTGAAGAGCTGTCATCATAGCTCCATATGACTTAGAGTTATTGACGAACTGCCTATTGTTCAGGCGTATGATGCTGGCATCGATATATCCATAGGTCCTAGTGGCTTCCTCGTATGCACTCTTGTATTTCTCCACATTACCACCACGCTTACACTCCACTGCCAGACTGGTAAGCTCTATATAATTAACCGACATGTGCTTGATATTGCGCTCCATGACTCGGCTCTCATTATCATCCTTATTATCATCCAGATTCTGAATCATATCAGCGTATTCCTGCTCACTGATATAGTAAGCCTCCAGGGCATCACTGGTCTTAGTATTGAGATAACCCTCAGTGGCATCCTGAAGCTCTCCCAGGCCTACACTTAAGGCATTGAGGGAGTTGTTACTATCGTAGATGGCATCCAGGGAATTGAGCATCCTGGTAGTGCCCATGTATAGAATCATATTAACCAGCAACAGGAGGATGGTAGGAATACAGAAATAGAGTATCATCTTCTTCCTGAGGGAGATGGACTTGAACTTAGTCTTAGTCATTAGCCACCTCCTTAATCATCTCATCCACATTGCTCTCATCGATCATCTTAGCTTCCACGCTAATATAGTCAGACACATATCCTGTGTCTCTGTACTCGATGAAGGCCTCGGTGGCTGCCTCTCCTATACTGGCAGCATCCACATAGATGGTGCTCTTAATAACTCTCTGCTTGATTCCTGTAAGTATGGAATCTGTATTGCTACTGCCGAACAGCAGGATACTACCTACCTGATTATAGTCAATCATGGCCTTGTAAAAAGATGACGTAGAATCCTCGTCTAAGCAGATGACTATAGGTGCCAAGTCATTCTCCTTGAAGAGATTCTGGATGTACTCCTCAGTTGCGAAGGCATCGTGACTCTCCACTATCTTAGTCTCGAACTCCAGGCTGCCTCCAGGAACCTCCGTACCTGCCAGTGCAGTCTGGATATTATTGACGAAGTTATTAGCATAGGTCGCGTCTATAGTATCTCCACCCAGTATCATGACGCTCTTCTGCTTAACTATATTATCTAGTAGGGAATTGGCATATAGAGTAGCCATAGAATAACTGTTAGGACCGATGTAACTCACACGATTGTCCACGGCCACATCATCTATAAGAGTAAATACAGGTATGCCTGCCTTGCTGGCCTTAGCCAGGACATCAGCAGTCTCTATAGAATCATCACCCTCCACGAAGATGGCATCACAGTCAGTCTCAATGGCCATCTCGATAATCTCCTGCTTGCTGTAGGACTCATTCATCCCCTCTGAAAGCAGGTCCACATATACGCCATGGTCAGCCCCATATGCCTTGGCAGACTCATATAGCTGACTCCAGAAGTCAGAATCATTATCTGAGGCAATCATAACCACATAGGAATCATACTGGTTGTATGTGGATTCAACCAGCAGCTCCTCCGCCTCTGACATACGCTTATTGTATAGAACTATGCTGACAATTGTAGCTATAAACATAAAAACAACAGTACACCCTGCTGCAATAGCTAGTGCACTGTTGCTCTTTAATTTAGATTTGCCCCTAAAAAACCTCATAACATTATAACCGCCCATACTTGATGCATTAATTATAATTATCTTAGGTTGCAAAATCAATGTGTTGAACACTTGAAGCGTGTCCGTCTGACTCATGTAGGAAGATTCCTGTCTGTCTCATAGCCCCTCTGACCTGATGGGCTTCATCGTAATCTATGAACTGGGTATCCACTCTGCCTAAGTATATAGCCCCCACATCAGCCTGCTTTAGAGTGTATAATTCCATCTCCCCACTATCATTCATAGCCCATATTCTTAGCTTCTGGAATATGCTATCTTCCTCATCAATCCAACCGTTACCGTCCTCGTCGAACAGCTGCAGTTCCCTGAATCCATCATTTGTTCTAGCTCCAAATAGCTCTCCTCCATCATTAATTTCACCATCCTCATTTCTATCGAGAGCTAAAAAGCCATGTCCCACCGATAGTTGATTAATCTCTTCCTTATTGCCATCCCCATCCAGATCAAAATAAAAAGTCTGATCTGACAGCTTAGCAGGACTGTCATTAAGATTAACCACCAGTGGATCTACATAGTTAATATACTCTGATGAAAAAGACTTAAACTCCTGGTGAAATGATTCAGACATAGCAAACCCATAATTGAACTCCAGGCTTCGACCATCGGCAGTAGTAGCCATACCAGTAGCTCTAAAGGTCATCTC
>JAILNO010000150.1 GCA_024691465.1 Pseudobutyrivibrio sp. | reverse complement strand
GATACTTGCCCTTAGCAAGGATTGCAACCATATTACAGCAGTGGTACACGGTGGCACTATTATGGCTATATTAAGCCATATATTTGGACAGGATTATTATTCTTATCATGTAGAAAACGGTGAGGGATACACATTTGATTTATCACATAACGGCCTTTACAGCGGGCTATCTTTTAGATCTTTTACTAGGTGATCCTAGTTGGATGCCCCATCCAGTCAGATTCATAGGATGGCAGATTAGCTCATTGACTAATTTACTTTTAAAAGAGGAAGATACCCCTAGATTAAAGAGAATAAAGGGTTTTATCCTGATGCTTATCGTAATTACGATAGCTATTTTTTTGACAGGAATTATTGTATTTACGGCTTACACGATTAATTCATATTTTGGAACTATAATAGAAACAGTGATAACTTACCAGTCTCTTGCAACTAAGAGCTTATATAGTGAGAGTATGAAGGTATATTATGCTCTTAGAGATGAGGGACTAGTGGCTGGCCGAAAGGCTGTTTCAATGATTGTTGGACGAGATACAGATAGCTTAGATGATGTGGGAGTCACCAAGGCGGCTATAGAGACGGTGGCGGAGAACACATCAGATGGCATTATAGCTCCTATGATCTATCTGGCACTTGGAGGACCTGTGGCAGGGATGGTTTATAAAGCTATCAATACCATGGATTCCATGATAGGTTATAGGAATGACAAGTATTATTATTTCGGAACAGCTGCTGCCAGATTGGATGATTATGCTAATTTCATACCTGCCAGGATTAGCGCTTATCTTATGATTGTAGCCAGTGGGATACTTGGCACTAGCTATAGCTGTAGGGACGCGGCCAGAGTGTACTTAAGAGATAGGTACAATCATGCAAGCCCTAATTCAGCTCAGACAGAGAGCGCATGTGCAGGGGCTCTAGGAATTCAATTGGCAGGTCCAGCTAGTTATTTCGGTACGATTCACAATAAGCCTTATATAGGCGATTCTAGTAGGAAGGTGGAATTGGAGGATATTAAGAGGGCGAATAAGCTGATGATTACCACTTCAATTATGTGTGTAATCATTTGTTTGATAATTATGGTTCTTGTGGAAGTGATTGGTTAATTGTTAAACGAAGCTTATAGGAATGAGAGGTTTACAGACATGCATGGTGGAGACATTTATAGAAACAACATTCATTTTGATTTTTCGGTTAATCTTAACCCTCTAGGAGTGCCCCCTGAGGTTCAGTGGGTTCTGACGGAGGCAGCATTACACGCTAATAAATATCCTGATATTTTTCATGAGAATCTTATAGCTGATACGGCTAGATTGTTCGGAGTATATGAGGATCAGGTGCTCTTTGGAAATGGAGCATCCGAGCTTATTATGGCTATTTGTCATGCCGTACTTCCTAAGAAGGCATTATTACTTGCACCTGCTTTCTTAGGTTATGAACACTGCATAGTGGGAGCTTCACCTAAGTGTGAGATAGCTTACCATTACTTGAAAGAGGAAGATGACTTCGAGCTTAAGGAAGATATATTAGATGTTATCCGTGAGATTAAGCCTGGTATCATATTCCTTACTAATCCTAACAATCCTAATGGACGCTTGATTGATAAGGATTTATTACATAGAATCATCAATGCCTGTGATAGGATTAATTGCAAGGTGGTGGTAGATGAGTGCTTTTTAACCCTTACAGGAATGGAGAGGGATCTATCACTGATATACGATATTAGATCATATAAATCTCTGGTGGTGCTTAGAGCTTTTACTAAGACATTTTCAATCCCTGGGGTAAGACTGGGGTACGCTATATGCTCTAAGGCTGAATTGGCTGAGACAATCAAGTGTCATCTCCCAGAATGGAATCTGTCTATATTTGCCCAGATGGCTGGGGCAGAGTGTCTTAAGCATAGGGACTTCGTGGATAATTCTGTAGAGATGATTAAGGATGAGAGGATCTATCTTATGAATGGTCTGAAGGATTTAGGACTTAAGACCTACACCTCAGACGTTAACTATATTCTGTTTAGAAGTGATAGGACTGATCTTAAGGATAAGCTACTAGAGTATAGTATCTTAATCAGAGACTGCTCTGATTATGTGGGTTTAGAAAAGGGATATTATAGAGTAGCCATAAGGCAGCACAATGAGAATAATGGGCTATTGTCTGCCTTAGACAGCGTACTTAATGAGTAGCTATAATTTAGATATATATTGATTAAGAGTATTCATAACAAGCTTCTTGTTGCCACTCCAAAGAGGGGCGATGAGAAGCTTTTTTGGACCGTCTCCAGTGATTCTATGAATTACTGTATCTCTAGGGATAATCTGAAGGCACCTGCCTACAATCTCACAGTATTCCTCTAGAGTAAATACGTGGAAAGGATCCTCTTCATACATGGAGGCAAGCTTAGTGCCCTTAAGTATATGCAGAAGCTGTAGCTTGATGCCAAATAGTGTAGGAGTAAGCTTGGCTAGATACTTCACTGACTCTAGCATGTCCTCGTCACTTTCTGTGGGAAGACCCAGTATTACATGGACTACTACCTTAATGCCAGCTGCAGTAAGGCGGCGGTATGCATCCTCAAATACAGGGAGCGTGTAGCCCCTATTGATGAGGCTTGCAGTGGATTCATGTATGGTCTGAAGTCCTAATTCTACCCATACTTCTGCCTTGGTATTAAGCTCCCCTAGAAACGCAATCATCTCATCTGACAGGCAATCAGGTCTGGTACCTATGGATATGCCTATGATTTCAGGATATTCTAGCACTGTGGCAAATAAATCCATCAGATACGATTCATCTCCATAAGTGTTGGTGAAGGATTGGAAATAGGCTATATATTTCCTGTCTTCAGGTGCAATTTTACTAGAGATTTTGGCGTCTACTTTTGCCTTGGCATAAGCAATCTGACTGTCTAAATCAGTAGCAGTGGCAGCGAAGTCACCAGAGCCTCCCTCTGAGCAGAATATACAACCGCCATAGCTGATGGAGCCATCCCTGTTAGGACAGGTACATCCTGTGGATAGGGAGAGCTTGTATACCTTAGTGTTATATTTATTCTTCAAATAATCCGATAAGCTTGTGTAAACCATGGTCTGATAATATCTGTAAAATAATATTTTTTCAACCATGGAAACAAATGTTTGCTTTTTCTTATAAATAGTTTACTATATATCTAGAGGATTTATATATGAGTGATAGATTGATATTTCACATAGATGTTAATAGTGCCTTCGTTTCATGGTCTGCTGTGGAGCATCTCAATAGGGGTGGAGAGGACATACGTCTGATTCCATCTGTTGTTGGCGGTGATCCTACCTCCAGGAGGGGGATTGTGGCTGCTAAGTCCATCCCTGCTAAGAAGTATGGCATAGTCACAGGTGAGCCGGTGAGTCTAGCCATGAGGAAGTGTCCATCCCTTGTAGTGGTTAATTCCGATTTCAAGTGGTATGTTAAGTGCTCTAGAGCTTTCAAGGCCATATGTCAGGAATATACCCCTACTATGCAATCATTTTCCATAGATGAGGTATTCCTGGATATGTCTGGTATGCACCTGATTTATCCTGATCCTATAGCTACGGCACATGAGATTAAGGACCGCATATATAATGAGCTGGGCTTTACGGTGAATGTAGGCATAGGAGTTAATAAGCTATGTGCTAAGATGGCCAGCGATTTTGAGAAGCCTAATAGGGTTCATACACTTTTTCCTGATGAAATACAGGCTAAGATGTGGCCACTTCCTGTGGGAGAGCTATTCTCCTGTGGCAAGTCTACGGCCCTTAAGCTTAAGAATATTAATATTAGAACTATTGGTGAGCTTGCCAATACACCAGTGGAGCAATTGGCCATGCTATTAGGTGAGAGGGCTGCATTACACTATCATAGGTATGCTAATGGCATAGATGATTCACCTGTTATAGATGAGCCTGAGGATGCTAAGGGATACTCAGCTGAGACCACTGTTGAGGATGATCTAGAGGACCTTGAGAGTATTAACAGAATGCTACTTGCCCAGGCAGATATAGTCTGTGCTCGCATGAGGGCTGATGATGGTAGGTGCCGATGTGTAGGCGTTACCTTTAGGAATCTGGATTTCATCAACAAGTCACATCAGAGGAAGCTTAAGGAACCTACTGATGTTACAGATGTTATATATAAGGTTGCCAAGGAGCTTATCAAGGAGAGCTGGCACGGTGAGCCCCTTAGATTGATAGGACTATCGGTCACAGATATTGATAGAGATGGGATGGAGCAGTTATCTCTATTTGAGGACTCTAATAAGGAGAAGCGCAAGGCATTGGATTCTACGCTGGATTCCATACGTGGAAAGTACGGCAATGCTGCTGTTCAAAGAGCCAGCACTATAGATACAGCTAGTAAGATTAATCGTAAGTTTAAAGCAGAACAGGATACTAATAAAGACAATGACTAATAAATTCTTCACAGAATTATCATGGTTTTGTATCAATTAATAATGGGGTGTGGACTATAATTATTGATAAATACCGATGATTAATCTTGGGGGATTATATGTATAGTATTGGTAAGAGGGATGCGAAAAAATGGCTAAGATTCCTACTGTTTCTCAGCATAGCAGTAGTAATTAATCTAATTTGTAAAAGCATAGCCATCACATTTGTTCCAGATATATTATATCTAGATACTATAGGCACTATGTTAGTAGCCATGGTGGGTGGCTATTTTCCTAGTGTA
>JAILNO010000073.1 GCA_024691465.1 Pseudobutyrivibrio sp. | reverse complement strand
TAGGGAGACAGGCTCAGGTGATGAGACTGTTGTCATGCTTCAGGGATGGGGAACCCACCTGGGGATGTACGATTCTGTAGCAGATACAGTTAATGATAAATATAGATTCATTCAGTTCGATTTCCCAGGTTTCGGCGGAAGCGATGAGCCTAGGGAGGCATGGAATGTGGATGCATACGCGGACTTTTTCTGTAAGTTCATGGAAGCTCTTGGTATCAAGAAGGCTTCACTTATAGGTCACTCTTATGGTGGAAGAGTTATTATTAAGCTTGCTTCAAGAGATAGCATTCCTTTTGAGATTGATCATATCGTGCTTTTAGATAGCGCAGGCATTCTTCCTAAGAAGAGTTTTTCTCAGAAGATGAAGATTAAGAGATACAAGATTCTTAAGAAGTTCCTTAATATGAAGGTTATCTATGCACTATTCCCTGAGCTTATAGACGACTGGAGGAGTCGTCAGGGTTCTGCAGATTACCGCAATGCTTCACCTATGATGAGGCAGTGTATGGTTATGGCTGTCAATGAGGACCTTACTCATCTACTTCCTAAGATTAAGCAAGACACACTTCTAATCTGGGGTGATAAGGATACAGCTACTCCTATTTCAGATGCACAGCTTATGGACGAGCTCATTCCTAATTCTGGACTTGCAGTGATTAATGGTGCAGGTCACTATGCTTATCTTGAGCAGCCAGTTATTTTTAGAAACATTATGAGAGCATATTTTCAGATTGGAGTAGGAAATGATAATTAGAACAATTATAGCAGTGGTACTTTCTGCTTATGCTTTATTCCTTACCATGAGACATAATATGCATATGTTTCAGCTTAATGGGTACAAGAATGATGAGCATATCAACTGGATCAAGAAGAATCTCAGACAGCAGTGGTTACTAGGGTTTGGATTAGTAATTGGATTAATTCGTATCTTTTTCCCTGTGATTGGGCTGGATATACTAATATATCTCACATTGTTATTAGATATCTTAGTATATAGAGCTATGAGGCGCTTACACACTAAGAAGAAGCTTGTGTACACCGCTAGAGTTAAGCGTATGATTACAACTATTTATATTTTGGTAGTAGTAATTGCTGTGGTAGCTTTTATCATAGGGGGTCTTGATAGATTCACTGGTGTATGTCTTGTATTAGTAAGCATTCAGTGGTTTATGAATATTATTGCTAATGTAATCAATCATCCTATTGAGGCAGCTATTAGCAATTATTATATTAACGATGCTAAGAAGAAGCTTAGAGACGCTAAGAATCTTACAGTTATCGGAGTGACCGGTAGTTATGGTAAGACTAGCATGAAGTTCTTTTTACAGACACTTCTTCAGAGCAAGTACAATGTGCTTGTGACTCCAGGTAACTTCAATACACCTTTAGGTGTTACTATTACAGTGCGTAATTACCTTAAGCCTACCCATGAGATCTTCATCTGTGAGATGGGTGCTAGAAGAGTGGGTGAGATTAAGGAAGTGTGCGATATAGCACATCCTGATTATGGAATTATTACTTCTGTTGGTCCTCAGCATTTAGAGACTTTCTTCAGCATGGAGAATATCCAGAAGACCAAGTTCGAGCTGGCAGATGCACTTCCAGAGGAGGGTATGCTTTTCCTTAATGGAGATAATGACTATATTCAGGAGAAGGCAGTTGAGTATCCTAAGAAGACCTTCTATTATTCTGAGAAAGAGGGCGAGGGATATCAGGCTAAGGATGTGGCAGTGTCACAGTTCGGTACAGAGTTCACAGTGGTGGCTCCTAATGGCGAGTCAGAGCGCTTCCAGATGAAGCTCATCGGCGCCCACAATGTAATCAATGTAGTGGGAGCTATTTCTGTAGCCAACAGACTGGGACTTACCCTTAAGGAACTCAAGATTCCTGTTCGTAGATTGCAACCTGTAGAGCATAGGATGCAGATGAGAGAGCACGGTCTAGTGACTGTCATCGATGATGCGTACAATTCTAACCCTGTAGGTTCTAAGGCAGCGGTGGAAACCCTTGCTATGTTTGATGGCATCCGTATCCTCATCACTCCTGGTATGGTTGAGCTCGGAGATAAAGAAGACGAGTACAACTACAAATTCGGTACATATGCAGCTGATTGTTGTGATTATATATTACTTGTTGGTAAGAAACATACTGCTCCTATTAAGGAAGGTGTCTTAAGTAAGGGATTCCCTGAGGAGAAATGCCTTGTGTATGACAAATTAGAAGAGGCAGTGTCTTATGCATATGCAATAAAAGGACAAGGTCATAAATACATATTACTTGAGAATGACTTGCCAGATAACTATTAGAGAGGAGTTATATTCCATGAAGACAAAAGTAGCAATGTTGTTTGGAGGAAAGAGCGTAGAGCATGAGGTTTCAGTTATATCTGGAATTCAGGCCCTTATGAATATGGATACAGACAAGTACGATGTAGTTCCTGTATACATGACTAAGAAGAATGAGATGTATGTGGGCGATGAGGTAGGCAAGATTGAATCTTATAAGGATATCGATGGTCTGCTTGCTAAGTCACAGAGAGTCATTATGATTAATGAGGGTGAGAAAGTTCAGCTGGTATCATACCCTCTTAAGAAGTTCGGCAAGAATACAGTTATCGATATAGATGTGGTATTCCCAGTTGTTCACGGTACTAATGTAGAGGACGGTGCGCTTCAGGGTTATCTTAAGACCTTAGGCGTTCCATTCGTAGGTTGTGATGTTACAGCATCAGCAGTTGGTATGGACAAGTTCATCATGAAGATGATTCTTAAGGAGGCTGGTGTTCCAGTATTAGATGCTAAGGTATTTACACTTTCAGATTATGCTGATATGGATTCTCTTATGAATACAGTTGAGGCATCTCTAGGCTATCCAGTTATCGTTAAGCCAGTTAACCTGGGCTCTAGTGTAGGTATCAGCGTAGCTAAGAATAGAGTTGAGCTTGCTAATTCCATCGATGATGCATTTAGATATGCAACCAAGGTACTTGTGGAGCATGCCATTACTAATCTTAGAGAGATTAACTGCTCAGTACTTGGTGATGAGAACGATGCTGAGGCATCTGAGTGTGAAGAGCCACTTCACACTAAGGATATCTTAAGCTATGAGGACAAGTATGTTAGCAATGCTAAGGGCGGCGGTTCTAAGGGTATGGCTAGTGTGTCTCGTAAGATTCCTGCAGAGCTTTCTGACGAGAAGCGTCAGGAGGTACGTGATATGGCTGTGAAGTCATTCAAGGCTCTTGGATGCAACGGTGTATCTCGTATCGACTTCATGATTGATGAGGATAATGGTAATCTATATTTCAACGAGATTAATACTATCCCAGGTTCTTTAGCATTCTATCTGTGGGAGCCAATAGGAGTTCCATATAAGGTATTACTCGATAGGATGATTCAGTTGGCACTTAAGCGTGTACGTACAGAGAGCAATCTTACTTTTACATTTGATACTAATATCTTAAATACAGCTAGCTTCGGTGGAGCTAAGGGATCTAAGCTTTAATTAGAAATATAAAGGGCCATACTTCTTATGAAGTATGGCCCTATTTTAATGGCAGATTTAGAAATCAACCTCTGTATCATAGTAGCAAGCCTTAAGGAGCTTCTCCATTTCTTCCTGAGTAGGAATACGTGGGTTAGAACCTGTACAAGCATCCTGAATAGCACGCTCTGCAATACCTGGAAGTCTCTCGAGGAATACTTCCTCAGGTACGAAGCCCTGCTCTGTTGGGAATGAATCTGCACCGTAATTCTTGATGCAGTGTGGAATATTAAGCTCATCGTTCATGTGACGTACGAACGTGATTAATGCTGCAACCTTCTCATCATCGTTAGATCCTTCTAAGTGCATGTAATCAGCTATTACACCGTAACGCTTCTTAGCAACTGGATCCTTAGCGTTGAATGCGATTACCTTAGGAAGGTACATAGCATTAGCAGCACCGTGAATGATGTGTGCGCCGTAATCAGCGAATACAGCACCAGTCTTGTGAGCCATTGAATGTACGATACCAAGAAGAGCATTAGAGAATGCCATACCAGCGAGGCACTGTGCATAGTGCATTCTATCTCTAGCTTCCATATCTTCCTTGTAAGAAGGAACCAGATCCTTCTGAATCATTTCGATTGCATGGATAGCAAGTGGATCTGTGAACTCACAGTTAGCTGTAGAAACATAAGCTTCAATAGCGTGTGTAAGTGCATCCATACCTGTATGTGCTACGAGCTTAAGTGGCATTGTCTCTGCTAGCTCTGGATCAACGATTGCAACATCAGGTGTAATCTCGAAATCAGCGATAGGGTACTTAGTACCTTTCTGATAATCTGTGATGATTGAGAATGCTGTAACCTCTGTAGCAGTACCAGAAGTAGATGATACAGCACAGAAATGAGCCTTCTTGCGAAGCTCTGGAATACCAAATACCTTGCACATATCCTCGAAAGTGCAATCTGGGTACTCATACTTAATCCACATAGCCTTAGCAGCATCGATAGGTGAACCACCACCGATAGCAACGATCCAATCTGGCTGGAACTTAGCCATAGCCTCTGCACCGCGCATAACTGTCTCAACAGATGGGTCAGACTCGATACCCTCGAAGAGCTCTACCTCCATACCTGCTTCCTTGAGGTAATCCTCAGCTCTCTGTAAGAATCCACCACGCTTCATAGAACCACCACCTACGCAGATGATAGCTCTCTTACCCTTGAGGTCCTTCAATGCTGAGAGTGAACCCTTACCATGGTACACATCTCTTGGTAATGTAAATCTTGCCATTTTAAATCCTCCTTTTACTCGGCATATCGTTAACGAATTAACAATCCTTTTATACTAATATACCAATAGTTGAGACAAAATGATAGGGTATTTTGTCATTTTTTATAAATAAAATTAAAAAATTGTAGAGTATATATGATATAATCGGATAGATTAAAAAAAATTATTTAAGGGAGAATTTATAATGAACGTATTAATTATCGTGGGCGTAATAGTATTACTATTATTAGTTTGGTTTATTGTAGTATCTAATAGATTGAGAGTACTTGAGGTAAAAATTAACGAAGCTTCCTCAGGTATCGATGTGGCCCTTGAGAAGAGATTCTCAGTGCTATCTAAGCAGATGGATATTGTGAAGAATGTAGTCTCACAGGAGCAGAAGCTTATATTTGAATCTATCAAGCTTCGTCAGGGTATGTCATTTGATGAGCAGAAGGATGCCATTGAGAAGGTTGAGAAGGTATCAGCAGGATTAGGTCTCTTAATGGAGAATTATCCTGAGATGAAGTCTAGTGAGAACTTCTCACTGCTTCAGAAGAGCGTCAATGACACAGAGGAGCATTTACAGGCAGCTAGGAGATTATTTAATGCTAATGTATCTGCATTTAATCAGTGCGTAGTTACTTTTCCTAATTCAGTAGTGGCATCTATCAGTGGAAGAGGACAGAAGGAATTCTTTACAGTGGACGAGTCTAAGAAGGCTGACGTGAATTTATCTATGGACATCTAAGGGGGAGCCATGCCTGATATTAATGAATTGATAGAGAAGTATAAGAACTGGGACAGCAAATACAAGTCCTTAGTCACATTAATAGTTTTAATTTTTATCACTTTTTTATTTATCACAGGAACAACAGCTGGATTATTACCTCTATTTATTTTAGTTTTGGTGCCTATATACATGAAGCGCATGAAACTAAAGGATGAGATGCAGAAGAACTTCAAGGAGAATGATCTGCAGAAGATTCTTCAAGAGGCTTTCCCTGGAGCTACTTATGATTCTGAGGGAAGCGCTATTGATGCAGAAGGATGCAGAAGATGCAATCTATTCCCTATTAAGAAGAACATGTGTCTTACTGAGGATGGTGTGCAGATGCGTTTCGGTAGAAATGACGACATATCCTTAGATTATGTAGAAGTCTATACCTACGAGATAAAGAGCGATAGTGATGGAGCTCACTATAAGTCTACATTGTTTAAGGGAGGCTTGTTTAAATATACATTCTTTAAGAAGTTTAAGGATAATATATATATCATTCCTAATGAGGTGGTTAATGGCAAGGTGAAGCATGGTCTCTTAGGTGGAGATAAGCCAGTTCACAATCCTACCAAGCTAGAGAAGAATCTTACTGAGGTATCTTTAGAGGATGTGGAGTTCAATGAATTGTTCTCTGTATATTCGAATAATGAGGCAGAGACATTCTATATACTTACTCCTCAGTATATGTCCCTCATAAAGGAGTTGTATCGTAAATACGGTTCGAATATACGATTTAAATTCAGTGATAATTACATGTATATAGCTATTAATGATATGGACTTATTCGATTTTAAGCCTGTATTTGATAAGCTATGCCAGGTGGATCATGCTAAGAGTTTTGACGCATGCGTTGCTCAGACTAAAGAAGAGATTAAAAGTCTGGTGGATTTCGCCGAGAAGCTTGAATTAGGTGATAGTATCTTTGCATAGGTGGATATCCCATTTTGTGTGCTAAGTAATAAAGGAGATATACTATGAAATTAGGAATTGTTGGTAATGGCGTAATAGTGGAAGAAGTCCTCTCGTTCATAGATGAGATTGGATTTGATGAAATATACATATGTGGACGTGAGAAGAGTGCTGATAAGCTAGAGGCATTTGCTAAGAAGTACCACTTGAGCCAGGTCTTCTTGAATTATGACGAATTATTAGCATCGGATGTGGATGTGGTATATATAGGACTTCTCAACGATTTGCATGTGGAATATGCCAAGAAGGCAATAGAGGCATCCAAGCATGTAATATGTGAGAAGCCGATTACATATAGTTTAAATGAGCTTGAGAAATTAGATGAGCTTGCTAAGAAGAAGGCAGTTATGCTATTCGAGGCTATGAGTATTTATCATATGCCAGCCTTCAAGCAGTTGCAGAAGGATGTTAGCTTGGCTGGAGATATTAAGCTATGTAATTTCAATTACAGCCAAATGTCTCGTAGATACAAGGCATTCCATGAGGGTACATCTCTGCCAGCAGTATTTGACAAAGATCATAATGGTGGATGCCTGCGTGATCTCAATGTATACAATATAGCTGCAATGGTAGGCCTGTTTGGTAAGCCTCAGGCGGTATCATATTTTGCCAATACTGAAAAGGGTGTTGACACAAGCGGTATCTTAATTGCAGAGTATGATGGCTTCAAGTGTATGTGCATGGCAGCTAAGGAATGTACAGCCACTGGCCCTACTACCATTCAGGGTGTAGATGCCACTATCTGTATCTATCCACATGTCAATGGTATTACAGAGTATGACGTGCTCTTCAATGATGCTGATACTGATACCAAAGAAGTCGATCTAAGTGACGGAAGTAACCGCCTCTATTTCGAGTTTGCTGAGTTCAAGCGCATCATTGAGGAAAAAGACACTGAGGCCCAGGCTAAGCTCATGAACTATAGCATGATAGCGGCAGAGATTATAGACGAGTGTACTAATTAAGATTGACGAACACCTGCTGACTTGGTAATATGTGCTTTATGAAATATGAAGCAATAGCATTAGATTTAGATGGAACTCTTTTAAATAGCAAGAAAGAGATTAGTAAGAGAAACAAAGAAACAATAATGAAGGCCGCCAAGTCTGGAGTTAAGATAATACTGGCTTCGGGACGTCCTGTTCCTGGTGTTAAGAAGATAGCCCAGGCACTTCGATTAGACGAATTCGGTGGTTACATGCTTACATATAATGGAGGCATGATTATTGACTGTAATACCAAGGAAGTGATTCGTAGAGAGACGGTGCCAACAGAGTATTATCACACTATTGTCCAGATAGCTAATAAGCATGGAGTCACTCCACTTACGTACGATTCAGAGGGCATTATTACAGATAAGCCAGATAATGAATTCGTACAGTTGGAAGCTAGGATTAATAACATCCCAGTTAAACAGGTCTTTCATTTGAATGAGGTGGCAGCTGAAGACCCTCCAGTCAAGTTCTTAGTGGTAGGTGACCATAAGGTGCTAAAGGAGGTTCAGGCTGAGCTTAATGATAGATTAAATGGCTCAGTTGAGGTATTCTTCTCGGAACCATACTTCCTTGAGATTATGCCTAAGGGCATTGAGAAAGCCACCAGTCTAGAGTTACTTTTAACTCGAATCGGTATAGACAGGAAGCGCTTAATGGCATGTGGAGATGGCTTCAATGACATCCCAATGATGCGATACGCAGGTATGTCTGTGGCCATGGCCAATGCACAGGATGAGACCAAAGAATGGGCTGATTATATTGCACCATCCAATGATGAAGACGGCGTGGCAGTGGTTATTGAAAAGTTTATGAAATAACAAAGTAATTCTTATCAAAATCAATGATATTTTCTTCTCTCATTTTAGAGAGCTCTCTTATCATGGCACTTCTATTGACAGATAGGTATTCTGCCAGTGCTGCTCTAGAGAGAGGAGATTTAATGTATTTACTGTCCTGTTCTTGGGCAAGCTGAGAGATATAAGCAAGCAGCTTTTCTCGTATGCTTCCCTTGGACAGGATTTCTATTTTATTAATGAATTTCTGATTCTTAATCCCCAGTAGATGAAAAAGATTAGTGGCAATCTGTGCATGGAAGACGCATCCATTAGGACATGTATGGATTATATTAGATGCGGCCAGGAATAGAACCTTGGTCTGTTCGGCTGCAGTAAAAATTACTGATGAGGAGACGTTCTTTTGTACAGCGAAGCTCTCGCCGAATAAATCACCTGGGCTAAAGAAGGTGAAAAGGGAGCTGTTGCCCCATATATCATTCTTAATCATATGGACACATCCTGACAGGACGATTCCCACGTAGGATATAGCGTCCTGTTCCATGTAGATGGCCTCACCTTTCTTAAATTCCTTCTTAAAGGAGCGAATGCATTTAAGAAGGGAGTTTAGATCATTTTCTTTAATATTCTCAAATAATTCGATATCTGAATAATTAATTTCTTTTTCCATAGAAACACCTCATATCAAAACTAATTTAAATAATATATCCAAAAAGTTGCAAATGCAACTTAATTTGTTCCACATTCACTGTATAGTAGCTTTTGAAAAGAGAGGAGGAGCAAAATGAGTGCAGTACTAGGACCAATTCATGAGTGGATGTACAACAAGGTTATATTTCAGGAAAAGATTATTAGTGAAATCGCAGCGATGGCTGATGAGAATGGATTAGCACATAGCATAGAGGCTAAGACTGATTTTCCAAGGATAGATGAGGTAATAGATTTAAGTAATATACATGGTTCTCTTTCTGGCATGATAGATGAAGCTGAGTCGAGATATGCAGCTATAGTGGCGGAATTGCTTCAGACCGATGCCGCTAGTTTTCCCAAGATAGAGAAGGCTGTGATTGATTGCGGAATGGCAAATGCTATGGAATCCCAGAAAAGTGCAGCAGGGGTATATAAGCTGCTGGAGGATATCTTACTGGATGGAATGCCTTGCGACCATTCAATGCAAGTGCGGGATAGCTCAGATGAAAGAGTGGAAGTGATGCGTACTCTAGATACACATAGCAAGTACTGGGAGGACGCAGGCTTGCATGGTGCCCTCTATTATAAATTGAGGAAGGCATTGATAAATGGGCTCCTATCTCAAAGCGGTTATACATGCAATGAATTAGAAGATGGAGTATTCGAAATTGTAAAACCTGTGGCTAAGACTTTGCAGGAAGAAAGTTATGGCATGGGGATTGGCTCGAAGATTAAGGCCGCACCTTTGAAAAGAAAGGATGGAGCCGATGACAAATATGCTGAGCTGAAGGTGATTGAGAATCATCCCATACAATTATTTGCGTTAGAAAATGAGGCTATATCAGAAGCACTTAATAAATTGCGAGAGGCAATGAGAAGTAGAGAGAACCTCCTTGATGCATTGGATAAAGCCAGAGAACTATCAATTCATTACGCTGAGAAGGGCGATTTATTATATCCCCTACTTAAACTTAAGTATCATTTCGCTGGACCTACAGATGTTATGTGGACTGTGGATGATGAAATCAGGGACGAAATGAAGGCTCTATCAAACAGTGCCAGAGATTTCGAAACTCTTCTTGAGGATACACAGTGGAACGAGCGATTAGAGGCAGTGGTGACTAGAGCTGAGGAAATGATTTATAAGGAAGAGAACATCATCTTCCCTCTATGTGCTAAGAACTTCACGAAAGAAGAATGGGGTGACATAGCAAGAGACTTCGACGATTACAAGCCTTGCTTAATCGAGAAGCGTCCATTGTGGGAAAAAGCTACTCCTAAGAAAAAGGCTAAGGAAATGGCAGGAGCAATGGAGGAAATATATCTTCCTTCAGGTCACATGAAGGCATATGAATTAGATGCCATGCTTAATACTATTCCTATGGAGCTTACCTTCATAGATGCTGATAGTGTTAATAAATATTTCAATGACGGAACTGATATGAAGCTATTCAAGAGACCGCTTATGGCTATTGATAGAGAGGTGTTCTCGTGTCATCCACCTAAGGTGGAGCCTATGGTTCGTTCCATTATTGAAGATTTTAGAAAAGGCAACAGAGATTGCGTGGATATATGGAGTAGCAGGGATGGGCACCCAGTACTGGTTAAATACATGGCGGTGAGAGATAAGGACAATCAGTATGTGGGCACATTAGAATGCGTTCAGAATATGGACTTCGCCGAGAAACATTTCGGTAGATAATATTTTTATATAAAAGGAGTTTAAAATGGAAAACAAGATGTTTTGTTATCAATGTCAGGAGACTGCTGGATGCAGTGGATGTACTAATGCAGGTGTATGCGGTAAGACACCAGAGGTTGCTAATTTACAGGATTTATTAATATTTGTGACAAAGGGATTATCTTCAGTTACAACAGCCCTTCGTGCAGAGGGCAAGGATGTATCAGAGGATGTGAATCATATGATATCAGTCAACCTTTTTGCTACAATCACAAATGCAAACTTTGACAAGGACTCAATCATTGCAAAGATTAAGATGACAATTGATACAAAGGAAGAGTTACTGGCTAAGCTTAATAATAAGGACTTTTTACCAGAGGCAGCACTTTGGAAGGGAACAGAGGCTGAGTATGAAGCTAAGTCTAAGACAGTTGGCGTGCTTTCCACAACAGATGAGGATATACGCTCACTCAGGGAGCTTATTACTTATGGATTGAAGGGACTTGCTGCATATTCTAAGCATGCTAACGCTCTTCTTAAGGACAATGTGGAAGAGGATGCCTTTTTACAGAGAGCACTTGCTGCTACATTAGACGATAGCCTTACAGTGGATGATTTGATTGCTCTTACATTAGAGTGTGGGAAATATGGTGTAGATGGCATGGCACTTCTAGATGAGGCTAATACATCTGCTTATGGTAACCCAGAGATTACATCAGTAGATATAGGTGTTAGAAATAATCCTGGTATCCTTATTTCTGGCCACGACTTAAAGGATCTTGAGATGCTTCTAGAGCAGACTAAGGGCACAGGTGTAGATGTATATACACACTCAGAAATGCTCCCAGCTCACTATTATCCATTTTTTAAGAAATATGATAACTTCGCAGGTAATTACGGCAATGCTTGGTGGAAGCAAAAGGAGGAATTTGAGAAATTCAATGGCCCAATTCTCATGACAACTAACTGCATCGTACCACCTGCTGCTTCATATAAGGATAGATTATTTACTACAGGTGCTACAGGTTATCCAGGATGTAAGCATATCGATGGAGAGTATGGTCAGACTAAGGACTTCTCTGAGATTATAGAGCTTGCTAAGACATGCCCTGCTCCTACTGAAATTGAGACAGGTACAATCACAGGTGGTTTCGCTCATGAGCAGGTATTTGCCCTTGCAGACAAGGTGGTAGATGCTGTGAAGACAGGCGCTATTAAGAAGTTCGTAGTAATGGCAGGTTGTGATGGTAGAGCTAAGAGCAGAAGCTACTATACTGATTTTGCCAATGCTCTTCCAAAGGATGCTGTTATTCTTACTGCAGGTTGCGCCAAGTATAAGTACAACAAGCTTAACTTAGGTGATATAGCAGGAATCCCTAGGGTACTTGATGCAGGACAGTGCAACGATTCATACTCACTTGCACTTATCGCTCTTAAGCTTAAGGAAGTGTTCGGATTAGATGATGTCAATGAGTTACCTATTGTTTACAATATTGCTTGGTATGAGCAGAAGGCTGTTATAGTACTCCTTGCTCTATTATACCTAGGAGTTAAGAATATCCACTTAGGACCAACTCTTCCAGCGTTCCTTTCTCCTAATGTAACTAAGGTATTGGTTGAGAATTTTGGAATAGCTGGCATTACAAATGTAGAAGATGATATCAAACTATTCTTTAATTAATAAATTTACTCAATTACAGTTATTGTAGAGTTATCCTGCGAAGCAGGATTCTTGCGGGAGGTTTCATTGTTTTCCCGCAAGAAGTCATATATTATTAATGCGGGAGTCATTGTAGACTTCCGCATTGTTTATATAAGGGGGATTAATATTATGTTTTGGGACAGAGTTGCAGGTGTATATGATATTTTTGTTAATGTAATTAATTCTAAGACACATAAAGGACTTCGAAGTGTTATTGCCAAACAGATAAATCACGATGATGTGGTGTTAGAGTGTGCTTGCGGTACTGGTTTTCTAAGCGCAGTAATTGCACCTAGATGTAAGAATCTTGTGGCAACTGATTTTTCAGCTAATATGATCAAAAAGGCAAGGAAAAATTGTAGTGATTATTCTAACATCACCTTTAAGCAAGGGGATATATTATCAATTGATTATGATGATGAAAGCTTTGATGTGGTTATGGCTGCAAATGTAATACATTTATTAGATGAACCAATAAAGGCAGTCCAGGAATTGAATAGAGTTTGTAAACCAGGCGGCAAAATTATAATTCCAACATACATGAACAAAGCCGATGATGGAAAAACAACTGGACTATCTAAGACTATTGATATGGTAGGAGCAGATTTTAAGCGAGAATTTACATTTGATTCATATCAGCAGTTTTTTAGTGAATTGGGCTATACTAATGTGGAATACCATATGATTGATGGTAGAGTACCATGTGCTGTTGCAGTAATAAAGAAGTCGTAGAGATATATAGACGTTGATTATAAGGCCAATACTCCAAGATACCTAGAGGAGTATTGGCCTATTATATTGCAAATGAACAAAAGAGCAAAAGAGTGAATACTTGTGCATAGTACACTAAAATGTCGCTCAATTAATGTCCTTTTTTATCAATTGACAATAGATTTTTCAGAAGCTAAAATGCAGTTAGCCTGTTATACAGCATACAGATAACAGCATACAAATTTTTTACATGGGATCCATTTTTATAATCATTAAAGGAGGATAATATGAGAAAAAGGTTTTTAGCATCATTTGTTACAGTAGTTACAACTCTGACTATGCTCACAGGTTGCGGTCAGGGTGCGGCATCCGAAGCAGCAGTGGATTCGGATCAGGAATCAGCACCGGCAGAAACTGCTACTGCAGAAGCACCTGCAGATGGAGAGAAAATCAAAATCGGTGTGTCTATTTGGTCGACAACAGATGCCCTCGGTTCACAGTGTAAGCAGATGCTCGATGAGGCTGCAACAGCACTTGGTGCTGAGGTTCAGTATGTTGACACTGGCTTTGTGGCAGATGAGGTTACAGCATCGGTTGAACAGCTTGTAGCAGCAGGTTGTCAGGGAGTAATCATCTGTAATTCATCTGATACCGAAATGGCATCAGCTATCAAGACTTGTAACGATAACAACGTGTACCTTGCACAGTTCTTCAGAATCATTTCTGAGGAGAACAGCCCAGAGATCTACCAGATGGCTCAGGAGTCACCTTATTTCATAGGTGCCGTTCATGAAGATGAAGTTTCAAACGGTAAGGAACTTATGAGAATTCTTACAGAGGATCGAGGATGTAGAGATATCGGTCTCATCGGATGGGTACAGGGCGATGCAACATGGCTTGGAAGATGGGAAGGATACAAGGCAGGACTTGATGAGTGGAATGCTGCTCATCCAGATGATCCAGCAAAACTTTCAGAGCCACAGTACGCAGGCACATCATCAGACGGTGGACGTCAGGCAGCAGAAGCACTTATGAGTGCTGATCCTAATATTGACGCACTTATCCCAGCAGGCGGAAATGGCAACCCACTTCAGGGTACAATTGCTGCTGTTGAGGGAGCAGGCAAAGTAGGTGAGATTTCAATTGTTTCAACAGACTTTATTCCAGATCTGGGCGAGAGACTTGCAGACGGATCTATGACAGCAGAGTCAGGCGGACATTATTGCGATCCACTTATTGCTTATATGATGGTTTACAATGCAATCAAGGGTAATTATCCTGTTGCAACAGATTCATTTGAGAATGTAGATTTTCCATATATCTATGTTGCATCCAAGGAAGACTACGATGCATATGCACAGTACTTTGTAGATGAGCTTCCTTATACACAGGATGAGCTTAAGGAGATGGCAAATCTTTCTCTTGATGATCTTAAGAAGAAGGCTGCAGAGCTTTCACTTGATGATGTTAAGGCAAGACATTCCAAATAATGTGATAATTTCTTCTCAAAATTTTTACAACTGAACAGGATTCGGCTCCGTCTTATATGGCGGCGCCGAATCTTTTATAAGGAGCATAAATGAATCATACCAATTCAGAGAGCGGTTTAAATAAGATTTTCGGTCGATACACTGGTATTGCCATTTTAGCCGGTCTTATTCTAATTTCCTATGTAGTATTTAAGGTACTGCGACCAGCTACTTTTGGACAGCCTGTTCAGATGCTTGCTTACTTTCAGCAGTGCCTCATTGATTCTGTGGGGGCCGTTGGGCTTTATTTTATTATCGTAATGGGTCTATTTGATTTTTCAATGGGCGCCAACTGTATACTCTGTGCCATTGTGGGAACTGTATGCATGAATAACTTTAATATGGGTTATGCAGGATTTCTCATTGCACCACTTTTGTGCGGCTCACTTATCGGTCTTATCAACGGAATCGCTTATATCAAGCTTCATATACCATCCATGATTGTAACTACAGGCCTTGCCCTCATATACGAATCAGTTGGATATTATGTAAGCGGTGGAGTTCAGGCTTTTCTCACCAAGGAGCAGACATTCTTCGGACATGCTCCTGGTAATTTGATAATAGCTTGTTTTGCATTTGCCCTCGCATATGTACTGCTTGTTTATACCAAGGTCGGAACATATGCATACGCCATTGGCTCCAATGAAACTGTGGCCAAAAACATGGGAATAAATGTAAATAAATACAAGGTTTTAACCTTTGTCATAACTGGGTTCTTTAATGGACTTATGGGAATACTGGCTATATCCTATGGATCATCTATGGTGTCCATTACAGGAATGGCTTCCATGAGTCGTAATTTTGCGCCTACCATGGGATGCTTTTTCGGATTAGCTTTCCGTAGATTCGGAATTCCAATCCCTGCAATTATAGTAGGTGAATTTTTGATTCAGATTATTTACAACGGATTTGTAACACTGGGCGCCCCTACTGCAATACAGAGCGTAGTAACCGGCGTGGCATTGTTACTTGTTGTTGCACTTACAATGAAACCTGTTAAGGGTGAGATAGTAAAGTAAAGGAGGTTTTGCGGATATGTCTAAGATTAGGTTACAAGCCGTCGACGTATGTAAAACCTTCGGCATTGTAAAAGCGGTTCAGAACGTTTCTATAGATTTCTATGAAGGGGAGGTTCACGGGCTTATAGGAGAAAATGGCTCGGGCAAATCGACTCTTATGCAGATGCTCACAGGCATCTATACGATTGGAAGCGGAAAATTTATTTTAGATGGAAAAGAGATTCATGTAAAAAATCAGGTAGAAGCCAATAAAGAAGGTATTTCTATCATAGTTCAGGAGCTGGGAACCTTATCGGGGCTCACAGTTGCTGAAAATATATTCCTGGGGCACGAGGATAGATTTGTAAAATTCGGTATAAAGAACACTAATGCTATGGTGAAAGAGGCCAACGCTCTATTGAAGAAGTACGGAATAGAGCGTATAGAAGCCGCTGACATGATAGATAGATACAATTTCGAGGATAGAAAACTTATAGAGATTGTAAAATCTACTTATTTTTCACCTAAAGTAGTAGTTATCGATGAGACTACTACAGCACTTTCGCAGGAGGGAAGAGAAGAACTCTATAAGCACATGGACAGGATTAAAAATGAAGGAAATACAGTTATCTTTATTTCCCATGACCTGTCAGAGGTGCTTGATAAGTGCGACAGAGTATCTGTAATGCGTGATGGCGTATATATAGATACGGTAAACACGGCAGACCAGAGCGAGGATGACCTCAAGAAGCTCATGGTAGGACGTGAATTAGAGGAGCACTATTATAGAGAGGATTTCGGGGAAAAGATCTCCGACGAAGTTGTTCTTACGGTAAAAAATGTGACTGTTCCAGGAACAATATATGATGTGAATTTTGAGCTTCACAAAGGTGAGATACTAGGATTCGGCGGATTGTCAGAATGCGGTATGCATGAGCTTGGAAAAGCTGTATTTGGAGCTTCCTTTGACAGAGAAGGAACTGTTACCTTATCTGACGGAACCAATATAGACTCCATCCCTACTGCGATAAAGCACAGCATCGCCTATGCTTCCAAGGATAGGGACAATGAGTCTGTGGTCATAAATGAAAGCATAGGAGACAATATCTGTCTTCCATCCTTGGATAAGCTAGGCGGCAAGTCGCACATTCTTTTGAAGAACAAGTTGAAAGACTTTGCGGAAAAGTATGCCAAAGTAATGAATGTAAAAATGGTAAATACAAGCCAATTTGTGTCAGAGTTATCTGGAGGTAATAAGCAGAAGGTGGTTCTTGCCAGATGGATTGGCAGAGATTCAGATATCATTGTTCTTGATAGCCCTACCAGAGGTATTGACGTAAGGGTAAAAGCAGATATCTACGCTCTTATGGACAAAATGAGAAAAGAAGGCAAGTCAATAATCATGATTTCTGAGGAAATAATGGAACTTATCGGAATGTGCGATAGGATTATCATCATGAAAGATGGCAGAAATAGCGGTGAAGAGCTGCTTAGAAGCCCAGAGCTTACCGAGAATGATCTCATAGCAAAGATGGTATAAGGAGGGAGACAATGGATAATAATCTTGTTGCCGAAGAGAAAGCGTTAAAGAAAGCGGATTTTGCATCGGGAGTAAGAGCTGTTCTACCGGTGATAGGACTTGTGGCGGTTGCTGTCATCTTCAACGTACTTTCCAACGGGAAATTGCTTGCTCCTATGAACCTGAAGCTTCTATTGTCGCAGGTATATGTGACAATGATAGCGGCTACTGGAGTTTTTCTTATAATGACTATGGGTGGTCTTGATTTTTCTCAAGGCTCGATGCTTGGAATTGCATCACTTGTATTTTGCTACTTGTCTAAATATAATATTCCACTTGCCATATTGGGAGGAATCCTGGCAGGTGCACTTATCGGTGCAGTCAATGGTTACTTTTATGTGAAGCGCAAGATTAAGAGCTTTGTGGTAACTATATGTACCATGATTCTATTTAGAGGAATGATTGAATTTGCAACTACCAACGCCCCTGTGCAGGGTGATATCGTAAAGACGGTTTACCTAAACAGTGATATGGTAAAGATTCCTATTACATTATTTGTGCTGGTTGTAGTCTTCTTTTTCTTTACATTTACAAAGTTCGGTAAGTATTTAAAGGCAATAGGAGCTGGAGAAAAAGCAGCTGCATTTTCTGGAATTCGTACCGACAAGATGAAGTTTTGGGTTTATGTGCTCGCAGGAGCAATTACAGGTTTTGCAGCTTTTATAAATGTTGTAAAAGTAGGTTCCGTTACAGCTAATTCGGGAAGTCAGCTGGAAATAAAGATTATGATAGCATTAGTTCTTGGAGGAATGCCTATATCAGGAGGATCCAAAGTAAAGTTCGAGAACATAATTGTGGGATCACTTTTATACATAATTTTAAATGCAGGACTCGTTGCTATGGGACTTATACCTGCTATGCAGCAGTTGGTTGAAGGAATAGTATTCCTGATAGTTGTGGCATTAACCAGTGACAGGAATTCACTGCAGGTAATAAAGTAAAATAGTTGCATTTAAAAACTATTTGGAATCATGTCAATACGATATTTTTATAACTAATATTAGAGTTGAACAGTTATTTCGAAGGAGATAACTGTTCTTTTTTTTGTTAATGTTTTAAATTGTGTAACTACATTTATTTTAGATAGTGCGATAAACATTTTTTATATGATTAAGATCAATTTTTCTTTCAGAAAATATGGGTCTTTGTCCGTTTCTTGATTTTCATCAGAAAAACAGAAATCGTAAATACCACAAAAATTATGTATTGTACCTGAAAAAGAACTATGGTATATTAATCGTACTAGCAGTACGATAATAAGAAGAGGGGTTTGAGATGAAATGGAATTACTTCGATAAAAAGAGCACCATATCAAAGCTTAACAGAAGAAAAGAATGCTGTAAGTGCATAGGCGTAAAATCTATCATTTGTTTAATCCTTTTTTTAGGGGGATTGATATATGGGCTTTTAAACTTAAAGTTAATCGGCCATAGACCACCAGTTATTTTTATTACTCTTGGAATTGCCGTCTTTGGTTTAGCAGTATTATTTTTTATCAGTATTAAAAATGGAAATGAACGATATTTTAAGAAGGTTGTAATGATGGCGGTAGTTCTTTTGGTTGCTTATGGAGTTACAGAAATGGTATGTAATGAAAAATACCAAGAGCAAGTGGCCGTAATGCAAGATTGGGATGTGGACTTGAATTCGGTGTCTGATGGTGTGTATACAGGTGAGAGCAATGTAGGATACATTAAGGCTGTTGTAGAAGTTGAGGTTAAGGACCATAAGCTTGTTAGAGTGGACTTGATTAAACATGTTAATGAACATGGAGCACCTGCTGAGATAATAGTAGAAACCATGGTTGAAAATCAGAGGGTTGATGTAGATGCTGTCAGCTCAGCAACTAATTCTAGCAAGGTTATTAAGACTGCAGTAAGAAATGCTTTACTGAAGGGAATACAATAATAGTATTTTATTGAAATAATATAGAAATTGGGAGTCGTTAAGTATGACAAAAGCAGAAAAAATGGAGTTATTCCATAGAGACAATATTGCGAATGCCGCAGAAAAATTATTTTCAGCAAACGGTATCGATAAAACATCTATGGATCAAATTGCCAAAGAGGCGGATTATAGTAAATCAACAATATACGTCTATTTCAAGAACAAAGAGGAAATAGTGCTTTTCCTTGTCTTGAAGGGGATGAATGAAATTCGTACTAACATTGAAGAAGTTGTTGATAATAATTCAGATGCCACTTCAGAGGTAGAAAAGTATTATCAGATATGTCATATTTTGACGGAATTATATGATAAATCACCTTTTGTCTTTTCTAGAATGCTTGAGACCATAGAGATGAAAAAAGAGGAGCGATTACAGGTCCCACTTCTAGACGATATTTACCAAGTGGGTGAATCTATAATTGATAAAATTGCAGAATTCCTAGAATCAGGGAAGGGAAATAATAGTTTTGTCCTGGATGATGATTCCCACAAAGTGGGCTTTATTTACTGGATGATATTAGCAGGTGTTATTACGCTGGGAAATAAAAAAGCAGGTTACATCGAATATCAATTTGATGAAAGCAAAGAAGAATTTCTAAACCAAGTATTTGGCATGATGCTTGGAATGATCAAAAATAGGTGAATCTGTTCAATTCGTGCAACGGTACTTGGATCCATTGCACATTGTAGGGAAGGTAATAGATGAAAGTGATGCATTTATTTAAAAGCAAGAATCTTAACAATAATACAGAGGCTAATGATATTGGTGACTTAAACATGTTAATATCTGAACCTACTGTTAAGGTTAATCACAAGCCAAATCCGTGTCATAGAAGAATGGATTTTTACTATGAAGAGGACAAAGTCTTTATAGAAGGGCTGGATGATTATAACTGTACATTTTGGTTATCAAAGACAGATATTGCAGATACTTCGACAAATGCGCAGATATGCAAACATGTTTTATATAATTCATTTGATGTGTATTATTCTAAAGACAAATACTTTCATGAGTTACATAGTTTATATAAGAAATCTATCTTTCAGAATAGTGATTGTGAGGGTATAAAATGGAAGACTTCTCTTGGGTCGTATATTGGTGATGATAATACAGGATTATCAATCGCCAAATATCTGTTTACATGTAAAACCGAAATAGATAAACTGTGTGAAGCAAGAGAAGATGGTGGTAATTATTTAAGCGTCATGCAGGACATTTTGGAGCATTTATC
>JAILNO010000003.1 GCA_024691465.1 Pseudobutyrivibrio sp. | reverse complement strand
GAGAAAATGGAATAGTTGGAGCAGGCGGAGCCGGTTTTCCTACTTATGGCAAGCTCAGTGATAAGATTGAAATCATTGTTGTGAACTGTGCAGAGTGTGAGCCACTGCTTAAGCTTCACAGGCAACTACTGAGAGATAGAGCCTCTGAAATCGTAAAAGCGGTATCCACTATTGCAGAGGTGGTTGAAGCTAAGGAAGTAGTGTTTGCCATAAAGGGTGAGTACGAAAGCACTATCGAGGCTGTAGAATTCGTCCTTAAGGATTATGGGAATGATTCGCATATGCGTATTTATAAACTGGCAAGTGCATATCCTATGGGAGACGAGGTGGTCACAATCTATGAAGCTACGGGACGACAGGTTAGACCTGGTGGACTCCCTATAGAGCAGGGTGTGGCAGTTTTTAATGTAGAGACACTTTACAATGCATACAATGCAATCTTCTTAGGTAAGCCTGTAGATAGTAAGTATGTATCTATAGTTGGTGAGGTAGAAGAACCTAAGACTGTTAGAGTTCCAATAGGAATGAGTATTAAAGAGGTAGTTTCGCTATCAGGAGCTATCACATGCAATAATCCGGTATATTTAATAGGCGGTCCTATGATGGGCAGCTTCAAATCAGAACTGGCACCTATTACAAAGACAACAAACGCAATAATCGTTTTAGATAAAAATCATCCTCTGGTTCTTAAGAAGAATCAGAATTTCAAGGTGAGCCTGGCAAGGGCAGCTTCTAGTTGTTGCCAGTGTCAGACATGTACAGACCTATGTCCTAGATATAATTTAGGTCATCCTATACAGCCACATCTGTTTATGAGATTTGCGGCTAATAAGGATTTCCAGAGCATAGAGCCTTTCCTTGATACGATGTTCTGCTCCTCTTGTGGAGTGTGTGAGATGTACTCATGCCCGCAGGGCTTGCAGCCTAGGAGCATGATGGCTGAATACAAGGCGGGCCTTAGGAAAGCTGGTGTGAAGCCACCTCAGGTAGAGGCTAAGCCAGTGAAGGAGGCCAGAGAGTACAGGAAGGTTCCAGAGAATCGTCTGGAGATGCGTCTGGGAGTACATAAGTATAATAAACCAGCCCCATTAGATGACTCATTGCAATTCGCAAATACGGTACGAATTGAGTTATCTCAACATATTGGAGCACCTGCCATACCACAGGTGGTCACTGGTCAGTATGTTAAGGAGGGGGATGTGGTAGCGCAAGCTGCCGATGGATTATCAGTGAATATCCATGCATCAATTGAAGGTCAGGTTACAGAAGTAGCAGACAAATTTATAATTATTAAGAGGTAGAGCAAATGGCGAAAGCTATAGGAATGATAGAATTTAAGACAGTATCAGCAGGACTTACAGCAGCAGATCAGATGTCTAAAGCCGCTGAGGTGGAAATACTTGAAGCACAGGTGGTTTGCCCAGGCAAATACATTGCTCTTATAGCAGGAGAACTGTCAGCGGTTAAGGCTGCAGTTGAAGTAGGAATTAATACCAGATCCGATGAATATATAGATAGTTTCGTTCTGGGAAATCCTGACGAGTCCATTTTCGCTGCTATATATGGAAGCGCAGTTATAGAGGGAGTTAATGCTCTAGGAGTTCTTGAGACTTATGACGCTTCTGCTATAATAGTAGCAGCGGATGTAGCAGCTAAGACTGCTCAGGTTACATTAATGGAGCTTAGAATTGCAAAGGGCATGTGCGGCAAGTCATATATGCTTATCACTGGTGAGGTGGCAGCCTGCGAGGCAGCCATTGAGAAGGCTAAAGCCAGTGTGAAAGATAGTGGCATGTTCCTAGATTCTTCTGTAATTGCTCGCCCAGATGACCAAATAATTAAAACCATCATATAGGAGAGCCTATGGCTACACTTTCAATTGAACGTAAGAATTTAATATTAGAGAAGCTTAATAAGGAGAAGAAGGTGGTGGTATCCCAGCTTGCTGAGGAGTTCTCAGTATCTGAGGAGACCATACGCCGTGACTTAGACAAGCTGGAGAAAGAGGGCTTCGCCATAAAAAGTTATGGAGGAGCTATTTTAAATGAGAGCAACGATAATGATATGCCATTCCAGCTTAGACAGCGCAGCAACTTAGAGGGTAAGAAGCAGATTGCCAGCATTATCAGTTCATATATCAATGATGGCGATCATATCTTCATAGACCCTAGTTCTACGGGAGTATCTATTATTAAAGCCTGTGAGGGCAAGAAGGGGATTACCGTAATTACGAATTCGGTAGAGGTGCTCTTAGAACTATCTGACAAGGATGATTGGGAGGTTATCTCCACAGGTGGTAAGCTGGTTCCTAATTATCTGGCTCTGGTGGGACCTAAGTGTCTTAATTCTATTGAGAGCTTCCATGCGGACAAGGTGATACTCAGTTGTAAGGGGCTTGATATGGAACGAGGAATTACTGATGCTAATGAGTTATTTTCTCAGGTGAAGCAGCAGATGCTTAAGTCAGCGTCACAGAAGATACTTGCTGTTGATCACACCAAGTTTGATAAAGTAGCTTTCTCGCAGATCTGTAAGGTTACTGATATCGATATGGTGGTTACAGATAAGAAACCATCAGAAGCATGGCTTATGTACTTTGAGGACAAGGGGATACCAGTTCTATACGAAGAATAATACTATTGGGGAATATGCATGGGGAAGACTAAATGTATTGCATTTGCCAACAATAAGGGGGGCTCAGGCAAGACTACCAGCTGTGCCAATATCGGCTACTGCCTGTGGTCCATGGGTAAGAGAGTCCTTTTGATTGACGGCGATATGCAGATGAATTTGTCCTTATCTTATTTTGACGAAGATAGGGTGCTTGATTTTGCAACGGGGGGTCACAATCTATATACTGCTATTCTCAAGCAGGATGATCTCACAGACTATATTATTCCAACT
>JAILNO010000237.1 GCA_024691465.1 Pseudobutyrivibrio sp. | reverse complement strand
GATGCCACTGTGGAAGTGGGCGGGCTCACAGACAGTACCATATACGCTAAGCGTACTTTAGATAAGAATATGTTAGATCTCAACAAGGAAGGTTACCTCAATGGTCACACACCATTTTCAGCACTAGTTGCTTTTTCAAGTATCATTGCTGGATATCTCAATGGTCTGGATTATGTGGCCCTTTCTAATGAATCTAGTGCCAATGAATCCACTGTACTTGATAGCTATGTCAATCATCAGTACTCTAAGAGCTTCGAGTTCGAGGCTGATTTCAGACATTACGAGAGGAATTACATCGGTTCTGGAGTATTCTACTTCAGCTTCCTTCGTCCTCTTTCTGAACTGCAGATTGCCATGCTCTTCTCTAGATTCAAGAAGTACCACGGCATCTTCAAGAGCTGCAATGTAGGAAGCAAGCAGGATATTTGGTGTGGCCATTGTCCTAAGTGCTTATTTGTATACATAATCCTCTCACCATTCCTCAGCCTGGAGGAGCTGGATGCAATCTTCAATAAGAGATTGTTCGAGGATGAGACACTTATGGAGGATTTCGACAAGCTGTGCGGCATCCTTCCAGAGAAGCCATTTGAGTGTGTAGGTAGCCGCAATGAGGTCAATGCGGCCATTACTGAGACCATTGCCAAATACGCCCTCATGCAGCTTCCACTACCAGTTCTTCTGATGCACTATCAGGATTCAGCAGTGGTGCCTGAGGTACCTTTTGCCAGCTACAAGAAGCAATTCGCCCCAGAGCATGCATTGAATGAATTCTTCGAAAAAATTATTAAGGACGCTTTAGAAAATGAAGGAAACAATTAGAAATTTAGTTAAGGACAAGCGAGTATTAATATTAGGTTTCGGAAGAGAGGGTCAGTCCAGCTTCCGTATGATTTCATCAGTAGGTGGCTATGCTTGCTTAGATATAGCTGATGCTAATGCAGTCAGTTCAGATCTTACAGCCATGCACAATGTCATCACAGGAGCTTCTTACCTGGATAGCCTCAATGACTATGATGTGGTATTCAAGAGCCCTGGTATAGTACTTCCTATGGATATATCAGAGTATAAGTGTCACATCACCTGCCAGGCGGATCTGTTCTTACAGGTATATGGTGCTCAGACTATTGGAATCACTGGAACTAAGGGTAAGTCCACAACATCTTCACTTTTATATCATATACTTAAGGAGTGTGGACAGGATGTGCTCTTCGGCGGCAACATAGGTCTACCTATATTCGATATCACCGATCAGATTCATCCACGTACCATAGTCGTATTCGAGCTATCATGCCATCAGCTTGAGTATGCACACTATGCTCCTTCTAAGGCCATACTGCTGAACCTATACGAGGATCACTTAGACCATTACGGCACAGTTGAGAAGTATTGGCACGCTAAGGAGAATATATATAGGAATCAGAGTATCAGCGACACACTGTTCTGCAATCCTGAGTTCTTACCTGCACCTGGTCAGTGCAAGGCCACTGTTGTTAAGGTTAAGTCAGGGGATTTACCATTTGCTTCCTTCGACGAATTAGAGGGTGTTACCCTAAGAGGCACTCACAACCTCTTTAATACAGCTTTTGTATACGATGTATGCAAGAGATACAATATCTCTGATGATGATTTCATTAGAGCCCTATCCACTTTTAAGACATTGGCTCACAGATTACAGTTCATCGGTTCTTTAGATGGAGTGGATTACTATGATGATTCCATCTCAACCACTGTTGAGTCTGCAATCAGCGCTATTAAGGCCATTCCAAATGCAGGCACTATCCTGCTAGGTGGTATGGATAGAGGTATCGATTACGATCCTTTAGTAGAGTTCCTTCAGACCAGGACTCTTGAGAATATAATACTCATGTATGATAGTGGCAAGGTAATACTTGATAAGCTCACTGCTGTAGCTAGTCCTGAGTTCATGTCTCACGTACACTACATCGAGGAGCTTAAGGATGCTTGCCAGTTCTCTAAGGAACATGCATCTAAGGGAACTGCTGTTATATTGTCCCCAGCAGCTGCCAGCTACGGTCACTTCAAGAATTTCGAACAGCGTGGTGACTTTTTCAAAGAACAAATCGGTCTTTAGTTAGAGGTATATATATGAGTCGTTCAAGAATAGATTTTTTGACAAATACTGGTCCAACTGTTAAAGTCTGCCGAACTTGTGGCAGGCGTATCCCTTTAAGCCAACCTTACGATCAGTGTAAGGACTGCTTGAAGAGAGAGATTTTCCCTAAAGTTAAGGATTTCATCAATGAGAATTATGATGTCAATGAGATGATTGTGGCTCAGGAGTTCGGAATTGATAGAAGCATCGTCCACGAATGGGTCAAAGAAGGCCACTTAGAATATAAAACAAAGCCTCAGCAATAAGCTGAGGCTTCTTTTATACACGGCTATCATGACAGGTGAAATATACCGTCTGTCGCTCATCCGCAATCTTATGAAGGAGCTTAAGCGACTCCTTAATTTTCTTATCATCGAAGTTAGTAAATGGATCATCCAATATGAGAATAGGCTTCTCCTCTGGATAGAGCACATCTACAAGGGCCATTCTAGAGCACAGCGCCACCAGATCCTGATATCCCTGTGAGAGATAATCTGCACTCTTGGTACTGCCAGAATAAGAAAGCTTGATATTCAAATCCATATCTAATTCGAAATCATCAATAGCATATCCTGAATTAGTTCCCTCAGGACTATCAATGAGACTGAGATACTTGTGTAATCCATTCTGAAGAGGCTGCATATACTTAGCCTGGAAGCTCTCTCTAGCTCGCTGTAGGAAATCCTCAGTCTTAGAAAGTAACTCTGCATTCTTCTTATACTCACCCTGCTGTATCTCTAGACGCTCTATCTGCTCAGCTACATCGCTGAGGCGCTCCACCTCCTCAAGGGCTGTAGAGAGATTATCCTTC
>JAILNO010000234.1 GCA_024691465.1 Pseudobutyrivibrio sp. | reverse complement strand
GCATACTCATTAGGAACACCGTCTATATATGTGGAGCAGATACCTGATACTGATACGATGGATGCCTCCATATTAAGAAGTCTGGCTGCTATAGCACCATGAGACATATATCCATTCTCATCAGTGGAGTGGAACAGTCCATTAGGATCAAGGGTGCCATTGCCAAATCCACAGGTGATAGAATCTCCCACGAATTCTATGCGCTTCTTATCAGGTCTATCCGTATATACGATATCACCATCCATGTCGAACCCTACCAGGCCGCCATAGGTCTTATAATTTTCTGATAGCTTGATGATTCTAATCTTATGAGTCTCCACACTATCACTCTCAAATAGTGGCACTTTCTGGATACCATCATTGATATTGATAGTGAATGTCTTGGCAAACTCCTCAGCATCATCTATTATCACTCCAAAGTATGGCCAGTTCTTCCTGCGAGGTGCCTCATCATCATATGGCAGGCCGTCTATTTCTATTCCGCAATCTGCCATGAAGTCACCCATGATTCTCTTACCTGTAAAAGTAAACTCAATACTGCTATTGGTCCAGTTGAAAAAGAGTACTCTCTCCTTAGCGTCATAATAGCCTCGGCCATATATATTGATGTTATCTAGTACATCGTTCACATATACATTCTTAAGTTCCATATATTATCCTACCTTTTCTCTAATCCACTCATCAGCCATCATGGCCCAGTGTGCCACATGATCATTGGCCATATCCAGATCATTCTCACCATCTGCCAGAGCCATACCATGGACTCCGCCGTCGAATATATGCAGCTCATAGCTGACCGAAGCATCCGCCAGTGCCTTCGCCAGAGTCATTCCATATCTGCCATCATCGCTAAGCGTCTGCCATATGTACATAGGTGGAGTATCGCAGTCCACATGCTTCTCAGGAGCCAGTCTGTAGCGCTCCTCAGCTGTCCTGCCATAGAGCATCTTCTCCATATCGTCAGCCTCGTGCATGAATCCCATAGGATATGACACCACACTCATGGCTCCGTATGAAATAACTGCTGCATCAGGTCTCATCTTCTGGCTGGTCCACAGGGTAGCTGCATTGGCTGCCAACATAGCACCCGCCGAGAATCCCATGACAATTACCTCCTTGCCAATGGATAGAATGGATGCATGCTCCCTCAGATAACATATGGCAGCCTGCATATCCTCTAAGCTATCCAATCTGCTGTATGGGCTTAGCCTGTATGAAAGTATGGCTATGTTATAGCCCATCTGGTTGAACGCATGAGCCACATTGCCAGCCTCGCAACCAGTCCTAGTATAGAAGCCTCCACCGTGGGCTACCACGATAGTAGGCATATCAGTCCTGCCTGGTATGAACACCATGTATGGGTTCTCCTGCAGAGGATCTAAGTCCTCGTAACTTTTTACATAATCTGTAAGTGAGATCCGCTCGAAATCAGCCATCACTTCATTCCACAGCTTCAGGTTGCCCTCCCTGTCGAAGGTGCCGTCAGCTTTCATATGGAACTTAATATTTCTTATAAAAGCCCTCTTATCTACTTTTTCAATAAGTAATTCTCTATTTCTTTCGAACATATTAACCCTCGAGTATCCAATTAATGCCCTTGTCTATGAAGGAATTCCAGAATACGAAATCATGGATTCCCTCAGCTTCTTCATAGGTGTAATCCACCTGATTGTCATCTAGGAATCTCCTGAACTGCTGATTGTTCTCGTATAAGAAATCCTCAGTTCCAATAGCCATGTAGATTCCTGGTAACCTTTCTCCTGAAGCCTGCAGCTTACTGATAAGCACCTCAGGGTTATAGTCACTAGCCACCACCTGATTCAGGTCCCCGAAGATCTCCCTGTAATATGCGTAGTTAGCCATGCCATCGAAGCCTGCATCAGCTTTCATACCATCGATCTGATGGATGATAAGAGCAGATGACAAAGCTACGATCTTCGAAAATGTATCTTGGAACTGAAGACCTACGTGTAGGGCGCCGAAGCCTCCCATGGAGTATCCTCCGATGTAGGAGTCCTCGTAACTTTCAAATAGATGGAAGGTCTTCCTGCAGTACTCCACCAGCTCCTGGCCGATGAAGGTACCATAAGCATCTCCTGTGGCTTCTCTATCTATATAGAAACTGTTGTAACCATTAGGTGTGACGATGGCCATGTTATATTTAGAGGCCATCTCCTGTGCGTTGCCTTGATTAAGCCAATCGTCCTCCATGCCGCTGAAGCCATGTAATAGAATCATGGACTTCATCTGGCGATCAAAGTTTGGATTGCCTTCTGTCATCATAGGGGGCATATCGTTAGGAAGTACTATATTAAAGGTAGTACTTCGGTTTAATGAAGAAGAGTAAAATGTAAACTTTCCTACTGCCATAATAGTTCCTCCTAACCTTTCACTGCCCCAACAACAACACCACGAACTAAGTACTTTTGTACAAAAGGATAAATAATCATAATTGGTAGAATTCCCACCACAGCCATGGCCATTCTGATGGATGTGCCAGGCAGATCCATGGTGGCGGTTCCAAGTAACGACGCATTAGAATTGGTTCTAAGCGCCTGGATATTGTTCATTATCTTCATCAAAAGCAACTGAATGCTGTATAACTTCTCATCATTGATATAGTACAGACCGTTGGTCCAATCATTCCAATAGATCAGACCTGTGAATAGACTGATGGTAGCAACTGATGGCACTGCCAGTGGAAGCATAATCTTCCAGAATATCTTAAGCTCTGAAGCTCCATCAATCTGAGCTGCCTCTATAAGCGAGTCTGGTATGTTGTTAGAATAGTAATTCTTCACCAGTATTACATTGAAGGCCGATACCAGATAATTAGGTATGATTAGGGCCCAGATAGTATTCTTGATGTCGAATATCCTGGTCCACATTATGTATGATGGAACTATTCCACCATTGAACAGCATAGTAAAAAATACGAAGAATGCCAGTGCATTACGGTACTTGAATGACTTGCGCGACATAGGATATGCAAGCATGGCTGTCAGTAATACACTGATTGATGTACCTACTATGGTTACGAAGAATGAGATTCCGTAAGCCCTGAAGATTGTCACACCCTGCTTAACCATGTAATAATATGCAGCTATGCTCCACTTCTTAGGCAAGTAACTATAACCATTCTGAATCAATGCTGTCTCATCTGAAAAAGACGCGATTACTATTAGTATTATTGGAAGCAAGGCAATCACTACCAGGATAGTAAGTACTATTGTTCCAAATCTATTAAAAGATTTACTTTCTGTCATGATTACACCTCCATTAGAACAACGCATTATCTTTATCAAGCTTACGAACTATCGCATTTGCGATAAGTACCAGCGCGAATCCAATCAATGACTGATACAGACCTGCTGCTGCAGACATTCCTACATCGTTGAGCTGCATCAAGCCACGGTATACATAAGTATCGATTGTCTGTGTAGTGCTATAGATCGCACCTGAATTCTGAGGTACTTGATAGAACAAGCCGAAATCTGAGTAAAAAATACGACCAATTGACATAAGAGTAAGTGTTATAACTGTAGGCTTAAGCATAGGAAGGGTAATACTCTTAATCTGTCTAAGCTTGGTAGCACCATCTATTGCGGCAGCTTCATAGATAGACTTATCTATTCCTGAAATGCTTGCCATATATACAATTGACATGTAGCCAATATTCTTCCATAAGTAAACGACTATTAAGATTGCTGGCCAGGCACCACTTGTGGAATACCATACCACGGGATCAATTCCTAATACTCTAAGTACTGTGTGATTGACGAAACCAGTATCTGCATTTAAAAACGCATATACGATAAATCCTATTACTACCCAAGATAGTAAGTTAGGAAGTAATAGAGCAGCCTGGAAGAACTTAACTCGTACCCTTTCTCCCAGCTCACACAGTAGAATTGCAACGAATATTGCAAGTACTGTTCCTAATACGATGAATACTAAATTATATAGAATTGTGTTTCGAGTCATAATCCAAGCATCCTTAGTAGCGAACAGGAATCTAAAATTCTCGAATCCGCAGAACTCACTACCAAAAATACCCTTTGCAAAACTGTAATCCTTAAATGCCAGGAAGATACCTAACATAGGAATGTAATTGTTAATTATTAAATATAAAATTCCTGGTAAAGCAATTAAGAAAAGTGGTAAATTCTTCTTCATTTCATTTCTTCTTACTGCACTTTTTCCCATAAGAATATCCTCATTTCCATTAAAAATGCCCCACCAGTGAGGTGGGGCATAACTTTATTTATTTTCAGCTACCCACGCATCTAATTGGTCTTGTTTATCCTGTAGAATCTCATAGTATCCAGCATCCTCTAATGCCTTAAGGAATTCTGGAATAGCTGTATCTGGATCTAAGCTTCCGCAGAACAATCCAGGTACGTACTGAGAAAGTACATTGTTAACAGCCGTATATTGTGTTGTTACCTTACTGTTGTCATAAACAAATCCCATTGCAGCTGACTTAGCACAGTTCTCGTTCTGTTCCTGCTCCCATGCTAGATCATCCTCTGTCGAGCCATACATCTCGAAGAAGTTACCAACTACACCACAGCTTAATCCTGCTGTATATGGAACTGTAGTAGAATCCTCTCCATCTGGATATACTGCCATGTTGTCA
>JAILNO010000221.1 GCA_024691465.1 Pseudobutyrivibrio sp. | reverse complement strand
TGTGGGTCGGCTGCATCCTCCTCAGAGGTCTCCTCTGTTTCGTTAGCGGCGTCACTTTCTCCTGCAGTATCTGTGTCCGCCTGCTGCACTGTAGCCTCGGTCACCTCCGTAGTCTCCTCAGCCACCTGCTCATCCTGCTTACCAGTTACGATATGCTTCACCAGCACCACCGCCCCTATAATAACAAGGCAGGCCGCAAGTGCCATAGCGCCTAAGACTATTCGTCTCTTAATCACCATCTGACGATGGCGACGTCGCCTATTGGCCCTGCGCCTGCGCTCTCTATCGTCATATTCGTCCATCATAACATGTCTCCTTCACCATTGTTTTCAATGAAGATACTGCACTCCTGCCCGAGCCACTGAAGTCCTTCACATCTAGGATCTCACCTAGTTCCAGTGAGATTGTAAGTTCTTCTACCATATTACCCCTCTTACATCATAATTCAAGTCAATTATTGCTTCTCAATCTCCTGCAATTCGAATCTATACTTCTGCTTCACCTCAGGATACTTCTCATGATTCACTTCAGACAGGAACATATCCTTAGGGCGCACCCAGAGGCTGCCATCATCATAGAGCTTGCGATACACCACCATCTCCTCTTGTGTCTCCGAATCCTGGGCCACATCCTCCACCAGATAGTAGTTCCCCTTGAAATGCTTATATACTCTGTGTAATTGTAGTTCTTGCATGATATACCTCTCTTGTAGTTTCTTCTTAACTATCATTCATTCTCACACAATTATATGATTTGGGCAACTACCTGTTGATACTTGTTGGGGGCTGGGCTGGGCTGACTGGGGCGGAGCTGACTGGGGCGGGGCTGACTGGGGGCGGGGCTGACTTCAAGCATAGGGATTCTCTATTATTGCAATTTCCTATGCCTATTCTTTCTTGCTGGACTGGCTTCAAGCATAGGGATTCTCTATTATTGTAATTCCCTATGCCTATTCTTTCTTGCTGGAATGCGTTCAGACATAGAGATTGGCATATTTTTCCAAAAAATATGTTTCTGGCTGGCTTGCTGCTTCATCTCAATTAGTAAAAAACATATATATAAGCAAAATTGCTTATATATATGTTTTTTGAGAATTCTCTTTGCTTGGGCTGGAGCAGAATAACATATTAATCTATCTTAACAGCAATAAAATGTGTCATTTCTAATTTCACAGCCTATGAAATGCCAAGTAAAAGCATATTAATAGTCCTTTTTTCCTGTTTTATATGTTTTCTCCCATCCCCCTGCTCCAGCTCCAAACAAAAAAGACATATTTTATAAGCATTACTGCTTATAAATATGTCTTTTGAGAATTCTCTTTTCTTGAGCTAAAGCAAAATAACATATTAATCTTTCTTAATTACATAATGATACGTCGACCTCCGCGTTTTACCCTCTTTCACTCCCCGCCGCTCCTCCGTTCTAGCCCTTTTTTCCTGTTTTATATGTCTTCCCTCATCCCCCTGCTCCAGCTCCATACAAAAAAGACATAGGGATTTCAGCTTTCTACAATCCCTATGTCTAATTCTTACTATTCAACTCTCTTGAAACATAGGGATTCAAAAAAAATCTAATCCCTATGTCTAAAAGCAGCTTCATAAGCTATTTCAGACATAGAGAATCTGGAAAATACTCATCCCTATGTCTGAAGCCCAATTATTGTCTGTAATTAAAGCCCTGCACTTTAACCATCAACTCAATATCAACTAAAAATATGAATAATCACACCCTTCTCCCAGGGCTCGATGGTGCCCTTGAGGGAGGCCGTCTCCAGATACTTAAGGGCCTCGCTGTCGGTGAGGATGCAAGGGCGGGTGTAACCCTCGCTGATATCTCCCTCACCATTGTTTTCAATGAAGATACTGCACTCCTGGCCAGCTCTGTCTACGCCCTTAAGCATGTAGCGAGCTGATAGTGTGAATCTCCCGTCTAGATCGCGCTGAGTATCCACTCCACCTGGCATAATATCTCCTGTGAAATTGTCACATCTACAATATCCCGTGAAGTTAATCATCCTGGCTGAGCCACTGAATCCCTTCACATCTAGGATCTCACCTAGTTCCACTGTAATTGTTAATTCCTCATGCATAATAGAATCCATCCTCTGTTGGTATGTACTTAACTAGTAATTTATTATTTTCTGAAGTATTAATCAAGCCATCAATTACAGTTGCGAAGTCTTTCATGCCTAGCTCTTCCAGATTGAAGTGACCGATAGATAGGCAACCCATATTCTTGCCCATGGCTACAGCATCACGGATATACGATAGCACTGTCCACTCGATTATCTCACCTGGAATAATCAGCTGAACTCCCTGCTCCTCCATGGTCTGCATAATGTCCATAGCATAGTCGTGATAGAATCCATCCTCCTTGATGCCATCTTCCATGAAGCTGTTAGGGAATAGATGACCCACCAGGGCTACCTTGTGAACTGTGTTATCCAGATTACCCATGTACTTGATACCATTTAGATTAAGGGTCTTCTTGAGATGCTCAGCTATATCGCCTACCCTGGTCTCAGGCATATTGAAGATGAAGCATGAAGTCGTCTTATTCTGCTTCTCATAGTACTCTTCCCATCCCAGGTACTTGATGACTCCTGAGAAGATTGAGTCTGGAATATTAGCATGCATATGGTCGTGGTCGCGCCATACTGTCATGTGAGTCTCCTCTATTAATTCCTTCTTCTCTTCGTATATACGGTTGGAGAAAGAACCCTTCCAGCAATCGAAATCTGGTGTCTGATAGAAGATAGGCTCATGGACTATCAGCAGGTTACAGTTGGCCTCGGCAGCCTTCTTAATAACCTCAGCAGTAGGCACTAACGCTACAGCTACTCCTGTACATTCCGCTTCTGGATCACCGCACTTATATCCGTCGCATCCCTGATAAGCAATCAACTTAGGATGATATCTTAAAATGGCATCTACCACATCTTTATTCTTCATACTATTCACCTCAATACTAATCTACTAATCCTAGTCCTCTAATTTCAGTTGCAATCTCTTCAGCCATCTTCTTATGAGTTACCATGGCTGGATGAAGCCCTGTTCCATATCCATCGAATGGACATATAGGCATGTATCTGAAGGTTGAGATATTAATATCATCTGTGTTAGCTATGTATTCCTCAACCATATCCTTAATCTCTGCATACAGGAAATAATCCATGGAACCTAGAGCACATATAATATATGTATCAGGCCCATTCAGTTTCCTCACCTGCTTAATGAATCTTCTGTATCCCTTAAGGAATGACTTCCAGGCTGCTGGCTGGTCCTCTGATAGCATGATTCCCATCCTGTCATTGGTTCCCAGATTAATCACCACTATATCATTGTGATTCTTGGCAAAATCCCACTTGATATAAGCATCTTCATCCTTAAGAGGAGCATCCTTTCTAGACCAGTCCAGCTCACCGAACTTGTTAAGGATCTGCTTATCCTTCTTATACAGTCTATCCTCATTAGGCCTATCTAAGTATTGGTATATCTCGTCCATGGCATACTCATTAGGAACACCGTCTATATATGTGGAGCAGATACCTGATACTGATACGATGGATGCCTCCATATTAAGAAGTCTGGCTGCTATAGCACCATGAGACATATATCCATTCTCATCAGTGGAGTGAAACAGCCCATTAGGATCAAGAGTGCCATTGCCGAATCCACAGGTGATAGAATCTCCCACGAATTCTATGCGCTTCTTATCAGGTCTATCCGTATATACGATATCACCATCCATGTCGAACCCTACCAGGCCGCCATAGGTCTTATAATTCTCTGATAGCTTGATGATTCTTATCTTATGGGTCTCCACACTATCACTCTCAAATAGTGGCACTCTCTGAATCCCATCATTTATATTGATTGTAAAAGTCTTTGCAAAACTATCCGCATCATCGATAATCACTCCAAAGTAAGGCCAATTCTTTCTTCTAGGCGCCTCATCATCATATGGCATTCCATCGATTTCAATTCCACAATCTGCTATGAAATCACATAGGATTCTTTTTCCCGTAAAAGTTAACTCAACACTGCTGTTTGTCCAATTGAAGAAAAGTACTTTTTCCTTATCATCATAGTAGCTACGACCATATGTATTAATAGAAGGAAGTACCTCCCGCACTTTAATCTCATTAAGATTCATAAGTTATCCTACCTTTTCTATAATCCACTCATCAGCCATCTTAACCCAGTGAGCTACATGTTCATTAGCCATATCTAGATCATTCTCACCATCCGCCAGAGCCATTCCATGGACTCCTCCGTCAAATATATGTAGCTCATAACTGACAGAAGCATCAGCTAATGCCTTCGCTAGAGTCATGCCATATCTACCATCATCGCTGAGAGTCTGCCATATGTACATGGGTGGAGTATTGCAGTCCACATGCTTCTCTGGAGCTAATCTGTATCGCTCCTCATCGGTTCTTCCATAGAGCATCTTCTCCATATCATCGACCTCGTGCATAAATCCCATAGGATACGAAATTACACTCATGGCCCCATATGAAATAACTGCTGCATCAGGTCGCATATCTGGACTAGTCCAAAGTGTAGCCGCATTAGCCGCAAGCATAGCGCCTGCTGAGAATCCCATGACAATTACCTCATTGCCAATGGACAGCGTAGATGCATTTCTCCTCAGATAGCATATGGCAGCCTGCATATCCTCCAGGCTATCCAATCTGCTATATGGGCTGAGCCTATATGAAAGTATAGCTATGTTATAGCCCATCTGATTGAATGCATAAGCCACGTTTCCTGCTTCGCAACCAGTTCTCGTATAGAAACCTCCACCGTGAGCCACCACAATAGTAGGCATCTCAACATTACCTGGTATGAACACTATGTATGGGCTCTCCTGGAGAGGATCCAGTTCCTCGTAACTTTTTACATAATCCGTAAGTGGAATCCTCTCGAAATCAGCCATAACTTCATTCCATAGCTTCAAGTTGCCTTCTCTATCGAAGCTACCGTCTGCCTTCTTATGAAATTTTATATTTCTTATAAAAGCTCGCTCACTAACTTTTTTAGCGAGGAGTTCTCTATTTCTTTCAAACATATTAACCCTCGAGTATCCAATTAATTCCTTTATCAATGAAGCGATTCCAAAATACGAAGTCGTGGATTCCCTTTTCTTCTTCGTATGTAAAAGTTACGCCCTTATCCTCTAGGAATTTCTTAAATTGCTGGTTGTTTTCATAAAGGAAATCCTCAGTTCCAATTGCCATATATATACCTGGCAATTCCTGACCTGCTACCATAATCTGTTCAATTAGAACCTCGGGATTATAGTCACTTTCTACCACCTTAGCAAGATCACCGAAGGTTGCCTGATAGTATTCATAATTCGCCATACCATCGAACTCATCATCTGGTTTCATCTCATGTATCTGATGAATAATCAATGCAGAGGACAAAGCGACGATTTTCGAAAATGTATCCTTGAACTGTAGTCCCACATGCAAGGCTCCAAAACCTCCCATAGAATATCCACCAATATAGGAATCCTCACGATTCTCAAACAGATTAAAGGTCTTCCTACAATACTCCACCAAGTCTTTGCCGATGAAGGTTCCGTAGGCGTCCCCCGTAGCTTTTCTATCTAAATAGAAGCTGTTGTATCCATTAGGTATGACGATAGCCATGTTATATTTAGAGGCCATCTCCTGAGCATTGCCCTGAGTTAGCCAATCATCCTCCATCCCACAGAATCCGTGCAGGAGAATCATCGACTTCATCTTTCTATTAAAATTAATATTACCTTCTGTCATCATAGGGGGCACATCGTTAGGAAGCACTATATTAAAGGTAGTACTTCTGTTTAATGAAAAAGAAAAAAATGTAAACTTGCCTACTGCCATAATAGTTCCTCCTAACCTTTCACTGCCCCAACAACAACACCACGAACTAAGTACTTTTGTACAAAAGGATAGATAATCATAATTGGTAAAATTCCTACCACAGCCATTGCCATTCTAATTGATGTACCTGGCAAATCCATTGTGGCAGTTCCAAGCAATGACGCATTCGAATTAGTTCTAAGAGCTTGGATGTTATTCATTATTTTCATCAAAAGCAACTGAATGCTGTATAGTTTCTCATCTGTAATGTAGTACAAACCATTGGTCCAATCATTCCAATAGATAAGTCCTGTAAATAGACTGATAGTAGCAATAGATGGTACTGCAAGTGGAAGCATAATCTTCCAGAAAATCTTAATTTCTGATGCTCCATCAATCTGTGCTGCCTCAATTAATGAGTCTGGAATATTGTTAGCATAATAATTCTTCACCAGAATTACGTTAAAAGCTGACACCAGATAATTAGGAATAATCAATGCCCAAATAGTATTTTTAATATCGAAAATCCTGGTCCACATTATGTATGATGGAACTATTCCACCATTGAACAGCATGGTAAAAAATACGAAGAATGCCAGTGCATTGCGGTACTTGAATGACTTGCGCGACATAGGATATGCAAGCATGGCTGTGAGTAATACACTGATTGATGTACCTACTATAGTTACGAAGAATGAGATTCCGTAAGCCCTGAAGATAGTCACTCCCTGCTTAACCATGTAGTAATAAGCAGCTATGCTCCACTTCTTAGGCAAGTAACTATAACCGTTCTGAATCAATGCTGTCTCATCTGAAAAAGACGCGATTACTATTAGTACTATTGGAAGCAAGGCAATCACTACCAGGATAGTAAGTACTATTGTTCCAAATCTATTAAAAGATTTACTTTCTGTCATGATTCCACCTCCATTAGAACAACGCATTATCTTTATCGAGCTTGCGAACTATCGCATTTGCGATGAGTACTAGAGCAAATCCAATCAACGACTGATAGAGACCTGCCGCTGCAGACATACCTACATCATTAAGCTGCATCAAGCCACGATATACATATGTATCAATAGTTTGTGTAGTGCTATAGATTGCACCCGAATTCTGTGGCACCTGATAGAACAAGCCGAAATCAGAGTAAAAGATACGACCAATTGACATAAGTGTAAGTGTTATAACTGTTGGCTTAAACATTGGGAGAGTAATGCTCTTGATTTGCTTAAGCTTAGTTGCTCCATCGATTGCGGCTGCTTCATAAATAGACTTATCTATTCCTGAAATGCTTGCCATATATACAATTGACATATAGCCAATATTTTTCCAAAGATAAACAATTATTAAGATTGCTGGCCAAGCCCCACTAGTGGAATACCAGACCACAGGATCAATTCCTAATAATTTCAAAACTGTGTGATTAACGAAACCTGTATCTGCATTTAAAAACGCATATACGATAAATCCTATTACTACCCAAGAAAGTAAATTAGGAAGTAACAAAGCAGCCTGGAAGAACTTAACTCTTACCCTCTCTCCAAGCTCACACAGAAGAATTGCAACGAATATTGCAAGTACAGTTCCTAAAATAATAAATACTAAGTTGTACAAGATAGTATTTCGAGTCATAACCCATGCATCTTTGGTAGCAAATAAGAATCTAAAATTCTCGAATCCGCAGAATTCACTGCCAAAAATACCTTTTGCAAAGCTATAATCCTTGAATGCTAGAAATATACCTAGCATAGGGATGTAATTGTTAACTATTAAATATAAAATTCCTGGTAAAGCAATTAAGAAAAGTGGTAAATTCTTCTTTAATTCATTTCTTCTTACTGCACTTTTTCCCATAAGAATATCCTCATTTCCATAAAAAAGCCCCACCAAAATGGTGGGGCAAATATTTATTTATTTTCAGCTGCCCACGCATCCAATTGTTCCTGTTTGTCTTGTAAAATCTCGTAGTATCCAGCATCCTCTAATGCCTTAAGAAATTCTGGAATTGCTGTATCTGGATCTAAGCTTCCACAGAATAATCCAGGTACATACTGAGAAAGTACATTGTTAACAGCCGTATACTGTGTTGTCACTTTACTATTGTCATATACAAATCCCATTGCTGCTGACTTAGCACAGTTCTCATTCTGTTCCTGCTCCCATGCTAGATCATCCTCTGTCGAGCCATACATCTCGAAGAAGTTACCAACTACACCACAGCTTAATCCTGCTGTATATGGAACTGTAGTAGAATCCTCTCCATCTGGATATACTGCCATGTTGTCA
>JAILNO010000176.1 GCA_024691465.1 Pseudobutyrivibrio sp. | reverse complement strand
CTTATAAATATATTCAATATACCCATGCCTTCAATCTTCAGACTTGGAAGTACCCCGGTTTCCAAGATAGAATCCATCTGTTGGCGTAGGTGTATATCCACATCCTTATCAAATCCAGGTCCAGAATCGATTACCTCGATGAACCAGTTGCTGCCCTCAGTATATCCATGGATTCTAATGTGCCATGGGAGGGGACCAGCAGTGGTGGATTTGATTGCATTCTCAACCAGAAGCTGAATGCATAGCTTAGGAATATAATAATCGAGTAGAGTGTCTTCTACATCGAATTCGTAAGTTAAATCATCGCCGAATCTATACTTGAGACATTCTAAATACATATCGCATAGATCTAGTTCATCCTCAAGAGTGATTACCTGCTCCTTGTTAGAAGATATGGAACGCAGTATAGAGGATATATCCTTAACCATGGAGGCTACGGAATCCATCATTCCCTGACGGGCCATCTCCTCAATACAAGCTAATGAATTATATAGGAAGTGAGGATTCATCTGGGACTGCAGAGCCAGCATCTCAGCCTGAACTTCCTGTTGCTGTAAGCCTAATAGAGTCTTGGTCTGGGCCTCGGAGGAGGCGATGTATTCATTGATTGAGTGAACCAGTTTATCAATCTCTTTGATGTTGGTAGGCTCCATCTCAATCTGCTTAAACTGTTCATTAGAATCCTTATTAAGTAGGAAATAATATATGGACCTAATTGGTGTAGTAATGATCTTAGCAAGAATCTGAACCACTATAATTCCAGCTATATAGATAATTACAAACAGAATAATGAAGATGCCTAGAGAAGAGAGCATTGGTTTGAAAAAGTTGATGCCATCCACATATAGGACAGTAGTATATTTTGAGTGTGGCATATCATATCTGAAAATGTAATCTGGAAGTATTGTATTACCCTTTGTAATAACTACCTCATCTACTGCGCTGGTGTATAGATAAGTGGCGAATTGTTCATCAGCTCCCATTGGATATAGAAGCGCGCCAGTCTCGTCATACACAAATATGCTTGGTGAGTAAGCTGAGGTATTCTCTATAGCAGCCTTAAATACTTCGTCGTAGTATTTCCTGGCCTCGATAGTACCTATAGGCTGGTGATAGGAGTTGTAATAGGTACGGGCGATGGAGAAGTAAGTGCTTCCATCAGTGAGGGCTCCAGTCTCATCTAGATTACCTATAGATATATGCTTAAGTCCTGAGGCTGCTATAGTGTTCTGATACCAGTTGGTATTGCGATAATTATCAAGCACTCCCAGGTAATCACCCACGCCATAACCTAGGTCCTTGGTGGAATATATATTGAGCTGTCTAACGGAATAATCGAATCCCTTAAGGGCTGTAAGCAGTGCAGATAGGCGCTGCCTAGAATGGATGTGAGCGTAATCATCTATACCCTCTGTCTCCACGTAGGTCTCTAGTTCTGCAGTCAACTCAGAGGAGTTGATAGTGTTTAAGGTAATAGTATCCAGCTGATATAGCTGTAGGTCTATATTGTCTCCGATTGAAGCGCATATCTTGCCTATATCACTTATGGCATTCTTCTTAATATTCCTATATTCCATATAGGAAAAAATAATGGCTGTGGTTCCTAGAATAATAGTTAGGAGCACAATCATATTTAAGGAAAGAAGACGCTTAATGTTGCCAGTTTTCGTTTTCTTTTTCATTATTTTCCCCGTATTGAATTCACAATTTTTCCACAAATAAATTATAGCACAAGTGCACAAAAAATAACCTTCAAGGTTAAAAAAATACATAAATGTGTCTCTTTGATGCATGGGATGTTATGTGAAATATATCTAAAATAACCTTAAAGTTAGTGAAGGGAGAAGGGACTAATGAACAAAAAGAAACTCTATCCTTGGTATTTCGCATTAGGATCAGTGCTTATCTATACACTTCTTAGTGTTCTGCCAGGAATTATTGGTATTTGTTATTCGTTTACAGACTGGTCAGCCTATTCTAATGAAATTCATTTCGTTGGATTTGATAATTTTGCGGCAGTATTTAATGGAGATAACGATTATCTGAGATATATCGGAAATACGTTACTTTTTACTGTTGTTACAACTGTATGTAAGACAGGATTTGGACTTTTACTGGCACTGCTACTGTGTAGCAAGATTAAGTTCAAGAACTTACATAGAGGAATTATCTATCTTCCATCAGTTATTCCAATTCTTGTAACAGGACTTACATTTACATCACTTATGAATCCTAAGATAGGTTTCCTCAATACTTTCTTCAGGGCCATAGGATTAGATGGTTTGGCTAAGCAGTGGCTTGTGGATCCTAGCATAGCTTTTGGTTCAGTAATGTTCGTAGATATCTGGAGAGGTACAGGTTACATCATGACCATGCTGATTGCAGGTATTATGGCAATCCCAACGGTCTATTATGAGGCAGCTGCAATCGATGGAGCTACAGGATTTAAGAAGTTCATTAATATTACACTTCCAATGCTTAAGCAGACACTGGCAGTATCCATAGTACTTAATGTTATATACGGACTTAAGGTATTTGATATGGTATACGCCCTTACAAACGGAGGACCAGGACATAGAACCGAGGTTATGTACACTGCGGTATTTAAGATGTTCTCTAAGGGATTATATGCAGAAGGTACCACAATCAGTTCAGTAATGTTCATATTCATGATCATAATTGGATACTTCATGGTTAAGATTCTTACGAAAGATGAGGTGGTTGAATAATGGTAGGAGGAGTAAAGGGAAGAATTACAAATGTGCTACTCAATATTATTGCAGTAGTAGTATCACTGATATTATTCACACCTATTTTGCTGATTATTATAAATGCATTTAAGGCTACAGGCGAGGCCATGACCATGACCATTAACCTGCCTAAGTCGCTGGTTCTTGAAAATTTCGGAATTGTTATTGAAAAGGGTAAGCTAGTGCGAAGCTTCCTTAACAGTTTACTGTATGCAGGTGGAGCTACAGCTCTTGCAGTGGTGCTTGGAAGTATGTCAGCTTACGTATTCTCAAGGAGAAGGAATAGAAGCTTCTCGGCACTATATATGTATATAGTTCTTGGTATGGTAATCCCAGTTAACTATGTAGCACTTATGAAGGTTATGCAGGTACTGCACCTTACCAACTCGGCAGTGGGAATCATACTTTTATATACAGCTATACAGACACCATTTACAATTTTCTTACTGTATGGATTTGTGTCTAAGATCCCCGTGGAATTAGATGAGGCAGCGGTAATCGATGGATGTAACCCAGGGCAATTGTATTTCACTATTGTGATGCCACTTCTTAAACCAGCTCTTGTTACGGCTACAGTACTGTGCTTTTTGAATACATGGAATGAATTCGTAATGCCACTGTACTTTTTGAATTCTTCAGAGAAGTGGCCTATGACACTGGCTGTATATAACTTCTTCGGTCAGTATGAGACTAGCTGGAATTTAATATGTGCAGATGTAATTCTCACCTGTGCACCTGTAATACTCATGTATCTATTCGGACAGAAATATATAGTTGGAGGACAGACGGCGGGAGCTGTTAAGGGATAATCAATGAGCTTTGAAATCAAGAGAAACGGGAATCTAATAAGGCTAATGGGCATGGAGTCTAACATACTTCGTGTTACATATACTAAGAAAAATGAATTCCATGGTGAGTCACCTATAGGTATTACTGCATCAGAGAATGTGTCCTTAAGAGTGAAGGAAGAGGACAAATACGTAATTGCGGATGCAGGAAGAATTAAGGTTAAGGTGAATCCTGAGAATCT
>JAILNO010000200.1 GCA_024691465.1 Pseudobutyrivibrio sp. | reverse complement strand
CCCAGTGTGCACACCAGCTTGAGGCTCTTAACTGTCTTAAGATCCTCAGGAAGAGTAATCTCGCCTACATACTCCTTAGACACACTCTTGTGTGCTGCGATGTAGCGACGGCGGACCTCATTACCCTCATTGGTAGTGATGTCCATGTGATAAGGCTGGCCATTGAGCTCAGCCCTAAGGTCATATCCCTTAGGATTGTCAAAGGGATAGAACCCCTGGAATAATAATGTATTGTCCTTAGTTAAGTGGTATCTGATGAATACCACATTAAAAGTATCTCTCAAAATATATATCCTCTATAATCTCCCGCAGTCAGGCTGGCTACTTAACCCGCCAGGTGCCTGAATGCACGTCGAATTCTTGTACACCGCCACGGCTGTAGCCGTCCTCAACTGTGAGACTGGATGCAATCTCATCTGTCAGTGTACCGTCTGCAATTATATCATAGAATAAATCTTCTACAAGACATGCATCTGTTAAAAGCCCATTTGCAGTATTCCTGGTGGCTGCTGCAAACTGCTTCACATAGTCCATAATGCCCTTCTGAAGCTCCCTGACATCCTCGCTGACGAAGTCATCATCCTTATAGTGAGGCACAGGCTTGCCATCCTCCATGGTAAAATTGATGAGCTGGCCGTAAGGTGCTGACAGGGCGTTCTCTAAGAAGAGCTGGTTGCGCATGAGTTTACTATCTGCAATCTTAGACTTGTCCTTAATCTCATAGATGGCATCGGCTCTGCCGCCAATCCTCTCAGGCTTGTTAGAGTGAAGTGCCAGGTAATGGCCTGCGATATCTCTGCCAGTAAGCTTCATAAGGAAATACTGGATAGTTCCAGAGAATCCCACATCAACCACTGCTAGATCAGTAGCTGTAAGGAAGTCCTTAGCATAGTTGAGGTACGCATTCTTCTCCACTCGTCCCTTTTCAAATATCTCAGTCTTGTATGGCTCAATCATGGCCATCAACTCATCAGGGCTGGTCTCGTAATCTAAGTCCCTGTCCTCATCATCAGCATGGAGCTCTACTCCGAATCGCTCTGCTAACAGATTGCTGAAGGTACCCTGATATTTCTGTAAAAGTAACTCTCTAATGTCCTCGTCGTTCTCAAGGGCCGGCAGGGCGCAAGCGCGACGGGATGTGAGGAAGTAGTGCATATCAGGGGTGTCGATACCGCGCTGACTGCAGTACTCCTTAATCATCTGCTCTAAGAGGTAGCCCTCTCTAGAGAGCAGCAGAAGTGTCTCGTTATTCGTATCTTTTTCCACAATCCACTTAACGAAGCTAGCCATAAGTGGACCCATGGTGGTGTAGCCGAAATCGTATATATCCTTGAACTTGAGGCTGCCGCCCTCGCCATAAGCAAATGGGGAATTGAAGATACCGCCATTAATAGCCTGGCCAAGAATCAGGGAATTACCGATGGACTTAGCCGCATAATCCTTAAGATAAGCGAAATCTGACATCTCAAGCATGGCCTTAGGGCTAAGCACTATATGCGAAGCCACGCCCTTATCCATAAGCATCTGCGAATCTGAGCGGAAGTGGTCACCCACATGGATGAAATGCTCAGAGTTGTAGCCAGACAGTAGCATGTCCCACATGGAACCGTCGTCCTTCCTAGCCCCCACCTCGCATGAGATGAACAGCTCGTCGTAGCCTCCTATGCCGCACTTCCTAAGCAGTCCTACCACCTGCGCGCGGTCTAGGTACATGTCGCTGACTAGTATCACATGCCTTCCCATGGCCTTAGCTGCGTTGAACACCTCAACCATATCCTCTCGTGGGACGCAGAGCCTGGTCTCTAGATCAAGCTCCATCTTCTTGATATCCATGGCGATGTCGCCCAGGCGCTTATCCTTAGCCACCTCAGCATATATCTTATCAAGAGTGGTGAAGGCGCCATTCTTCTCAGTGGCAGCTGCCTCGGCCGCCTTACGAATGCTTACGAAGTCCACTGACTTGCCGTAATTATCCTTAATCATCTGACCCAGTAGCTTGAATACATCGTCTGGGTTAAAAATGGTACGAGTAATCAAGGTATCGAATATATCGAAGGAGATCACATCATATGCCCCAAGCTTCATGGCAAGGAGCTCCTTATCCATCTTGAACATAGGGAAAAATGGACGAAGACTCTTGTTCTTGGCGGTGTCCGCCTGATCCAAGTAGAGGATGTAGTCATCGTAGCCCTGCTTCCTTGAGACAAAAGTTACGATGCGCTCAAGTGCGTGGGCAAGAGTGCCATCAGTCTGTCCCTGCTCCCTAGGGAAATCCTCGTAAGTGTAGCCCCTCTCAAAAAGTGGCTTAAGGGCATCGGTGCGAGCCCAGAAGAATGAGCCTGCAGGATAGTTGAATACTGAAGGCATATCTCCTAAATCATATTCCTTGAACAGTTCACGAGCCAATCCCTCATTGGCAAGCCAAGAGTAGGCAATAGTAGGAACCTCCTCCTGGATATCTGGGTAGATAAGACCAGCATGGCCATTCTTGAATAGGTCGAATATATAGTTAACTTTGTCCACAGAACCAAGCAGTAGCTCAAGTGAGAATCGTCTCCAACCGCCCTTCTCCTCGCCAGAGTATAGAGACTTCTTGCTGTGGATATGTAAGAAGTAATCGTGCTTAAGTATCTCTGGAGCAAACTTGCAGTATAGTGGTGCCAGGTCGCGGCCCCTGTTAGGCAGAGGACGTATATCCACTGTGCGCACCTGCTTAAGCTCCTTGAGACCTGCTCTGATAGCAGCCACATCGGCTCCCTCCTGGCAGGAAATATATAAATCGAAATCGTATGGAATATTGGCAAAGTAACTAACGAACTCAGGTAACAAGTCCACATAGAATAAGTGGAGATGCACTGCAACAGATGGCATAGGCTCACCCTTGGCTGCCAGTCTCTTAGCCTCTCTGGCTGCTGCCTTAGCTGCGCGCTTCTCAGCCCTGGCTGCACGCTTGGCATCCCTAGCTGGGCTGGACTTGCCCGTAAGTACTGACTTGAAAGCACGTACGCTCTCTAGGAACTGATAGCCCCTGGTATTGACTGTGTTGTCATAGATGGTGCGAAGCTCCTCATTGACAGCCTCAATATTGCGGATGTGCACATCCTTAGCTGCCACAAGCTCCTGAAGCTGCTTGATCTGATAGTCGCGGCTGGCTATGGCGAAATCAGCGCTGGTCTTACTGCGGCTATTCACATGCTCCCTAAGCTCATGGAGATTCTTCACATCCTTAAAAATATACTGAGACTGGAAGTGATCCTCCATCTGCTGATATATAGCTCGCTCAGCATCAGGTATATCCACCATATGCTCCGGCAAATCGCTGAACTTGTATGCTCTGTAGAATATATAATTAATAGGCACCAGGAAATCAAAAGTCCACTCATAGTCGATGATCTCCCAGCCCTTGTCGGTCTTGATAATATTGTCGAAGATGAGATCCACATCCACATAGCGTGCTGCTAGTACACCGCGAGGCATATCAACCTGACCGAATACCTCCTCGAACTCAGGAGATGTCTGAAACTCCTCAGCCTTAGGCAGGTATGCATCCTTGATAGCCTGTATGAATTCATTAGAATCAGCTGCTGTGATATGGTCGCCTGTCAGATACTCACTCTCAATAGCTCCATCCACTAAATTACTATCATTAACGCAAAAAGCAGAGCCTTGCAATGTAGACTGCAAGCCTCTGTAGCTG
>JAILNO010000184.1 GCA_024691465.1 Pseudobutyrivibrio sp. | reverse complement strand
GCATGAGCTATTTGATTGTCTCCATACTATCATCTGCAAGAGATGCCACATGGATGTGGTAATTGATTTTGACTATAAGGAACCTGTTAAGAGCAAGTATCTGGAGAATGCCATACAGGAGATTGAAAATAAAATTGCTGCAATCAACTCTAGAACTATTTCAACAGAAGAGACCGAGGATGTAGGTGACAATACTGCCGAGGAGACTACAGAGGATGAGCCAGAGCAGGTTATCATTCTGTCTAATTCAGATGATCCTGATGTGGTTATGGGCAAGGAGATCCTTGAGAATGCCACTACTATGGATGAAATTAACGGTGAGCTAATTGGTCCTATTGTAATTAGGGGTATGCTTACTGCTATTGAGTTCCGCGAGACTAAGAAGGGCGGCTATTTTGGAACTGGTGCTTTGACGGATTTTACAGATTCTATTTCTGTTAAATTCTTCTTCAGCGAGGCAGCTAAGGGTAGAGAGTTAGAGAAGAACCTTAAAGTAGGTTCATTCTATAAGATGAAGGGTAAGTTAGAGGACGATATGTACTCTAAGGAGCTTACTGTAGGCCGTATATACGATATACAAAAGATACGAGACTTTAGAGTGGTTCGCCAGGATACAGCTGTAGATAAGCGTGTAGAGCTCCACTGTCATACTAAGATGTCAGAGTTCGATGGAGTCTCAGAGATTACATCTATTATCTCAAGAGCCAAGGAGTGGGGACACAAAGCCCTTGCTATCACAGATCATGGTGTAGTGCAGGCTTTCTGCGATGCTGACCATATGAAGAACTTAGGTGACTTCAAGGTAATATACGGTTGTGAGATATATCTGGTAGACGATACTAAGCTTATTGTTACAGATGATAAAGGACAGTCCCTTAGGGATAATTATGTTGTATTTGATATAGAGACTACAGGATTTAATCCTAGGAACTGTAAGATTATAGAGATAGGTGCTGTCAAAATTCAAAACGGTGAGATAGTGGATAGATTCTCTGAGTTTATTAATCCTCAAGTGCCTATTCCTTATGTTATTACTGAGCTTACATCTATTAAGGATGAGATGGTTGAGAATGCACCTACTATCGATGAGATTCTGCCTAGATTCATGGAGTTCTGTGAGGGCAATGTACTGGTTGCCCATAATGCATCTTTTGATACAGGTTTTATCAAATATTATTGCAAGCAGTTAGGTTTGACTTATGATTACACCCATGTAGATACCATGGAGGTGGCCAGATATCTTCATCCTAATATGGCCAGGTTTAATCTGGATGCAGTTTGTAAGGCAGAGAATCTTGTCAATGAGCATCACCATAGGGCTGTAGATGATGCTGAGGTTACAGCTAAGATTTTCATGAAATTCATTGATAAGCTTGAGAATGAGAATATCTATACTCTTACAGAGCTCAATGCCCACAGTAAGCCAGGTCCTGAGCAGATTAAGAAGATGAGAACGAATCACTGTATAGTTCTTGCCAAGAATGATTTAGGACGAATCAATCTATACAGATTGGTCTCTGAATCTCATGTTAAATATTACTCACGATTCCCACGTGTTCCAAAGAGCTTATTAGAGGAATATAGAGAGGGATTAATTATTGGCTCAGCCTGTGAGGCTGGAGAATTATATGGTGCAATTATAGATGGCCGCGATGATTCAGAGATCATCAGAATTGCCAACTTCTATGATTACTTAGAGGTTCAGCCTGTGGGTAATAACGAATTCATGATTCGATCGGACAAGAGACAGTATGAGAAGATTGAATCGGTCAAGGATCTTCAGGATATTAACCGACAGATAGTTCAACTGGGAGAAGAGCTTAACAAGCCAGTTGTTGCCACATGTGACGTACATTTCCTTGATCCTCAGGATGAGGTATATAGACGTATTATTATGGCTAATAAGGGATTCGATGATGCAGATCAGCAGGCGCCATTGTATCTTCATACCACTGATGAGATGTTACAGGAATTCTCGTACCTAGGATTAGAGAAGGCCCACGAGATAGTTGTGGAGAACACTAATAAGATAGCTGATATGTGTGAGCGCATACATCCAGTTAGACCGGATAAGTGTCCTCCAGTTATTGAGAATTCCGAGGAGGATCTCAGGCGTATCTGTGAGACTAGAGCTCACGAGGTATATGGACCAGAGCTTCCAGAGATTGTATCTGCCAGACTTGAGCGTGAGCTGAATTCCATCATAGGTAATGGATACTCAGTTATGTATATCATTGCTCAGAAGCTGGTATGGAAATCCAATGAGGATGGTTACTTAGTTGGTAGCCGTGGTTCAGTAGGTTCTTCCTTTGCTGCCACTATGGCTGGTATTACTGAGGTTAATCCGCTTCCTCCGCACTATAGATGTCCTAACTGTTATTATGTAGATTTCGATGGTCCTGAGGTAAAAGAGACGATTGATATGGGACTTTCTGGAGTAGATATGCCAGATAAGATATGCCCTAATTGTGGCAAGCCTCTTGCCAAGGATGGTTTCGATATACCTTTTGAGACTTTCTTGGGATTCAAGGGTGATAAGGAGCCTGATATTGACTTGAACTTCTCTAATGAATATCAGTCTAAGGCTCATAAGTATACTGAGGTTATTTTCGGTGAGGGACAGACCTTCAAGGCAGGTACTGTTTCTACCCTTGCTGATAAGAACGCTGTAGGTTATGTACTTAAGTACTTTGACAAGAGAGACATACGTAAACGCAGGGCGGAGAATGAGAGATTAGCCAAGGGCGTAGAGGGTGTTAAATCCACCACAGGTCAGCATCCTGGTGGAGTAGTTGTACTTCCTAATGGAGAGGATATATATTCCTTTACCCCTGTTCAACACCCTGCCAATAAAGATACAGATATAGTTACTACACATTTTGATTATCATAAGATTGATGCTAACCTGCTTAAGCTTGATATCTTAGGTCATTTGGATCCTACTATGATTAAGCGATTAGAGGATTTGACAGGTATAGATGCTACTGAGATTCCTCTAGATGATAAGAAGGTTATGTCACTTTTCCAGAG
>JAILNO010000154.1 GCA_024691465.1 Pseudobutyrivibrio sp. | reverse complement strand
ATTCTCAACGAACTCTCTAACCTCTCGTCCTCGCTCGCCAATAAGAGCGATTACGTTAATCTCAGCTTTAGTGTTACGGGCAAACATACCCATAAGTGTAGACTTACCTACACCAGATCCAGCAAAGATACCTATACGCTGTCCCTTACCAACTGTAATAAGACCATCAACCGCCTTAACTCCTAGCGATAGCGGTTCCTTGATAATTACACGAGACATAGGATCAGGTGGATCAGCTTCAGCTGGATACTGCTCCATATTCTCAAACTCAGTCAAATCATCAATATCTGATGGTATACCTAGACCATCTACCAAATGCCCTAATAATTCATTGCCAACAGATACCTCAAGCGGATGACCTGTGTTCTCCACCATGCAGCCTACTCCAATACCTTCTACATTCTCATAAGGCATCAAAAGCAGACGTTTATCTTTAAATCCGACAACCTCTGCTTTAATCCTCTCCCCAGAGCCCTCTACGATAATCTCGCACAGATCACGTAGCTTGGCTTCAGGACCAACTGATTCAATTGTAAGTCCAACTACCTTAACAACTTTGCCAAGAGACTTAAAATAATCTTTTTCAACAAGCTGCATCAATGAATTCTGGTCCACAAAAATACTCCTTAACTCAAGGCTTTAATCTCTCTAATGAGATTCTCTAGCTCAGTGTCAATACTACAGTCAAATATTCCACCATCAGTCTCGATAATACACTGACTATCATTTAAGAGTGGATCTGCGATGATATCAAGTCCAACCTCCGCTCCTATCTTACCTTGAATTTCTTCTTTCTTACTTTTAATATATTCAGCATTAGCATCGCTGACCTTAATTTGCATTTGGCCAGTTCGCTCTATTTTCATAATACAATGATCAAGAAGGTGATATATAACATCCTTCCTTCCAGATAATTCAGCTGAAAAAACATGCTCAAATACTGGAAGACACATCTCAACTATCTCTCTCTCGAGATTGAGCTGTCTTTCCATGAATTCACTCTGAATCTGATCTACCTCAGCCTGCATCTGATTCTTAGATGTCTGAAGCTCTAGGGCAGCCCTCTGAGTACCCTCATTGTAGCCTTCCTTTTCTCCATCCTGTCTAGCAAGATTCTTAAGAGCATCTGCATTAAGCTGTGCAGCAGAAATAATCTCCTCAGCCTGAGCATTGGCATCGGCTATAATCCTATCAGCCTCAGCTCTAGCATCTGCAAGTAACTCCTCAGTCTGAGCAGACACATCCACTTCTTCCTTCTGCATGATTGTATCAGCAAGTCCCAAGAACTCGTCAGCATCCATACCATCTGGAATCTCTTCTCCAGCCTCGCGCATAGCTGCCAGACGCTTTTCTCTTTCTTCCTCAAGAAGCTTCGCTTTGTATTCTTTTTCTTGCTTAAGAATTAGCTGTTTAGCTAATTCATTAGAGTCAATAACAAGCTGTTCTGTCTCGCCTTCCTCATCAGGAACATTAGGCGCCACTTGAAAGCCGTATATGACATTGTTACTAGACAACAAGTTCGTCTCCTCCACCTCTTGAAATTACGATCTCTGCAGAATCCTCTAACTTACGTATAATACCTACTATCTTCTGCTGAGCTTCCTCAACATCCTTCATACGTACAGGGCCCATGAATTCCATATCTTCCTTAATCATGGCTGCCAGACGAGATGAAAGGTTCTTGAATATAGCTGCCTGTACCTCATCATTGGCACCCTTAAGGGCCACACCAAGATCTGAGTTATCAACATCACGAAGTACACGCTGTATAGCTCTATCATCAAGAAGCAAGATATCCTCGAATACGAACATCTTCTTTCTGATTTCTTCAGCAAGCTCTGGCTCTTCAATCTCAAGAGATTCCATGATACGCTTCTCAGTACCACGATCTACTGTATTAAGAATATTAACGACCGCATCTACACCACCAGCAATCGTGTAATCCTGATTGATAAGTGATGAAAGCTTCCTCTCAAGTACTCGCTCTACTTCTTTAATGACTTCAGGTGAAGTCCTATCCATCATAGCAATACGCTTAGCAACATCAGCCTGCTTTTCTGGAGGCAAGGCACCAATAATAAGTGATGCCTGTCCAGCACTAAGATACGACAGAATCATTGCAATAGTCTGTGGATGCTCATCCTGTATAAAGTTAAGCACCTGAGATGGTTCAGTCTTCCTAATGAACTCAAAAGGTCTAACCTGGAGAGAAGCAGTAAGTTTGGTAATGACATCCTGCGCCCTGTCGTCTCCAAGAGCCTTCTCCAAAAGTTCCTTGGCGTATCCAATACCACCTTCAGCAATATATTGTTGCGCAAGACATACCTGATAAAACTCTTCTATAACCTCTTCTTTGAGAGCCGGAGAAATGCTTCGAGTATTAGCAATCTCGAGAGTCAATTCCTCAATCTCCTCTTCCTTGAGATGCTTAAATATCTGAGCAGACTTCTCTGGTCCAAGAGCAATTAGAAGTATAGCTGCTTTTTGTACGCCATTTAAATCTTCAGTAGCCATAGCTTATCCCCAATCCTCGTTTAACCAATTTCTCAAAAGCTGAGCTACAGCCTCTGGTTTTTCGTCTACGAATTTTTCTATTAGTATACGAGCTTCAGACTTCTCGGTATATCCAATATCCTCAAGCTCTTCCTCTTCCTCTTGAGTAGAGGCAATCAAATCATCAATAGTAAGTTCCTGCTCCACCGGTTCCTCTTCTTCAGTACGAAGACTGCGGAATACCACGAATCCAAGCATTGCAAAAATAAGTAACGCAAGAACAATCTGTAATATGTCAGTAATGCTAAGTGCAGGTCCCTCAGAATATTGGAACATAGGGATCTCATAAGAGACAATCTTAACATTCTCTGCAGGGAATCCAGTAGCACTAGCAACCACCTGAACTATATCGTCTGTGACCTCAAGCTGAACAGGGTCAGAATTGGCAGCAACAAACTGATCAAATGTAAGACCTTGCTCGTCTAAGGTACCATCACTCTCCATCTGATCCTGATTATATATTGCAAAAGTCTTGCAGGTAACAGAAATAGATGAATCCTCGAGTATCTGCTTGCCCATTTCCTCCTTGTGAGTAGTAATCTTCTCACTAGGTAAATAGTCATAGTTAAATTCCTCAGTAGATGTCTCAGTGGTATTGTCATCCTCCAAGACATAAGTGGTGTCATCATCATTAGAATCAGTACCAGGAACACCGCCTGAGCCTGATGTGGAGTTAGAGTTAGAACCAGAATAACTATCTAAATATCCCTGTGTCTGTCCCTCATCTACATAGTAATGATAATCTACATAGCTATCCTCATCAAAACTCATAGACAAATTAACACCAACGGCTATATTGTCATATAAATTGGTGCCATCTAAGACATTCTGAACTCGTTCAGAAATCTCTGTCCTAGCCCTATCTCTAACGTCCTGATTAGCAGATGCATTACCTGCAGCTGAAGACGCATCACCACCTGAGAATAATACATTGCCATCATTATCCATAATAGTAATATTCTCAGTATCATCATTACCTAAGTTGGTTGCCAAATATCTAGCAATGCCTGCAGAAGTATCTGAACTCATAGGGCTAGATAAAGTAAGCATAACTGTAGCATAAGAAGGAGCCTCTCTCGCAAGAATAGTTCCATCTTCCTCTGGAATATTTAAGGTAACAGTAGCCTCCTCAACCATATTAAGTTGTGATATGTCACTGGCAAATTTCTCCTCGAGATATAGTTTGTATTTCTTTTGCTTGTCAGCCTCTGTCGTAGAGAAGCTACCATCAACTACATCACTGAGGGAATATCCTGAACTTGGAATAGAATTAGAACCAAGAAGAATCCTGGCATTAGCCTCGTCCTTGTCCTCTATGTAGAAAGTATATCCATCATCTGAAGTCTCGTATGAAATACTCTCACCCTCAAGGAGTTCCTTAACTGCAGCGGCCTGAGTACCATCCTCGCAGGCAATCAGCTGAACCATAGTTGGACGGCTAATAACAACACCTAGAATAATAAAAGACACAATAACAACAGCAGTGATTGAAATGATCAAAGCCTGCTGTCTCTTTGTGAATTTCCTCCACCATTCAAGTATTCTATTTAAAATCGCTTGAATTTGTTCTGGCATATTATCTCCCCTTTATTTCTTTCATAAATATTACTAATGAATCATTTCATAACATTAGATTTGCATCTGCATAATCTGCTGATAAGCCTCTAAGACCCTATCTCTAACTGCAACAGTGTACTGTAACGCAATATTGGCTTTCTGTTCCGCAACCATCAAGTCATGTGTGTTATCAGTCTCTCCTAGCATAAAGGCGACCTCTTCTCTGTTAGCAGTCTTAATCTGAGAATTGGTGTCATCCAAAAGCCCCATAACAGAATTAAGCATGCTCTGGAATCCCTTCTCAGAATCTACCTTAGTAGCTTCAGCTGTAACAGGAGTGTTACCATATAAACCTTGAATTGAACTAACGTCCATATAATTCTCCTTATGCTGTAAAAATTAACGATTAATTATCATCCCTGGCCAATTGAAATACCTGATGTAGCCATAGATTTAATAGCCTGGAAAGCTGTGGTATTAGCTTCATATGATCGGCTAGCATCAATCAGGTTAGTCATCTCAGTAACTGTATTAACATTAGGATATGATACATAGCCATTCTCATCGGCATCTGGATGGGATGGATCATATTCCATAATAAAATCAGTCTCAGTATCCTCTGAAACCTTAGATACTTTAACACCGTTACCATTGTAAGCAGCTGTGCTATCCTTAAGAATATTTCTAAATGAAGGTACTCCAGCCTTAAGCTGTTTCTCCTCAAAAGTAACTATCTTACGTCTGTATGGTGTACCATCTTCAGTACGTGTAGTACTAACATTGGCAATATTCTCTGCAATAACATCCATTCTAAAGCGCTGTGCTGTCATACCAGTAGCAGCAATGTCAAAAGGTTGAAATAATCCCATGGCCTTCCTCCGTTCTAAACTAATTACTTAATAACTGACTTGAAACGACCAACTTCGTTATTGATGCTAGTAGTCAATGTCTGATAGCGAATCTGCTCTGAAGCAAGCTCTACATTCTCAGTGTCCATATCAACATTGTTGCCATCAAGTCTATACGAGTAATTCTCGTAATCAGTATATTCAATACCTTCAATCTGATCATCTACATCATCATCAAGGAAATTAACTGCTCTATCTAAAGTCTTCTCGTGCGTATTAATAAGTTCGCGTCTCAATACACTCTCAAACTCAATATCCTGCCTCTTATAGCCGGGAGTATCATTGTTAGCTATATTGTTCATAATAAGCGTCTGACGCTGCCAACTAACATCAGCAGTATTATCCATTAAATTGATGTAACCAAATGCATCTGAACTCAACATAATATAATCCTCCTAGACTAATTTAATTATAAATTATATGTAAAAAAACACAAGGCATTTTTTACATCATATAGTATATTTTTACAATTCTATACACAAGAAATAGTGTCGACCCTCTATTTTGGGGCAATCTTTTCTTAATCATAAAATATTTTTGTGTAAAAGTTATGAAATATAACAAAAAAGGACTTACAATTGTAAGTCCTTTTAAAAATCAAAATCCATTTACTTATTCTTTTTAATCTCGTCAAGCTCATCGAATACCACATCATTTAAAACTTTGATATATGTACCCTTCATACCAGAAGAACGTGATTCAATAACACCAGCTGACTCGAACTTCCTAAGAGCATTAACGATAACCGATCTAGTAATACCAACTCTATCTGCAATCTTAGATGCAACAAGTACACCCTCATTACCATCAAGCTCGTCAAAGATATGAATAATAGCCTCAAGCTCAGAATATGAAAGTGTAGAAATAGCACTCTTAACAACCTGAAGCTTACGATTCTCCTCAGCAGACTCTTCATTAACTGATCTCATCATCTCAAGACCAACTACTGTAGTGCCATACTCGGTAAGGATGATATCATCGATATCATACTGCTTATCAAATCTGTATACGAATAAAGTACCAAGTCTCTCACCTGCAATATCAATTGGAGCTATAATTGCTGAATACATATCGATATCAGACTTCTCAAAACCTAATGTCTTGAGATTGACATTCTCTTTAGTTGAAAGGATTGAAAGTAATCTCTCGTTTAATAGAGGATCAATAAATCCACCAACCTCATCAACAATCAACTCACCTATATCAGTAGTGTTAGGAAGGTGTGATAAACCAAGAACCTTACCCTTCTTCGAAATAACAAGTACTGATGAATCAAGAATCTCTGTTAATACAGAACAAATATCGTTAAAAACAACCTTTGAAGAATTATTATTGTGGAGAAGCTTTCCAATCTTTCTTGTCTTATCTAATAACTGTACACTCATTTAAACTGTATTCCTCCTAAAATTTAAAACAATAAATCAAATTAATCAAAACTTCATCCCCAAATAAATGTGAAATTTGTATAAATTATATCATCGATTAGTGTAAATTGCAACAAAATTCAGAATATTTGTAATTATTTGTTCTGATTTTCCACAAATCTGCACTCATCGTTTGAACATACTAATTTATTGCCCTTTTCCACCATGTAGCTGCCGCACTTAGGGCACTTCTCGGTGGTAGGTTTAGACCAGCTTATAAAATCACACTCTGGATGATTTGAACATCCATAGAACTTACGTCCCTTTTGAGACTTCCTGATGACCACATCACCACCACATTTAGGGCATGGCACACCAATCTTCTCAAGGAAAGGCTTAGTGTTACGGCACTCAGGGAATCCAGGGCAAGCTAAGAACTTACCATGTGGTCCGAACTTAACTACCATATTCCTACCGCATTCTTCACAGATAACATCAGTTACCTCGTCGTGAATCTCGACTTTTGCAAGCTCCTCTTCAGCTACCTTAACAGCCTTCTCAAGGTCTGGATAGAAATTCCTAACAACGGATTTCCACTCTACAGTGCCCTCTTCCACGCCATCAAGCAATAGCTCGAGATTAGCAGTAAATTTATCATCTACGATAATTGGGAAGGATGCTTCCATAATTGAATTAACAACCTCACCCAGCTCTGTAACAAAGAGGTTCTTGGCTTCTTTTGTAATATAATGTCTCTTTAAAAGAGTTGTGATAGTTGGAGAATAAGTACTAGGTCTACCGATACCAAGCTCCTCAAGAGTCTTTACTAATGAAGCCTCTGTAAAGTGTGGAGATGGTTGAGTAAAGTGCTGCTTCTCTTCGAAACTATTAAACTTAAGCTTAGAATCATCATTCAGCTTAGCAAGTGGATGAACCTTAGACTCGCCCTCATCATCAGCTGAAACATAGATCATCATGAATCCGTCGAATTTAATAGATGAATCTGATGCAGTAAACACATGATTCTTGGCCTGTACATTTAAAGAAACTGTATCATAGATTGCATTAGCCATCTGGCTAGCCACAAATCTCTTCCAAACTAACTGATAGAGTCTAAACTGATCTCTAGTAAGACTCTCCTTAATCTCTGTAGGTATAAGTTCAATATTAGCAGGACGGATTGCTTCATGAGCATCCTGAACCTTGCCAGAATTCTTCTTGCCACCTGCAGCTTGAGATGAAAGGTACTCATCTCCGTAATTATTAGTAATGAATTCCTCAGCTGCTGCGCGAGCCTCATCAGAGACACGAGTAGAATCAGTTCTTAGATATGTTATCAAACCGACTGTTCCATGTCCTTTGACGCTGACACCTTCATATAGCTGCTGAGCAACACTCATAGTCTTTTGAATTGAAAAATTCAAAGCCTTAGAGGCTTCCTGTTGCATAGTTGAAGTAGTAAATGGAAGTGGCGCCTTCTTCTCTCTTGTACCTCTTTTAATAGAGGCAATAGAGAAATCAGCCCCCTTTAGATCAGACATAATCTTATCAAGACTAGCCTTGTCTGATATATCCTTCTTGCCAGTAGTATCACCATAATACTTGGCAACAATTGGCTTCTTAGCACCTTCCACATCGAGTAGTGCATCTAATGTGTAATACTCCTGAGGAATGAAGCCTTCAATCTCCTTTTCTCTGTCACATATAATACGAAGAGCTACAGACTGAACTCTACCTGCCGAAAGACCTCTCTTAACCTTAGCCCAAAGGAGTGGCGAGATCTTATATCCTACCATTCTATCAAGCATACGTCTAGCCTGCTGAGCATCAACTAGATCCATATCAATCTCTCTAGGATTCTTAAGAGAATTCTTAACAGCAGTCTTCGTAATCTCATTAAAAGTGATACGATAAACCTTCTTATCTTGTAAATTGAGGGCGTGAGTAAGATGCCAAGAAATAGCTTCTCCCTCACGGTCGGGATCAGTTGCGAGATAAATCTTATCAGCCTTTTTCACTTCCTTACGAAGTGCAGCAAGCAACTCTCCCTTTCCTCTGATTGTTATATATTTAGGCTCAAAGTCATTTTCAGGATCAAATCCCAGCTGAGACTTAGGCATATCTCTTACATGTCCTTGAGATGCCATAACCTCATAACTGCTTCCTAAAAATTTTTTAATAGTGTGCACCTTAGCTGGAGACTCTACAATCACTAAATTTTTTGCCATTTAATTATGCTCCTGTGTTAATTATCAAAAAATAACTATTAAATCTAAGTACAATAGAATAAATAGTCAAAAAGAAATCGGTTCTCACTATACAACATTATTTTTTTCTTTTCAAGTTAAATTTTATCTATTGATGAAACAATTTAAATAATGAATTACAAATCTGTCAACAAATTACACAGTTATTACATAATTATTTTTGAAGACCTCAGCCAGAAGACCATGCCTTTCTAAAGACAAAACCACTGAGAGCAATTGAAGATAATCCATCCTGCTCTCCTCAAGAACAGTGGCAATACTCTTAGGGTAATCATCAAATAGCTTATATACCTTTTTTTGCTCCTCTGTAAGCTTAATCTTCTCTTTTCTTTTGCTCTTAGTTATGGTCGTCTCTCCATAGTATTCCAGCAATTCCTTAACAAAAGCATCCGTGTTATATATAACTCCAGCCCCTTGAGAAATAAGCTTATTACATCCAGTACTAAGGGAATCTCCTATCCTACCTGGTGTTACATATATATCCTTGCCTTGATCCAGTGCTAAGTCAGCGGTAATCAATGAGCCAGACTTCTCTCTGGCCTCAACTACCACAACCGCATCAGATAATGCTGATACTATACGATTGCGCATTGGAAAATACATTGCTATAGGCTCTGTTCCCATCTGAAATTCAGAAATAACAGCTCCTCCAGTTGCAAGTATTTCTTCATATAATAATCTGTTCTCTCTAGGATATATAACATCACATCCGCACCCTAACACTGCAATGGTACTTCCGCCTCCGTCTATACATCCTCTATGACCATAGGCATCTATACCTCTGGCCATTCCACTAATAACTGTGAATCCATTTTCTCCCAGTTTCTCACCTATCTCCATAGCCATACGTTTGCCATATGCACTGCATCTCCTGGCTCCAACTATGGAAACAGTTTTTGAAAAATCTGGTAATTTGCCCACATAGTATAACCCGTAAGGCTTATCAAATATCATCCTAAGTTTCTCAGGATAATTATCGTCCTCTAGGGTCACAAACGAAAAGGGCGAATGTAAAAAATCCTCGTATTCTTTATTTAAATCAAACTTCTTGCGATGTTCTATAAATGCATCAATAGTATGTTCCTCTAGCAACTGACTATTTAGTAAATCCTTTTTAGTGGCGTTAAATATGCCATAACTGTCATAGAAATACTCCATGAGCTTTGCCTTTTTAGCATTAGTCATATCCTGATTTCTAAGTAGCCAATACTGGTAGATTCTTTCCATTAGACTCCCTCCTCCCAGTATCTTCTATCCAGGCCTCTATATAGCATAGCCTCCTGCAGATGAACGAGGGCTATATGCTCCTCATTATTCATATCTGCAATGGTTCTTGCCACCCTGAGAACCTTATGATATGTCCTGGCTGTAAGGGAATATTTATCGTACATTTCCTCCATGTAAGAAGCCTCCTCACCAGTAAGTGAGCAGAACTTATCTATTAAACTGCTAGGAATCTGGCTATTGAACTTGAATTCGTAATTCTTATATCTTTCTCTTTGTATCTCATGACAAGCCATAACCCTACTTCTAATCACATCTGAGCTCTCGTTACTCTGCTTCAGAGATATCTGAGCAAAATTCAAAGTAGGCGCCTCAGCGCATATATCAATTCTGTCTAATAATGGCTGAGAAATCTTAGATAAATATCTTTGAATAGAAATTCTACTGCAATGACATCTATTAAGATCGGGATAATAACCACAAGAGCAAGGGTTCATGGCTGCAATTAGTACGAAATCAGCAGGGAAAGTATAGCTACCAGCAGCACGGGCAATATTAACTGTCTTGTCCTCTAGAGGCTGTCTAAGCAAATCCAGTGTGCTCTTATTAAATTCCGTAAGCTCATCTAAGAAAAGTACTCCCCTATGGGCAAGAGAAATCTCCCCAGGCTTAGGATTCTGTCCTCCACCCACCAGTCCTTGAGGACTGACAGTATGATGAGGATTCCTGTATGGTCTACTGGTAATAAGTCCATCCCTCTCATTGAACATACCACAGACAGAATATATCTTAGATATCTCCAATTGCTCCTCAGAATCCATAGGAGGTAATATAGAAGGGATACACTTGGCAATCATGGACTTACCTGCTCCAGGAGGGCCCACCATAAGCATATTATGCATACCCGATATAGCCACCTCGCATGCTCTTCTAAGAGCTTGTTGCCCATTAATCATTGAAAAGTCATACTCATCTGAAAAAGTGACGCTATCCCCTTCTTCTACTTCAATAATTTCTTCTTTGAAATTACCTGTATTAAGAATATCTATTACCTCAGTAATGTTCTTAACTCCTATTGATGTAATCCCTTTTACAAGCCTTGCCTCTAAGATATTCTCCTCAGGAACGATGATTATCTTAAGATTATTCTTCATAGCTTCCATAGCCATAGAAAGTACGCCATTAATAGGTTGTATAGAACCATCCAATCCTATCTCACCGCACAGGCATATGTCCGTGAGTTTATCACACTCAATGATTCCTATAGCCGACAAAATAGCAACAGCAATAGGCATATCAAAACCAGCACCCGTTTTCCTAATACTAGCAGGGGATAAATTAACCGTAATTCGCTTGATTGGCAAAGCATAACCGGCATTCTTAAGAGCCGCTCTAACCCTCTCCTTAGCCTCCTTCACCTCAGAAGAAAGATATCCCACCATCTCAAAAATGGGCATACCTTCAGATATATCTGCTTCAACAGATATAAGTTTAGAATCGATACCAAAAATGGTAGCGGTATTCACAATACTATACAATTAAACTCCTTGGAATTGTATTTGAATAATAGAAAAAGACAGGAGTCATCTTAACATACTCCTGTCTAAAGCGCAACTTATATGATAGATTATCTGATACGTTCAGTAAGTCCTAACTTCTTATGAACCTTTCTCAAGGTCTTGTTAGCGAAGTAAGAAGCCTTCTCAGAATTCTCCTTAATACACTCGTTGATAAAGGTCTTATCCTTCTCAAGCTCATCGTATCTTTTATGGAATGGGTCAAGCATATCAGCTACAGCTTCACCTACTGCAAGCTTGAAGTCTCCATAGCCCTTACCATCAAACTCTCTAGCAACTTCATCCATAGTCTTGTTAGTAACAACACCATAGATTTCCATAAGATTAGAAACACCAGGCTTGTTCTCTACGTCATATCTAACCTCAGCATCTGAATCAGTTACAGCCTTCTTAAACTTACGAATAATTGTATCTCTATCATCGATTAGATAAATAGTAGCATTAACATTCTCATCTGACTTAGACATCTTCTTAATAGGCTCAGCTAGAGACATAATCCTAGCTCCTGCCTTAGGGAAGTATCCCTCAGGAATAGTAAATACATCACCATAGATATTATTGAAACGCTCAGCAATATCACGGCAGATCTCAAGATGCTGCTTCTGATCTGCTCCAATTGGAACTAAGTCAGCCTGATATAGTAAGATATCAGCAGCCATAAGTGATGGATATGTAAATAAACCAGCATTGATATTATCAGCGTGCTTAGCAGACTTATCCTTAAACTGCGTCATACGATTGAGCTCACCCATATAAGTGAAGCAATCAAGAATCCATCCTAACTCAGCATGTGCAGATACATGAGACTGGAAATATATACAATTCTTCTTAGGATCAAGACCAGCTGCTACATACTGAGTATATATACGACGTGCATTCTGTCTAAACTCAGTAGGGTTCTGGCGTACCGTAAGTGAGTGTAGATCCATAACTCCGAAGAAGCAATCATACTCCTCATTAAGGTTAACCCAATTCTTAAGGGCACCTATATAATTGCCAATTGTGAGCTTACCTGTAGCCTGCATTCCTGAATATAAAACTTTTCTTTCTTTTTCCATAATATATCTCCGAATTATTTTTTATTTTTAAGTATGTTTCGACGGATGTAATCATTAGTAGCTTTCTCGCCATGCGCGGCCAGATACTCTAACATATCCTCTAAAAGAGCTGCTGTCTTAGGATGTATCAGATAATGTCCCTTCCCACGATTATAATACTCTAACGCACTAGAATCAGTGTAAGCTTCCTTCTGATAATTCTTGCAAGCAGCCACCCTATCACAGTACATCTCTACCACATAATTAACTGGCATCTCCATACCAGTCATCTGATGGTGCTCATCTAAACTATAATCAATCCAATACTCAAAATGGTGCTTATTCCTGCCCTTGTGATGAAGCCATGCAAGTGATACGCCCGTATCCTTCCTCTCTGCATTATTAGGACTCTGTGTACCCTGATAATACTTAGCTCCCACTCTGAATTCCACCCATGAATACTTAGATAAATCATGGAGTAGGCCCTGTTTATATAAACCTACAGCAAAGCATCCCTTCATAACTAAGTGTCTGTGATGAGTAATTGTCTTAAAATGTTCCCAAGCCTTCATTACTTACTACCCTTCTTAGGCTTAACGCCCAGCAATACGCTGATTGAATTGCCAGGAACTTCAATAGACTGTTGATCGTGGATAGGCTTCGGTGTGAAGTCATCTCCATCCTTGTATTTAAGAGTATTGAAACATAGGCGCCATCGCTTACCAGGGGCAAGCAAAGGAAGCGCTAGATTAACTGCATCGTAATGGAAATTGTAGCAGACGAATACTTCCTCTTCCTCATCCACATACATGCCATTGTAAAGCACTCCAAGAGCCTTCTGTTCCTCACCAATAGACATCATCCAAGGCTCTGTGCCGTGGAATGACATATCTGGCAATCCCAAGTGATGGTAGTCATTCATTAAAAATGGACTCTCCACCCTAATACACTTGTGAGCCTTTCTGAATTCAATTAACTGCTTAACAAATCTAGTAAGGCTCTCTTTACTCTTAGTCTTAGAGAAGACGGTATAACCTGTCTTATTATCCTGACAATATGGGTTATTATTACCCATGTGAGTGGCTGCCGCTTCATCTGCCGCAACAAACAGCGGTACACTCTGAGATAAGAATAATGCAGTAAATGCATTCCTCATCTCCCTGAATCTATTAGCATTAATAGTCTTATTAGTAGTCTTACCCTCAATACCATAGTTGAAGGAATAATTGTTATTAGTGCCATCTCTATTATCTTCGCCATTGTCCCAATTGTGCTTCTCTCCATAAGAATATGAATCCCATAGAGAGAATCCATTGACATTGGCCATATAATTAACGAATCCGTAAGCCTGATTCTGCCTGCGCATATGATTAGCAAACTGAACCATGCTTCCATTCATATGATTCTCAATCTGTCTGGTGACATTCATGAAAGAATCATTATAAACAAATAAGTGCTTCTTGCCTTTCTCCTCCACCAGTATCTCTTCAGGAATAAATTCATAGAAGATCTTAGTGTCTGAGAGATAAGGTTCCTTAGCAATCCTTTCGATAGGTGCATTGCAACCCACTATATGAAATCCATCTATATGGAAATACTTAACATAGTACTTCAAGCA
>JAILNO010000140.1 GCA_024691465.1 Pseudobutyrivibrio sp. | reverse complement strand
TCCTGCGATATTACCGAGAAAGAATACGAAGTAATTCAGCTGGTGGCTGAGGGCTTCTCCAACAAAGAAATTGCCCTTAAGCTCTTCCTTTCAGAGGGTACCGTTCGTAATTATCTATCCTCTATACTAGAGAAGCTTGATCTGAGAGATCGTACACAGCTTGCCATCTTCTACCTAAAAAACGCTACCACTTAATGTGGTAGCGTCTCAATAATAATAGTATGTTGTCAGTTGCCCTCGCTTGCTTCTCTTGCTTGGGTTATCACGTCTTCCATAATGTCCTTAGTCATGCCTCCAGGCACGTAGCCTAGTACATTTCCTTCAGGATCAATTAAATAAGTGGTAGGATATGCAGTTATATAATATGGCAATGCCAGTAATGCTTCCGTATCCATAAGTACTGGAAACGTATATCCGTTTTCGTCTAAAAATTGTGTTACACCATCAATATCCTGCTCATTGCCGTATCCTGGAAAGGTCACTCCCAGGAATACCACATCAGGATCATCCATAGCTTGATACTCTTCATAGAGTTCCTGAATATATGGTAGTTCCGCCTTACAAGGAGGACACCAAGTGGCCCAGAAATTTAAGAAGACAATCTTGCCTCTATAATCCGACAGGGAATGGGATACCCCGTATTGGTCCACAAGTGTAAAATCGACGGCTGCCATAGTGTTTTCTACTGAGGATTCAGTTGCACTATTATCCTCCTCAGGGTATTCAGAAGACTCTACATCTTCCTTCGTATCTTTTACCTCACTGGTCTCTTCCGTAGAGACCTCCTGATTGCTGACTGTTGATAAATAGCTTGTGATACTATTCATCTTGCCAGTAAACATGAGTAATCCCATGATAATCAGGAGCACGCCTCCTATCTTAACTGTATACTTCACCACATTCCTATGCTTTCCAAAGAAATCCATAAGAGTTGTGGTAAATAATCCTACTAGGAGAAATGGGATTATATATCCTAGTGTGTAGACGCCTATTAATGCAAAGCCTGTTAAGCTTGAGCTAGCAGAGGAAGCAAGAATAAGCACTGACGATAGGGCTGGCCCTACGCATGGGCTCCAAGCAAAGCTAATTACAAATCCCATTACAAGCGCTGTAATTGGGGACATAGTCATTTTTTCTATATTAAGGGGGAGTCTATGTGTTCCATTAAGTAGCTTGCTTTCGCCCAACCAGCCCAGCTGGAATAGACCCAGTAAGACGATGATTATTCCACCTACTCTAGCAAAAATAATCTGATTGCCACTGAAGAACTTACCTATGGCACTCATACCAAGTCCTAAGACTAGGAATGCCATACTGATTCCAATGACAAAGAATATTGTATTGACTAGAACCTTCTTCCTGTCATATATACGATTGCCTTCCTCATCCACTGTCACTGTGCCACCTGATAAATAGCCAATATATACTGGCAATAGTGGCAACACACATGGGGAAAAGAAACTAAGCAATCCCTCTAGAAAAACTGTTATAGTCGATAAATTGATGCTTGCAGATAAATCCATCCCTCACCTGATCCTTCCGATTGTTTATTTCCTATAATGCCTTCTTTAACTTCTCTTCAAGTGCTTCCTTAGGCATAGCACCTAGTGCACTATCTACTAACTTACCATTCTTAATGATTGCAAAGAATGGAATAGATCTAACGCCGAACTGGCCTGCAAGCTCTGGCTGCTCATCTACATTGATCTTGCCTACCTTAGCCTGGCCATCGTACTCATCAGCTAGCTGCTTAACAGCTGCACCCATCATCTTGCATGGCATGCACCAATCTGCATAGAAGTCAACAAGTACTGGCTTATCACTATTTAATACTTCTGCTTCGAAATTCGCATTTGTGAATTTATATTCCATATTAATACCTCACTTATATCTTTATTGTTCATTGCATTTGTCAGCTGATAAGTTTATTATAGGTGGTACAGAAAATATATCAAGTACGCAATATTAATTAACCTAGTAAGGAAAAACTGACTATGAGTAAAAAGAAAGAAACATTATGCGATAGTATCGCAGGGGAAGGCTGTGGCCTTAAGAAAGTCATCGGTATAATCGGTGGCAAATGGAAGATTATGATTCTATGTGTAATCGATACGGATGAGGTGGTTCGCTATGGTGATCTGCGTCGCTCTGTATTCGGCATTACTAATACCATGCTTGCTCAGTCTCTCAAAGAGCTTGAGACAGATGGATTAGTTGCCAGGAAGCAGTATGATGAGATGCCTGTTAGAGTGGAATATTCCCTCACTAACAAGGCTAAATCACTTATTCCTATCCTCCTGGAGCTTAAGAGATGGGGCGAAGAAAATCTTTAATTCCAAATAATAAAGGGACGCTTGCGCGTCCCCTTTTTTATTCAAAGAATACTTCTACAGATCCAAGTCCGTTTTCAATATTAAGCTGTAATACTGGTAATGTCTGATCTGTTGAACTCTCACCGTGGAAATTAATCTGGCCCAGGCCGTTTTCTGTATGGCACTGTACTCTAAGTTCCTTAGGTATAAATATCTTAAGTGATCCTAATCCATTGTCTGCTTCGATTATGGCGCCACTTGGATCGATTGTAGTTCCATCCAAATATACTGTAAGCTGACCCATAGCATTATCAATACGGCCTTCCTTAAGATTAGTAATCTTAACATACTCTGTCTTGGTTCCCATATTATTATCTACTGAGAAGGAATCTGAGCTCTCATAGTGTCCACTGCCTAATCCTGCACTGCTATTGCTAGTTACTTTGTGCCAACCATAGTGCTCTTTCTTGCCGAATATCATGTTAAGGCCAATTCCAACAAGACCTGCTGCAATTATGAGGATGTATCCTGGAACATTCTGAATGCCTAACTCACTGCTAAAGAGCCAAGCTGCTACACCTACTGTCAATCCCATTCCAAAGAACTCCATCTTCTTAAGTGCGTTGAAGAAGAAAATTACAAGAACTGCAAGGACACCAATCTTAAGAAGTGGAAGTCCTGGATAAGTTCCAAGTCTGTCTAATACGATACATACTGCTAAAACTATTAACGCGATACCACCTATTACATTTCTTTTATCTTTCATCTCTTTAACCTCTTTTCATCCATAATCTCAAATAGTGCTTTAATATAGTTCCTTGATGCATATGCTAGCTTCGGAGTGTTTCTAAAAGCTATCTCACTAGCACCTGTGATATTTTTCTTGATGGACGTTATCCGTCCTGTGTTAACAATTGTAGATTTCGATACTCGGAAGAAATTCCTAGGTAATATCTCTTCCAACTCGTATAGCTTCTGTCTAGTCCTGTAGATCTCCCCTGCTGTGTGGATGGATATGTAATTTCCATCTGCCTCTAGGAAGATGACGTTCTTCACATCTAAGAAGTATTCCGTCTCATCTATAAAGGCTGATATCTTCTGACCACCACTTGCTTGAGATGACAAAAGTCGCTGCAGCTCTAATATCTCATCTGTTATCTCTTTGCAGTGGATGGTTACCATATCCTGCTCAAGTGAGGCATCTACGTCAATGTTGATTTTCATAACTTTTGGCGCCCTCCTTATGATTCTATTTTATATAACCTGAAATAATTCTCAACACTTTGGGATAAGAGGTAAGAAATCTTATGTGAAAGGTAAAAAAAGAGCCACCTAATAGTAAAATCAGGTGACTCAAATCTTATCTACGGTCCTTCATTTGGACGAAATCCTGGTGCTCGCCCACGTACTTAGTAGCTGGACGCATGATACGTCCGTCGTATAGTTTGTTCTCTACATTATGTGCAACCCAACCTGCCACTCGAGCAATGGCAAATAGAGGTGTGTATAAATCCATAGGAATGCCAAGTAACTCATATGCAAATCCTGAATAGAAGTCTACATTAGTAGGAAGGACGATTCCCTTCCTCTCAAGCATTACCTCATGAACTGTATCTTCAAATAATCTGTAGAACTCGAATCTATCCTCGCAATGCTTCTCAATTGCAAGGTCCTTAGCAAGACCACGGAGAATCTCTGCACGTGGATCGCTGATAGTATATACCGCATGACCGAATCCATAGATTAGGCCTGTGTGATCATACATATTGCCTTCGAACAATTCATTGACTACTGCTCTAACTTTCTCCTTATCTGTGGTGTAGCCAATCTTATCGACTACCTCTGCCATCATCTTAGCAACAGAGATATTAGCACCACCATGCTTAGGACCCTTGAGGGCACCTAATGAACCACAGATAGCAGAATACAGATCAGTACCAGTAGAACCGATAACTACATCTGTAAAAGTAGAGTTATTACCACCGCCGTGATCAGCATGAATAAGAAGTATAGCATCTAATAGATTAGCTTCTCTCTCTGTGAACTGTCCATCTGGACGGAGGAATCTAAGAATATTCTCAGCGATAGATAACTCTCTATTGGCATAATTAATAATAAGGCTCTCGTGGAATGTATCATGCATCTTAGCCTGATATGCATATACAGCAAGAGCTGGGAACTTAGCAATTATATTAAGACCCTTTCGAACTGTCTCATATACATCTAGATTATCTGGATCATCATCATAGTTATATAGAGAAAGAGTAAGTGTCTGTAATCTATTCATAAGATTGATAGATGGAGATCTAAGAATCTCGTTAACCAGGTACTTATCTGGCAAATCATATCGCAATGATAGGGTATTCTTGAAATCCTTGAACTGCTGCTCTGATGGAAGGAATCCAAACAAAAGCAAAAAGCAAGTCTCTTCGAATCCGAAGTTACCCTGGCGGTTCTTAATTAAATCCATAATACTGTAGCCGCGGAAAAGTAAGTCTCCTTCGCATGGAACAACGTTTCCTTTTTCATCTACATCGTATCCTACTACATCTGATACTCTTGTTAATCCAATGCGGACACCGGTACCATCTTCATTTCGCAAGCCCTTCTTAACATTGTACTTGCTGAAAAGCTCGTTAGGGATATCGGTAAAGTTCGCAGACTGACCATAGAATCTGGCCAGAATATAGTCGTCATGATAAATAGTTCGGGTAGGTACCATTTCTGCTCCTTTATTCTAACATCTACTCCAATATTGCGCTCTCTTCCTGTATCTAATACCCATTTACACAAAAAGAGAACAGGTTCTAACTGATTATAGTCTTGCCTGTTCTCAAAGTCCATAAGTAACTTACTTAGTTTATGAAATTAATTGTGATAGAGCTTGTTGCCCTCATACTTAGGCTCACATGTGAGATGTACGCCTAACTGCTTGAATACTCCCACATCAACAGATGAAAGGATAACTGATGAGTGTACCTCAAGTCCTGCAAGCATTGGAAGGCAATCGTATGCTTTCTTGGCATTATCACTGCTGATTGATTCCATTGAAAGGGCAATCAGAAGCTCATCTAAGTGAAGCAATGGATTGTGGTCTCCTAAGTACTTAACCTTGAGATCCATAATAGGTGTAAGAATCTCAGGTGAAATAAGCTTAACCTCATCTGGAATACCTGCGAAATTCTTAAGAGCATTAAGAATCATAGCAGATGATGCACCAAGCATCTGTGAAGTCTTACCAGTAATTACCTGGCCGTCGCTTAACTCAATAGCTGCACATGGCACACCTGTCTGATCAGCCTTAATATTAGCAGCGGCCACTGTAGGTCTGTCTGCTACTGATATACCTGCCTTCTTCATAAGAAGCTCAAGCTTCTGGATAGCTGAGTCACTGCCCTCACCCTTGCGCTTGGCAACGACCGCCTCATAATAACGACGGATAATCTCCTGATTAGATGCATAGCGGCATGCGTCATCATCTATGATAGCATTACCTGCCATATTAACACCCATATCTGTAGGTGACTGATATGGTGACTCCCCAGAAATCTTCTCAAACATAGCCTTGAGAACTGGGAATACCTCTACATCACGATTGTAGTTAACAACTGTCTCCCCATAAGCCTCTAAGTGGAATGGATCTATCATATTGACATCATTAAGGTCTGCTGTAGCTGCCTCATAGGCTAAATTAACAGGATGGTTAAGTGGCAAATTCCAAATAGGGAATGTCTCGAACTTAGCATATCCTGCCTTCACACCGCGCTTACTCTCATGGTATAGCTGTGAAAGGCATGTAGCCATCTTACCTGAACCTGGGCCCGGAGCTGTAACAACTACTAGTGGACGTGTGGTCTCAATGTAGTCATTCTTGCCGAATCCCTCATCAGATACAATAAATGGAATATTAGAAGGATAACCTGGAATAATATAGTGTCTAAATACCTTAAGACCAAGAGCCTTAAGCTTCTTCTCGTAAGCAACTGCAGATGGCTGCTCAGCGAACTGTGTAAGCACTACAGAGCCTACATATAGTCCATAGCTGGTAAAGGCATCGATAAGTCTGAGCAGATCCATATCATATGTAATTCCTATATCGCCGCGAACCTTATTCTTCTCGATATCTCCAGCCTTAATCGCAATTACTATCTCAGTCTTGTCAGCAAGCTCCTTAAGCATAGTTATCTTAGCATCTGGCTTAAATCCTGGAAGGACTCTAGACGCATGATAATCATCAAATAACTTGCCACCGAACTCTAGGTATAGCTTACCTCCGAACTGGTCGATACGCTCCCTGATATTCTTCGACTGCATCTCTGTGTATTTCTCGTTGCTAAATCCAATTCTACCCATAATTACTTCTTTCTATGTGTTTTTCTATTACGATATAAAATTATAATTTAAAAATTACTCTTTAACAATAAAAAAATAGGCCAACCATAATAGATTGGCCTATATATTATTCTGTTACAACATCTTCATCTATCTCGTCATCTTCTACCTTAGCAATCTTGCCAGATGCAAGTCGCTTCTCGTAACGAGTGTATATAATCCATGCTACAATACCGAAGATTACTGGGCCACTAAGTGACCAGAAAGTAGTCTTAAAATCTCCATCGATTGCTGGCTGGATTATTGCAAATACATTAGCAAACAGAAGTGTCAATGTAACTACATATCCCCAGAAATTAGCAGACTTCTGTGACTTGTAAGCCTCGTAACTT
>JAILNO010000171.1 GCA_024691465.1 Pseudobutyrivibrio sp. | reverse complement strand
TCCAAATCTTCGCATTAAAACTGTTACTCATTATAAACTCCTATATTATAAACAATCTGCTGTGGTGATAGTTCCAGTAATGGCGGAAGCTGTAACTGTGGCTGCAGATGCAAGATATACATATGAATCCTTATGTCCAGCTCTACCTTTAAAGTTACGAGTGCCTGTAGAGATAAGTGTCTCTCCCTCACCTATGACACCCTGACACGCACCCCAACATACAGAACAGTTAGGGTTCATAACCATGGCTCCGGCCTCCATAAATATATCAAGCAGTCCCTCGTCCATAGCCTGCTTGTATACAGCTCTACTAGCAGGAACTACTAAGAATCTAACCTTAGGAGATACTCTCTTGCCCTTGATTATAGAGGCTCCCACTCTAAGGTCCTCTATACGTCCGTTATTACAGCTACCTAAGAAAGCTTCGTCTATTTTAGTTCCAGCGCAATCCTTGGCTGGCACTACATTATCAACGAAATGTGGCTTGGCAACTATAGGCTGAATCTCTGATAGATTCACATCGATAATCTGTGCAAAATTAGCATCTTCATCTGACTTATAAATAGCCTTAGGCTCTCTACCATGTGCCTTAAGATAATTTAGAGCCACATCATCCACTTCCATAAGAGCAGTCTTAGCACCAGCCTCAACACATAGATTACATATGGCAATTCTATCTGCAATAGAGAGATTCTTGAGTCCATCTCCTACGAATTCCATAGCCTTATAATTGGCTCCGTTGGCAGATATCCTACCGATAATTGTAAGAATCACATCCCTGGCATAGACTCCCTCATTAAGAGTTCCATTGAGATTAATCCTGATAGTCTCAGGTACAAGCAACCATGATGTACCTGTAACCATTGCATACAGATAATCTGTACATCCTACGCCTGTTCCAAAGGCTCCTAGGGCTCCGTAAGCACAGGTATGTGAATCAGCGCCGAAGATAAGCTCTCCTGGACGCACATGATTCTCCATCATAATCTGATGACACACACCCTCGCCCTCATAGAAAGTGATGTCATGCTCTCTTGCGAAATCACGCATCTTCTTATGACTAGCCGCAGTCTTTGGGCTATCAGCAGGGATATTGTGATCAATAATCCACACTAACTTATCCTTATCTGCAATATGCTTATTCTTAAGGTTGTTATACATATCAATTGTAAGATGGGTAGTACCATCATTACTCATTAATCTATCTAAAGTAACTGTCTCGATATCACCAGCCTTAGTCTGCTCCACTCCTGCAGCGGCAGCGATGATTTTCTCAGCCATTGTCATTCCCATGATCTAGTCCTCCTTATTTAAGGATGCAATAAGTCCACCCTGATCTAATATCTCTTGCATCTTAGCAGGTAGCTTGGTACATGTGTAAGTCTTGCCACCTGTAGTAATTATGCCCTGCTGTAGATCAAGCTCCATATCATCACCCTCATTAACTACATCATATAATTCCTTGCTGACGATTACTGGCATACCTATATTGATAGAATTCCTGTAAAAGATACGAGCAAATGATTTAGCCACTACAGCCTTCACTCCTAGGGCTTTTAAGACGCTAGGTGCCTGCTCTCTAGATGAACCACATCCGAAATTCTCATCAGCCACTACGAAATCACCTGGCTTAACTAGACTAGCGAATTCTGTGTTAAGTGATTCAAAAGTATGTACTTTCATCTCGTCTATAGTGGGAAATAGTAGATACTGTGAAGCTATAATCTGATCTGTATCTACATCCTTGTGAAACTTGAAAACCTTGCCCATATTTCCTCCTTTTACCTTAGGTCTTATTCTCTAATTATACCATTCTACCCCAATTCTTTAGCGATTTAAAGAGGTAAAAACTTTAAAAATAACCAATATTGTTTTATTATATGTAGATGCAATTTTTTTATTAGGAGAAACCAATATGAACTTAATTTTAGTAGGACGAATCTTTTCGATTTTTGCTTGTATCTTAATGGTAATCATCGGATATCTCAAGCATAAGAAGACCATTCTTTGGGCTCAGAATCTGCAGCTAGTGCTTTTTTCCATTTCCTATGCCTGCTTAGGAGGTATAGCCGCTGTAGTTAGTAATTTAGTTAGCTTACTAAGGAATCTAATATGTCTTAAGTGGAATCTTACTCTTCCACTACAGATATTTTTCATAGCTTTTCAGGGTGTATTTACATTCATCACTACAGCTAATCGACCTATAGACTGGCTTCCTTTTGTAGCTGCCAGCTGCATCACCCTATCACTTCGCTCTAAGAAGGATATCATCATCAAGCTAGGTTGCATAGGCAGTACTATTTGTTTCGGAACCTATGACTTCTTCCTTAGCAATTGGGTTGTATTTGCCTTTGATGTATTTTCATTTATTACAAGTATTATTGGCGTATACCGCATCTTATTTGACAAAAAAGCTGAGACCATTTAGGCCTCAGCTTTTATTATTTCTCTAGAAAATCCTATCATTAAAATATCATTCTTGTTCGGATGTGCCATTAAGTGAATAACAGTTCTGTAGGTAGATTCTTGTGTACCAAACATCTGCTTAATTACAGCCTCTACCC
>JAILNO010000093.1 GCA_024691465.1 Pseudobutyrivibrio sp. | reverse complement strand
GCTATTCAGATAGCTGAGATTAAGTGCTACCTGGGCAGTACCGCCATTGCGCATGCTATAGGTGGAATCATCTGGAAGAGTGATATTGCCTATATTAGTGCCATTGTTAGCGTAGCTCTTAGAGCTGGATGCCTTAGCTGTGGTAGCGGTAGCTGTGGCTGTAGTAGAAGTAGTAGTCGAATCTTCAGTAGTGCTTTCAGATGTATCCGAATCTTCTGTTGAGTCTTCTGTTGAGTCTTCTGTGGACTCCTCTGATGCTTCCTCTTCTGCAGCTAACTCCTCTTCTGTCTGGCCTAGCTTAACATACATAGCTGGTCTGACAGCATCTCCTAAGTAGTAATACTTCCTATCTATAAGCTTGGTAGCATCGTTAACAAATAATCCCTGAGCTGGATCATCATAAGCATTGGTTCTAAGTGGCCATACATTGTACTTAGTCTCGTACTTAATGACATCTCTATATTCAGTGTATTCATCTGTTGAAAGGAAGAATACATAATCTGAAGTGGTAGTCTGGTTGTTATAGATGCTCATGTTCATAGAGTTCTTAACATTGCCAGCTAAGTAATATGAGTCCAGTGTAGTGTCATGATAGAAGTTCATAAGACTAGTCTGTGCATCCTTAGCAGTGAGAGTGGTCTTCTGAATCATAGCCTTCTCTTCGTCTGTGAAACACTCCTCATAGAATATCTGATTGCACCATCCCCTCCAGTAATTATCAGCCCACTTAACGTAGCCAGCCTTAGTTCCTGTGGAATTGTATTGGTAATTGATTGATTTCCTGTAAGAAGCAACTGAAGCTGAGCTAAGAGACTTCCTAGAAATAATAAGAGCAAGCTTGGTAGTATCGTCATATGAGAGAATAGTCCAATTGATAATATTGCCATCTAAAGTACCAAATGCTATATCGTCACCCTCAGCGTAAGTTCCAGCGTTGGATTTCTTCTTAGCATCTGCATTAAGAGATAATCCAAGGATTGAAACTCCCATGAATACGGCCAATGTAAGGGCCAATATTTTCTTAGCGTTACGGATGGATTTCTTCATAAATCAAACTCCTTAAATCTATCAGTACATACTTTCCTTTATATAGTTTTATAGTAATATTTAGGGGCCCTAAAGTCAAATAAATAGGGGATTTTTAACAAATTTATCACTGGCAATTGTAAATTTAAAATTCACTTGCTATACTGTCTCTTTGTGAAAAGTTACACGGTTTAAGGAGATACAATGACAAAGAAAGAAATGCTACAAATGTTACACAATGAAGAGCCTGTTCTTCACGCAGAGATTACCGCTCTATACTCAGTGCTGGACCACAAGCTAGGCCTGCATGGTGCCGAGTTACCTATCAGTTTCGGTATGGATGAGAAAGCTCTGGGAGCTTATATCCCTGCATCCTACGATGATGAAGAACACTTCGAATTCTCATTGTTTTTCATAGGATTCTGCCTCAATGAACAATTATCTAAGGCTGATAGAATCAATCTATACAAGCACGAATACGCCCATTACATGGCCAGACACATCCCAATTCCTAGTGAGTACACTTGGCAGCCTGGGATTCACGGCAGTGCTTGGAAGTACTGCTGTAGTTTAATCGGAGCTATTCCATCAGATTACTATGTGGAGGGTCAGAGTCTTAAGAAGATAGATTATGATTCTGTACTCAAGCGCCCTAGCGTGGATCACGCTCAGGTACAGATGCTTGATACCTACCACACTCAGAGAGCATACCGCAATATGGAGAATTCCAAGGTTAAGTATGAGATAGGCGATATAGTCACCCACCCTAAGTTCGGTGAGGGTACTGTTAAAGAAATCGAGAAACAACCAGCTTCTGTCCGTCTTACTATAGCCTTTGGTGATGATATTAAGATTATTGACCAGAAATGGCTTGTTAAGACTGGCTATAAGAAGGTATCTGAAAGATAATTCCATTTATGTCAATATATCGACAATTTATGCCAAGTAGATGTATTTATAATTAAATATGCTATTATATAGAAGATTGATAACGTTCTCTCTCCTTCCTTTATATTTAGGAAGCTGAGAGAACTCTTTTTTTGCACAAAAAAGGCAGCCTAGGCTGCCTTAATTAGTTTGATTATGATTTCCAGAGGCCATGCAAATTGCAATATGCATATGCAGCAACTACAGAATCATCATCTGTAAGTAAGAATTCTGCACATGGCTTATCGCCTGGATTAAGCACCTTCCTCTGACATCCCTTAGCTGTCTCAAGTGCAATCCACTCGATGAAATGCTCTGGAGCCATTGGATGATCTACTGAGCCAACAGTAACAATAACCTTATTACCCTCTACCTTACATACAGGTACGTGCTTCTCAACAGCACCGTCAGAAGTACCTGGAATTAATTCCTTCATCTTCTGACCACAGCATGTCATAGGAGCGCCAGATTCCTTGATCATGCTAACGAAGTTCCCACAAACTTCACATACAAAAAATTTCATACTTACCTCCTTTTACCTATGTCGCCAATACATCAAATTCCTCTTATTGGTAAGTACATTTTACCATACTAGTAGTATAAGAAGATATAGAAAAAATGTGTCCAAAAGATGATATATATATTCCCATATTATGTCCTATAATCCTAAATTTTTCTAAAAAGACAAAAAACCACTAGCATTATTTAATTTTATAATTATAATTCTTAAGGTATGGCTAATTATTGACTCATATATGAGTCGAGTGAGTCCTTACTATATATAATACAAGGAGCGTTTTATGAATAATAAGCAAGCACGTTCATCCAATATAGAACTGCTGCGCATCATATCTATGTTCATGATTATCATATATCACATAATCATCCATTGTGTTAATGTGCAGCTGGTTAATGTGTCTTCTATAGAGGCACTTGAGAATGGCTGGTTCAATAATCCACTATACTATAGGCAGTTATTATACCTGTCATTATGCATGCCACTTGGTCTGGTGGGCAACTCCATTTTCATAATGATCTCAGGATACTTCCTGGTGGACAGGGATATAGATATCCTTAAGGTTTCCAAGAAGATGCTTTCACAGTTACTTTTCGCTGCTGTCGCATTAGTACTTATCTCAGCAGCCTTCATACACAATAATGAAGATATTACTTCTGTACAGTATCTATTTAGCTATATCAAGATCCAGTACTTTAACAAGATGTCTTGGTTCGTAGGATACTACTTCATAATTATGTTGGTAGCTTACATGTTCCTTAACAAGTTCTTAGCTAAGCTTGATTATAAGAAGTACTTGGGCTTTTTGCTTGCCATACTTGCAGTCAGTCAGCTGAGTTGGTCAGGTTCATTACTAGATGATTTAGCCAGCGGCTTACGTACCGTTATGGTAGGCGTATTCTTCTATGCCTTCGGTGGTTTCATTAAGAAGTACAATCCTTTCGCTAGAGTCAGGGGTTACGTATTCTTTTTAATAATAGCCCTTACTAACCTGATTATAGGAATCTCATACCACAACAATGTAATAGGCAAGATTGAGTCATATTACTTCAACCTGGCTGAGGCTGAGCTGGACCCGGCAGCAGTGACAGATATGGACTTCATCCAATCTATACCTAAGTTCCAGAATTACAGTATCGTAGTAGTAATCCTGGGCATATGCTTATTCGAGATATTCAGGAGGATTAAGCTTCCTACCATCAAGCCTATCAATTTCATTGCGCAGGCTACATTCATGATTTATCTACTTCATGACAATGGTTTCGCCTACAGCATATGGCTCACTCAGGATTGGATCACCGTACTATATAACAACTGTTGGGATTTCGCCCAGATGATATGCACTTGGGCAGTGAAGATATTCTTATTCGGATTCATGGCCTACCTGGTATATCTACTGCTGCTATTCATCCTTAAGAAGTGCCGATTCTTATTTATAAAAGACTAATTAAAAGCACAGACCGTATATGGTCTGTGCTTTTATTATTTAAGCCCTGCTAACACAGCCTTAAGTGTGGCCTCTAGATCTAAACCACCCTCATCGACGATTATGTCAGCATACTTCTCATAAAGTGGAACTCGCTCATCATATAGAGACTTAAGATTCTGGCCGTCCTTGAGAACTACTCCTCTGCCCTTGAGACTGCCTAGTCTACTATCAAGTGTCTTGTAGTCAAGCTTGAGATATACCACCTCACCTATGGCCTTAAGGTGCTCCATTGCCTCAGCGCCATATATGACGCTACCGCCTGTGGCTATGACTGTCTTAGTGGTCTCTATGCTGGCATTCACATCATTCTCTATCTTGAGGAAGCCATCCACTCCCTCATCAGCAATTATCTCTTTTAATAGGCGCTTCTCACGCTTCTGAATAAGCAGGTCCGCATCCACGAACTCATATCCTAATTCCTTAGCAAGGACTACTCCAAGAGTACTCTTGCCCACGCCAGGCATTCCTATTAACACAATATTATCCTTCATAGCAGGTCTCCTATCTCATGTGCTTAACGCAATTTGAGAAGATTCTAACACAGTATCTCTCATATAAAAAGAGAAAAATGCAAGCAATTTACATATTCTTTACCTTATTCTACCGTCAGGTTTTACATACTCATACTATAGTTAGATTAAAGGAGGTATATAATTATGAGAGGATTTTGGAATTATGTAGATCGCAAGAATTGGTTAGCTAGAACTAAATATGTGGTTGCCATAATTGTTATCTGTACTCTATTTGCTGCTGTTGGTCTAGGCCTATGGTTTATAATCAAGGACTATGCGCTTTCCACAATAGACTGGATGATTTGCTTCATCTGCTATCCAATCGTAATTTCTTATATAGGGGTGTTTATATACGGTTGCAATCATGAATTCCATGATGGCCATTACAATTAAAATAACTCAGGCAAATTTCAGTTTGCCTGAGCTTTTTTATGCTTCCAGTCCCATATGATCATCTAGGGAGAAAATAACCCATTCCGCTATGTTAGTTGCATGGTCTCCAATTCTTTCCAAGTATTTATTAACCATAAGAAGGTCTGCTGCATGTTCTGCATAATCCGTATCCTTTTGCATAACCTCTATTAAGTCAGCCTTGACCTTAATAAACAGATCATCTACCACATCATCATGGTCAATTACTTCCTTAGCCTTAACAATATCCCTCTCCACATATGCTTCAATAGCATGCAGAAGCATCATAACTGTCTCCGCCGCCATCTTCTTGATATTATCCTCCTTCATAATGTAAGGACGATCTGCCATCATAATAGTTAACTCTGAGATATCTGCCGCCTGGTCACCTATACGCTCCATATCAGTAACCATCTTCATAGCAGCTGTGATTGTACGCATGTCTCTAGCCACAGGCTGTTGCTGTATCAGTAGCTGGAAGCAGATATTCTCTATCTTCTTCTGCTCCTGATCCACCAGCTCATCATCCTTAAGAGCTCTAGATTATGCATTCGATTATTATTTATTTCCTTGAACTACCCATGAAAAAGTTTTCTAGTCTTGATCTGGTTTCATTAGTAAGTTCATAATCCTCAACTATTTCTCCCTTATCAATCCTTAACACAGCATCACATGTCTTAAGAATGAATTCATAGTCATGTGTAATAACAAAAATAAACTTACCCTTATC
>JAILNO010000089.1 GCA_024691465.1 Pseudobutyrivibrio sp. | reverse complement strand
GACAGGTGAATACCGAAGAATCCCTGTGATGATAGAGATGCTTTCAGATAGTTATACCCCGATTGAGCTGGTGAGAGTACTCAGACAGGCCAGCAACCAGTGCTATCTGTTGGAATCTGCCAGTCAGAGTGAGACCTGGGGCAGATACTCTTTCTTAGGATTTAACCCTGAGCTGGAGGTTACCTGCGAGGATGGGTTACTTTCTATTAGAAAGAGTGACCATGGCAAGAAGGAACTGGTGGAGGAGAGAAAAGTAACTCATCCAAAGGATACTCTTAGAGAAATCATTGCTGACTACAAGAGTCCTACACTTGAGGGATTTCCTACTTTTACAGGTGGACTGGTGGGATATTTCTCTTACGATTATATTAAATACAGTGAGCCTAAACTCAAGCTTACTGGAGGGCAGGAGACAGAAGAGTTCAAGGATATGGACCTGATGCTATTTAATGATGTAATTGCCTTCGATAATTTTAAGCAGAAGATATATCTGATTACTGGAATAATCCTATCTTCAGATGATTGTGAGATGGATATTAAGGCCAAGTATGATGAGGTTCATAAGAGGCTTGAGTCTATTAAGGAGCTTCTTAAGACTGGACCTAAGAAGGAGTTTAGCCCTCTTAAGCTAGAGTCAGAAATTACTCCTAAATTCACAGAGGAAGAGTATGGCTCTATGGTCGAGAAGGCCAAGGAATATATTAAAGAAGGCGATATCTTCCAGGTGGTGTTATCTAATCCCTTGAGAGCTAAGGCCACAGGTAGTCTATTCGATACCTATAGATTGCTCAGAGCCAGCAATCCTTCTCCATATATGTTCTATTTCAATAGCTCAGATATAGAGATTGCAGGAGCTTCTCCTGAGACCTTAGTTAAGGTGGATCAGGGCGTAGTTAGCACTTTCCCGCTAGCAGGAACCAGACCTAGAGGAGCCAATGCAATAGAGGATGAAGCTCTTGAGAAGGAATTGCTTGCAGATGAAAAGGAACGAGCTGAGCATAACATGCTGGTGGATCTAGGACGTAATGATGTGGGCAAGATCAGTAAACTTGGTTCAGTGTATGTGGATAAATATATGGGAATTGAGAGATACTCCCATGTAATGCATATAGGCTCTACTGTGGTAGGTAGCTTGGATAGTAATCGAGATGCCATAGATGCAGTGGATGCAATTCTTCCAGCAGGCACACTATCAGGTGCACCTAAGTTCAGAGCGTGCCAGATTATTGATGAGCTAGAGCACAGCAAGCGAGGTATATATGGAGGAGCCATAGGTTATATAGATTTCACAGGCAACTTAGATGTATCCATTGCTATACGCTTAGTTTATAAGAAGAATGACACAATCACTATCCGTTCTGGAGCGGGAATTGTATATGACTCCATTCCAGTGAATGAGGCTAGAGAGTGTATTAATAAAGCCAAGGCTGTGGTTAATGCTATTAAGGCAGCAGAAGGAGGGCTGGAATGATACTATTAATAGATAATTATGATAGCTTCTCCTATAATCTGGTCCAGTTAATAGGAAAAATTAACCCAGACATTAAGGTGGTACGCAACGATGAACTACGTATATGCGATATTGAGAAGCTTAACCCAAGCCATATAGTGATATCGCCAGGACCAGGTCGTCCTAAGGATGCGGGTATATGTGAGGAGGTAATAGAGCATTTTGCAGGAAGTATTCCTATTATGGGAGTGTGCTTAGGTCACCAGGCTATATGTGAGACTTTTAAGGCTACAATCACCTATGCCAAGGAACTTATGCATGGTAAGCAATCCAGGGTTGATATAGATGAGAGCTGTAGTATCTTTAAGGGATTACCTAAGAATATATTAGTGGCCAGATACCATTCTCTAGCAGCAGACCCAACCACCATTCCAGATTGTCTTAAGGTAATAGCCAGGACTGAGGATGGAGAGGTTATGGCTATTAAGCATAAGGAATATCCTGTATATGGACTTCAGTTTCATCCTGAATCTATTCTTACCCCAGATGGAGAGATTATACTTAAGAATTTTTTTGCCAGCTAAGGCAGATTCATGTTGAAAAATAAAGGCAAAACGTTTATTATAATTACCAACAAAGACGAAGGCGTCTGCTATATTAAGTAGCAGGCGCTTTTTCTGAAATTAGGAGAGTATTTATGAAACCAGTAATAGGACTAATTCCCTTGTATGATGAGACTAAGGATAGCTATTGGATGCTTCCAGGTTATATGAAAGCTTTGGAAGATAGCGGTGCTGTTCCTATCATGCTTCCACTCACCACTAATAGAGATGAGCTGGATGTAGCCTATAATTTGTGTCAGGGAATCCTATTTACAGGTGGTCATGATGTGTCCCCTAGGATATATGGTGAGGCACCTACTGATAAGTGTGGCAAGCCATGCGAGGCGAGAGATGAGATGGAGGCGTACCTGCTAGAGAAGTGTATTCTAGATGACAAGCCACTTCTTGGCATATGTAGAGGTATACAATTTATAAATGCTTACCTGGGCGGAAGCCTGTATCAGGATCTGCCTACAGAGTATTCCAGCTCAGTGGAGCATCATATGGAGCTACCTTATGATGTACCTGCACATGATGTGGAGGTGTTAGCTGGTACCAAGCTGGCTGACATCATAGGAGCTGGTATGCATAGAGTGAACTCATACCATCATCAGGCCATCAAGGAATTATCTAATGAAGTTGATAAAATGGCCATTTCAGAAGACGGTCTTGTGGAAGCAATAGCTGTGAGAAATCACAGATTTGCAATAGGAGTGCAGTGGCACCCAGAATTTTCCTATACTAAAAGCGAGGAAAATGCTAAAATAATAAATGCGTTTGTAGAAGAATGCAAATAGAGGAAGGAGACTTTTGATATGAAGAAAAAGACACTAGCATTATTAATGGCATTTGCAACTATGGTTGCAATGGTAGGATGTGGTAGCGCATCAGAGGAAGCTACAGCAGATTCAGCATCATCAGAGCAGACAACAGAGGCTTCTTCAGATAGCAAGAAGTGGGTTATCGCTACAGATACATCTTTCAAGCCATTTGAGTACACAGATGACAGTGGCAATTTCGTAGGTATTGATGTAGATATTCTTGCTGCAGTTGCAGAGGATCAGGGATTTGAGTATGAGCTTAAGTCACTTGGTTGGGATGCATCTATCGCAGCATGTCAGGCAGGTCAGGCCGATGGTATGATCGCTGGCGCTTCTATCACAGATGAGAGAAAGGATTCAGGTTGGATCTTCTCAGATGGATATTATGATGCTAACCAGTCTATGGCTGTTGAGGCATCATCAGATATTGATGGATTCGATGATTTAAGTGGTAAGTCAGTTGCAGTTAAGACAGGTACTATGAGTGCTACATATGCAGAGGGATTAGCTTCTGAGTATGGTTTCACAGTTACATACTTTGAGGATTCTCCTACTATGTATCAGGCTGTAGTTGGTGGACAGGTAGTTGCATGCTTCGATGATACACCAATCATGGCATCTAATATTAAGGATACAGGTATCGCAATGAAGATCGTTGATGGTACTGGTAATGATCCTGCAGAATACGGATTTGCTATTTTCAACGCAGATAATCAGGAGCTTGTTGATATGTTCAACGCAGGTCTTGCAAACATCAAGGCTGACGGTACATACGATGAGATTATCGCTAAATACTTAGGCGAGTAGTATAGAGTATTCATTGGGCAGGGCAACACCTGCCCATATTTCAATTTATAGTTCCTTGAGCTAGAGATTGTAATATAGAAAGGGTTTATTATTTATGATTAAAATTATTACAGTGTATGGAACAATGCTGCTAGGCGCAATGGGCAGGACCCTATTGCTTGCATTGTTAGGCCTGTTTTTCGCATGTATCATAGGTATGATCTTCGGTATCATGGGTGTTGTGAAGAACAGAGCATGCAATATCATCTCACAGATATTTGTAGATGTAATCAGAGGAGTTCCAATGATTGTATTAGCATTCTTTGTATATTTTGGAATTCCATACTTGTTTAATACCATCATTGGAGGTTTTTCTGTCAGCTTAACTGCTCTACAGGCAGGTACGGTCTGCTTGGCACTCAATTGTGGTGCATATATGGCTGAGATTATTAGAGCAGGTATTCAGTCAGTTGATATAGGTCAGATGGAGGCAGCTAGATCTCTTGGTCTTACATACGGTATGTCTATGCGTAAGGTAGTATTACCACAGGCCATCAGAACTATGATTCCTACATTTATCAATCAGTTTATTATTACACTTAAGGATACATCTATTCTTTCTGTAATCGGTTTCCCTGAACTTGTTAACACAGCTAAGAATGTTCAGGCGAACACCTTTATGTCCTTTCAGACATGGGCTATCGTGGGAATTATGTATTTGATAGTTATTACAATTCTTTCACGTAGTGCGAAGGTTCTAGAAAGGAGGCTAAACGTTGGCAGATAATAACGAGATTAAGATTAGTGTTAAGAATTTAAAAAAGGCTTATGGTAGCTTGGAGGTTCTTAAGGATATCTCCACAGATGTTACCAAGGGAGAGGTAGTATGCGTGATTGGACCTTCAGGTTCAGGTAAGTCTACATTCCTTAGATGCCTTAACAGACTAGAGACTGTTACATCAGGAACTATCGTAGTAGATGGTCAGGATATCACTACTAAGGGAGTGAATATCAATAAGGTCAGAGAGAATATTGGAATGGTTTTTCAGCATTTCAATCTCTTTAACAACCTGAATATCTTAGATAATCTTACACTTGCTCCAGTTCAGCTCAAAAAGTGCTCTAAGCATGAGGCTGAGGAGAGAGCTAAGAAGATGCTTGATAAGGTAGGTCTTGCTGACAAGGCATCAAGCTTCCCTAGTCAGTTATCAGGTGGACAGAAGCAGCGTGTAGCAATAGCTAGAGCTCTATGTATGGAGCCTGATATTATGCTCTTCGATGAGCCTACATCAGCCCTTGATCCAGAGATGGTAGGTGAGGTTCTTCAGGTTATGAAGGATCTGGCTGCTGATGGCATGACTATGGTAATTGTTACTCATGAGATGGGATTTGCCAGAGAGGTGGCAGATAGAGTTATCTTTATGGATGGCGGATATATTATTGAGGAGGGCACACCTCAGGATGTATTGCTCAATCCTAAGGAAGCCAGGACAATAGATTTCTTAAATAAGGTCTTATAATGAGGGAAGTATGAAGAATATTATTACTATTAGTCGTCAGTTCGGTGCTGGCGGTGGAACAATTGGTAAGGCAGTTGCAGAGCGCCTAGGATATTACTACTGTGATAAGGATATTATTGTGCGTGCAGCTATTGAGTCAGGCAATCTTAGCCCACAGGAGATTAGATACTTTGATGAGAAGGTCCCTAGAGAGTTCGGCTTAGGTCAGAGTCTATTTGACTTCTATAACAAGCCACTTGATGAGAGATTATATAATGCTCAGAAGGAAGCTATCCGCAAGGTGGCAGAGCATGGCAATTGTGTTATAGTAGGTCGCAATTCTAATATAATCCTTAAGGAGTTCGACAGGACTCTTCATGTGTTTGTATCAGGTTCAGAGCACTTCAGAATCCAGAGGATGGTGGAGAAGATGCCTGGCTATACACCTGATAAGGTTAAGGAGAAGATGCATGCTGTAGACAGAGCTCGTGCTAAGTACTGCAAGCATTATACAGATACAGAGTTTGGCAATGCAGCCTTCTATGATTTATCACTTAAGAGTTCCACACTTGGAATTGATAACTGCGTAGATTTAATCTGTGCAGCCGCTGAGCTTTAATTTTTTAATGACAATGAGGTCAGACCCATTCTAGGGGTCTGACCTTTTTTATTTACGGAGTAAGTAATGATTGATGGATATATTAAGATAGCCTGTGCCTCCCCTGAGGTTAAGGTGGGAGATACCAGGCTCAATGCTAAGAGAATTATTGAGGAGATTGATAGAGCCGCAGAGAAGCAAGTTAAGATAATATGCTTTCCTGAGCTGTGTGTTACGGGATACACCTGTGGAGACCTATTCTTACAGGAATTGCTATTGCAAAAGGCTAAGGAAGCTGTAGCAGATATTGCTAAGGCCACCAGCAGCAGGGATATAGTTTCGATTGTTGGTCTACCCCTTATGATTAAGCAGAAGCTATATAATGTGGCCCTGGTATTATCACGGGGCCAGGTCTTAGGAGGAGTAGCTAAGGTAAATATACCAAACTACAGTGAATTCTACGAGATGAGGCATTTCACAGCTGCATCTTCAGACTTCAATCAACAGGCTGATTTAGGAGCACTAGGAGAGGTTACTATATCAAACAGTATGATTTATTCCTGCAAGGGTATGCGAGAGCTTAGATTTGGAATAGAGATTTGCGAGGATCTGTGGGTTCCCACCAGTCCATCAGAGCATTTAGCTAAGGCTGGAGCAACAGTTATTTTTAACCTGTCAGCCAGTGATGAGGTCATAGGAAAAAGTGACTATCGTAGGAAGCTTGTGGAGGCCAAGTCTGGAAGTCTGGCTTGCGCTTATGCATATGCTGATGCTGGGCTGGGAGAATCTACTCAGGATATGGTATTCGCAGGACACAGTATAATTGCAGTTAATGGTAGTACAAAGGCGGAGGCTAGGTTATTTGAAAACGAGTTGATTACCTGGGATGTGGATGTGAAACAGTTGGCCTATGAGAGAAGGCGTATGAATACTTTTAGCATGGAAGAGGAGTGCATTGAAAAAGAGTTTGATTTAAATATAGAGGAGATCAGTCTTGATAGCATCCCTTATAAATTGCCCTTCGTGCCTGCAGATAAGAATAATCTATCCATGAGATGTGAGCAGATTATAGCTATGCAATCTGTGGGCTTGGCAACCAGGCTTAAGCATATAGGCTGCAAGGATGTGGTAATAGGGCTCTCAGGAGGACTGGATTCTACTCTGGCTCTTATAGTAGCAGTACATGCATTTGACAGATTAGGGTTAGATAGGTCTGGCATTAGAGCTGTAACCATGCCATGCTTTGGAACTACTGATAGGACTTACAATAATGCTTGCAAGCTGGCCCTAGAGTACCATGCCTCGTTAGAGGAGATTAATATTATGGACAGCGTAACGCAGCACTTTAAAGATATAGGTCAGAGTGAGAGTAGTCATGATGTAACTTATGAGAACTCACAGGCCAGAGAACGCACCCAGATCCTCATGGACAAGGCTAATATGTATGGAGGTATCGTAGTGGGAACAGGAGACCTGTCTGAGCTTGCACTTGGATGGGCAACTTACAATGGAGACCATATGTCTATGTATGCTGTCAATGCTTCTATACCCAAGACATTAGTCAGATGGCTGGTGGATTATGAAGCAGATATATCAGGTGATGCTCTTAAGGTGATTCTTAAGGATATATTAGATACACCTGTTAGTCCTGAGTTACTTCCTCCTGATGAGCAGGGGAATATCGCACAGCGTACAGAAGATTTAGTAGGACCATACGAATTGCATGACTTTTTCCTGTATTATATGTTGCGTTTCGGATTCACCCCAAGGAAGATATATAGGCTTGCAGCTATGGCATTTGCCAAGGATTATAGCAAGGAGTTCATACTTAAGTGGCTGAAGACTTTCTATAGGAGATTCTTTACACAGCAGTTTAAGAGAAGCTGTATGCCCGATGCACCTAAGGTTGGAACAGTTACTCTATCTCCAAGAGGAGACTATAGGATGCCAAGTGATGCAAGCTATAGTATATGGATGAAGGAGATAGAAGAAATAGATTTTAGCCCAAATAGTTAAATCTAGACTAAGGTTTTCAAAAGGTGTATTCTATATTCCTAAGATAAAGGAGATAAGGCATTGAGCAGGAATATACTTATTATTAATACTGGCGGAACATTGTCTTCGGTAATGAAGGAAAGTGGTCTGGCACCTGGGCTATCCACTCAGGATATGAAAAGAGAATTACATATAGTATCTGGTGATACTAATTTCGAGATAGAGGACTTTTGTGCTCTTGATTCAGCTAATATATTTCCAGAAGATTGGAGCAAATTGGCAGAGCATATTAGTGGTATGCGCAATGATTATGATGGCATAGTTGTTATCCATGGAACAGATACCCTTGCTTACACATCATCCATGCTTTCATTCATGCTACAGAATATTAATATACCTGTAGTCATCACAGGTTCTCAGTTGTCAATCACTAATCCTGTGGCAGATGCTATGGAGAATCTAAGGTGCGCTATACACATGGCGGCCAGCGGTAGGCCTGGAGTATTCGTCGCTTTTAACCGTAAGGTAATATTAGGATGTAGAGCGTCTAAGGTACGTTCCCTTAGTTTCGATGCATTCGAGAGTATCAACTATCCTAATGTGGCAACTATCAGTTCACTTGGTATGAATATAGATGATGGAGCTATTCCTAATCGCACTGGAGTATTCCAATTGGCCAATTCATATTCATCTAAGGTGTGT
>JAILNO010000242.1 GCA_024691465.1 Pseudobutyrivibrio sp. | reverse complement strand
TAGGTATTACCGCAGGGGCATCCACCCCAAACAATATTATTGAGGAGGTTCAAAAGAAATGTCAGAAATGAGTTTTGAACAAATGTTGGAGGAATCATTTAAAACTATACACAATGGAGAGGTAGTAGACGGTACTGTTATTAGTGTTAAGCCAGATGAAATCGTTTTAAACATCGGTTACAAGTCAGATGGTATCATTACACGTTCAGAGTACACAAATGAGTCAAATATAGATCTTACTACTGTTGTTAATGTTGGTGATTCATTATCAGCTATTGTTATTAAAGTTAACGATGGTGAGGGACAGGTTCTTCTTTCTTACAAGAGACTTGCACAGGAGAAGGGCAATGAGAGACTTGCAGAGGCTTATGAGAACGGTGAGGTTCTTACAGCTACTGTTGATAAGGTTCTTAAGGGTGGCCTTACTGTTGTTGTTGAGGAAGCTAGAGTATTTATTCCTGCTTCATTCGTATCAGATGTATACGAGAAGGATCTTGGAAAGTACCAGGGTCAGGAGATTAGCTTTGTAATTACTGAGTTTGATCCTAAGCGTCGTAGAATTATTGGTAACAGAAAGACTCTTCTTGTTGCTGATAGAGCTAAGGCTCAGGAAGAGCTTATGGCTAAGATTGCAGTTGGCCAGGAGTTCGAAGGAACAGTTAAGAATGTTAAGGACTTTGGTGCATTCATCGATTTAGGTGGAGCAGATGGTCTTCTTCATATTTCAGAGATGAGCTGGGGCCGTGTTGAGAACCCTACTAAGACTCTTAATGTTGGTGACAAGATTAAGGTATTCGTTAAGGAAATCAAGGATGGCAAGATTGCTCTTTCTTGCAAGTTTGATTCAGAGAATCCATGGAACGGAGCTGCTGATAAGTATGCAGTTGGTTCTGTAGTTACAGGTAAGGTTGTACGTATGAAGGACTTCGGTGCTTTCGTAGAGCTTGCTCCTGGTATTGATGCTCTTCTTCATGTTTCTCAGATCTCTAAGGATCGTATCGAGAAGCCTTCTGATGTTCTTACTATTGGTCAGGATATCGAAGCTAAGGTTGTTGAGTTCAACGATGCTGATAAGAAGATTAGCCTTTCAATGAAGGCACTTCTTGCTTCAGATGATGATGCTGAAGAGGCTACAGAAGAGTAATTTATTCTGATTTATTAATAGGTCTAGGTATATATCTAGGCCTATTTTTATTTTCCTTATAAAAATAACAATTAATACACAAATAATCTGTATAATGTATCTATTCGAAGCTTAGAAGGGTTTTCATAATATTAAAAGATAGGAGTATATTGTATGGACAATTACGATGGATTCAAAAAAGAAGTATATGATCTAACTAAAATAGACCTAAGCTCTTATAAGGAGAAACAGATGCGTAGACGTATCGATTCTCTTATCGCCAAGCACAAATGCAAAGAATACCATGAGTATGTAGGATTGCTTAAGAATGATAAGGCTATTTTTGAGGAGTTTGTTAATTTCCTTACTATTAATGTTTCAGAGTTTTATCGTAATCCTGAGCAGTGGGATTTATTAACTAAAGAGTTCATTCCTGAATTGATGGCTCATTCCGGTCAGAATCTTAAGATTTGGTCTGCGGCTTGTTCAACAGGTGATGAGCCATATTCGTTAGTTATGGCATTATCTAGACATTTGCCACTTAATAAGATTAAGATATACGCTACCGATATTGATAAGCAGGTAATTGCTACAGCTAAGGTAGGATTATATAATGCGAAGAGTATTGCTAATGTTCCTGATGATCTTAAGAAGAAGTTCTTTACTCCAGTAGGTAATTCTTTCCAGATTAGTGAGGATGTTAAGCGATGCGTTGAGTTCAAGGAACACAATTTGCTGAGAGATTCATATCCAACTAATTATGATATGATAGTTTGTAGAAATGTACTTATCTACTTTACAGATGAGGCTAAGGATGAGGTATATTCTAAGTTCTGTAAGGCTCTTAGACCAGGAGGAATCTTATTCATTGGTTCTACTGAGCAGGTAATTGATTATAAGGATATAGGATATAAGAGAAGATATTCTTTCTATTATGAAAAGGTTTAAAATTAACCAGTGTGAGTGATCACACTGGTTTTTTAATGCTTTAGCATATATTTTGCAATACTTGTTAGTATAGTAGGAGTAATATCACCTACATCAATATATGTCTCTTTAGAATCATAGGAAGGTTTAAAGGTTCTAGTAGTGGTACCTATATCTAGCTTCTGAGGCAATTGGAGGAAATCTCCTGACTTCTTAACTTTGCAATCAGCTCTTTTGGCAGGACGTCTGGAAGCCTTATCCATGCTTTCGCCGATAGACTTAGGAATAATTATGTCCTCACTTTCAATATAATAGTAGTTCTTATAATCAGGTAAGTAAGTAGATAGTTCACCTTGATATAGATTAAGAGTAACGTATATACGATTATTTTTAATAATATATAATCCGTATTCACGTTGTTTATTAATTGGATTTGGAAGACTAATACTTGTTTCGACTTCAAATCTAAGCTTACCCTGATCAAGTTCATTGTTTACATATTTCAATTCTGAGTTAAGCAGATCAGAGTAAGAGAGTATGTCAGTTATATATATCATTCCTTTTACGTCTTCGTAGTTATGAAGAAGTATTAGGTCCTTAGATTCCCTATCATGCATTAGACTATAGTGCTGATATACAGGGATTAATTCACCACCATTATACTTATCATCGCGGTGTAATCCTAGGAATTCTTCTATAGTTTTCTGCTTATAATTAGGCAGGTCAAGCATACATTTAGCCTTGGTGGTACTAAGGTACATATCCATATGAGGCTTTGACTTGATAGCTGTATTGAATTTGTACTTGCGACATCTTTCTACGATGAAGCTCTCATCGAATCTAGTGGAATTGAATCCTAATAATCTATCATAATTTGTCATCACTTCTTCAAAAGCTTCTATAATCTGAAGCTCTTCGGATTCGTTAGCTGCTAGTAATTGAGTGATAGTGACTATATTACCATTTCGAGTGGCATACCCTATTAAATATATGTATGACTTCCTAGGTGATAGACCTGTGCACTCAATATCGAAGAATAAAGTCTTTTCGTCGAAATATTTCTCTAAAGCGTAGCTGATGTCTTTTAACTCGTATGTATTATCGATTTTTTCCATAAGTAGTTTCTCTTGATTCTATATTTATTGTTAAATTTTACACTAAGTTTACCTGTTTGGTACTAAAAAATGTACAAAATAAATGATAAAATTTCTCTTCTGTTAATCTTTAAATGTTATAATTTTTGTATAAGAAGTTTAATTTGTATTCTTGATCTGGCAATTATCAAGTGTATATTTTCTTATTTTATTATTCAGAAAGAGGGGTATAGCGAATGGGCCTTAGAACATTTAAAGGTGGCGTGCATCCTTACGATGGCAAAGAGCTCTCTAAAGAGAAGCCTATCAAGGATCTTAAGCCACAAGGCGAAATGGTCTTTCCATTATCACAACACATTGGTGCTCCTGCTACTGCAATTGTAGCTGTGGGAGATACTGTGCTGAGAGGTCAGAAGATCGCCGATGCAGGCGGTTTTGTTTCGGCACCTATTTTCTCTAGTGTGTCCGGTACGGTTAAAGCTATTCAACCAAGGAGAGTAGCTACCGGTGACATGGTCAATTCTATCATAATTGAGAGCGATGGCCAATTCATGGAAACAGGATTTGAAGGATGTGATGATTACACTGAGCTTTCCAATGATGAAATCATCAAGAAGATTCAGGACGCTGGTGTAGTTGGTATGGGTGGTGCCGGATTCCCAACTCATGTCAAACTTTCTCCTAACAATCCAGAGAAGATTGAGTACATTATTGCAAATTGTGCAGAGTGTGAGCCATATCTTACTTCAGATTATAGAAGCATGGTTGAAGAACCAGAGAAGCTTATCACCGGTATGAAGATTATTCTTCAGCTCTTCCCTAAGGCCAAGGGATTACTTGGTATAGAGGATAATAAGAGTGATGTGATTGCTGCTTTACAGAAGATGGTAGAGAAGGAGCCTCGTATCGAGGTGGTTCCTCTTATGACTAAGTACCCACAGGGCGGTGAGCGTCAGCTTATTAAGGCATGTACTGGTAGGGAGATTAATTCTAAGATGCTTCCTGCTGATGCTGGTTGTATCGTTGACAATGTGGCTACTATTAATGCTGTTTATACAGCAATCGTTGAAGGCAAGCCTGTTATGGATAGGATTTTTACTCTTACAGGTGATGCTGTTATGGAGCCTAGGAATTATCGTATATGCATAGGTACTAGCTGCAAGGAGATTCTTGAGTCTGCTGGTGGTTATGTAAGAGAGCCTAAGAAGATTATTTCTGGTGGTCCTATGATGGGTTTTGCTGTGATGGATGTAGATTTCCCTACTACTAAGACATCAGGTGCTCTTCTTTGTCTTTCAGAGGACGAGGTTTCTGAGTTTGAGACTACAGCATGTATTAACTGTGGTCGTTGCGTGGAAGCATGTCCAGAGAATCTTATTCCTTCAAGACTTTCCAAGTTTTCTGATCATGGCGATAAGGAGACTTTTGAGAAATGGTATGGACTTGAGTGTATTGAGTGTGGAAGCTGTAGCTTCGCTTGTCCTGCAAGGAAGCCTCTTGCACAATCAATTAAGACAATGAAGAAGCTTATATTAGCTGACAAGAGAAAAAAGTAGAAAGGATAGGGTGATAAAGTGAGTGATTTATTAAAAGTTTCCTCATCTCCACATGTGAGAGAAAAGGACGACACAAGCAGAATTATGCTTTATGTCATTCTTGCCCTTATGCCAACTACAATTTTTGGTGTTTTTAATTTTGGACTTAGGGCTTTAATACTTGTAGCGGTATGTATTTTTACATGCGTATTATCAGAGTTATTATTTGAAAAAGCAATCGGAAAGAAGAGTACCATAGGTGATTTAAGTGCTGCAGTTACCGGTCTTTTGCTGGCACTTAACCTCCCTCATACACTTCCTATCTGGCAGGCTGTTCTTGGTTCTATATTTGCAATAGTAGTTGTTAAGATGCTATTCGGTGGATTGGGTCAGAACTTCATGAATCCTGCATTAGGTGGTAGAGCATTTCTTATTATTTCATTTGCTGCTACCATGACTAACTTTGAGTATGATGGAGTGGCAGGTGCTACACCACTTGCTCTTCTTAAGAGTGGCGAGGCTGTTAATACTTTAGACATGCTTATTGGTCGCACAGGAGGAACTATTGGTGAGACCAGCACATTATGTATACTTCTAGGTGCTATTATATTAATCCTACTTGGCGTAATTGATTTAGTGATTCCTGGAGTTTATATTCTTACATTTTCTGTATTCATTATTCTCTTCGGAGGACATGGTTTTGATACTGGATTTTTAGTTGCGCATTTATGTGGTGGCGGTTTAATGCTTGGTGCATTCTTCATGGCTACTGATTATGTTACTTCACCTATTACTCCTAAGGGCAAGATTATCTTTGGTATCTGCCTTGGAATACTTACAGGTGTATTTAGAATATTTGGTAACAGCGCTGAGGGTGTTAGTTATGCAATCATATTCAGTAACTTACTTGTCCCATTAATTGAGAAAGTTACTGTTCCTCGTGCCTTTGGCGTAGTTAGAGAGAAAAGGGTAAGGGAGGTAAAAGCTGATGAATAAATTAGTTAAAGATGCTCTTATTCTTACCTGTATTACTGTTATTGCAGGTTTTGCCTTAGGACTTGTATATGAGATTACTAAGGCTCCTATTGCCAATGCTCAGGAGGCTGCCCTTCAGAAGGCTTATCAGACAGTATTTGCCGATGCTGCATCCTTTTCTGATTTAGAAGGCTTTGATACTATAGCTGCTACAGCTCTTGTCAATGATGCAGGTTATAGCAATGAGTCAATTGATAATTGTGTACAAGCGTTAGATGCATCTGGCAATTGTTTAGGTTATGTCATTACAGTTACATCTTCAGCTGGTTACGGCGGAGATATTACTTTTTCAGTTGGTATTACTAATGATGGTATTATTAATGGTTATTCCATCACTAGTATTTCAGAGACCGCAGGTCTTGGTATGAAAGCAAGAGATACTGGTGAAGGTACTTTTTCATCTCAGTTTATCAATCGTACAGCTGAGATATTTACTGTAACTAAGACTGGTGCGTCTTCCTCATCTGAGATTGATGCTATTTCGGCAGCTACTATTACATCTAAGGCTGTTACAAATGGTGTCAATGCCGGCGTTACCTACTTCAATTCTTTAGTAGGAGGTGCATCGAATGAATAAGAATCTTGAGAGACTTTATAATGGTCTGTGGAAAGAGAACCCTACATTTGTATTGATGCTTGGTATGTGTCCTACACTTGCTGTTACCACATCAGCCATCAATGGTATAGGTATGGGACTTTCTACTACAGTTGTATTGGTACTTTCCAATATGATGATTTCGGCTCTTCGAAACATTATTCCTGATAGAGTCAGGATGCCAGCCTTTATCGTAGTAGTTGCCTCTTTCGTTACTATAGTACAGTTCTTAATGCAGGGCTTTTTACCTTCATTATACGATTCCCTTGGAATCTATATTCCTCTTATCGTTGTTAACTGTATTATCTTAGGTCGTGCTGAGAGTTACGCGTCTAAGAATCCAGTTATTCCATCGATGTTTGATGGTATTGGTATGGGTCTTGGATTCACAGTTGGCTTGACTTTAATTGGTATCGTTAGAGAGATTTTAGGAAATGGATCTATATTCGATATAGCAATTGAGCCACTTAATGATTATCACATTACATTATTTGGACTTGCGCCTGGTGCTTTCATTGTATTAGGCTTCTTAGTTGCAATTATGAATGTAGTTCGTAGTTCCATGGAAGCTAAGGGCAAGCCTCTACCTGAGGTACAGGGGTGCTTCGCAGGAGACTGTTCTACATGTTCTTTGTCTACTGCATGTACAGGTAAGTCTATGGTACATAAGAGAGAGGAGCTTCCTCCAGTTGATCCTAAGGACGTGGCCAAGCCTGTTCCTGATACAGCTATCCCAGTGGAGCACACCTCTAATGCTAAGAATACAGAGGACGTTGAACAGTCAGGCAGTGATTCCTCATATGCTGACGATGATATAGTAGGAAAGGAGGAGAAATAATGAGTTACGTTACAAGTCTAATTCTTTTATTAGTAGCTTCTGCAATTGTAAACAATGTTGTTCTTTCTCAATTCCTTGGATTATGTCCTTTCCTAGGTGTATCGAAGAGAGTTGAAACAGCTGCAGGTATGGGTGGAGCCGTAATATTCGTAATTACGATAGCTTCATTTGTTACATCTGTTATTTACAAATATATTCTTTCTCCTACTGGATTTGAATATATGCAGACCATCGTTTTCATTCTCGTAATTGCTGCTTTAGTACAGTTCGTAGAGATGTTCCTTAAGAAGAGCGTTCCTTCTTTATATGAATCATTGGGAGTTTATCTTCCTCTTATTACTACTAACTGTGCAGTGCTTGGTACAGCAATTAACAATGTCACTAATAATTACGATATCTTAGAGAGTGTTGTCAACGGCTTCGGAGTAGCTGTTGGTTTCACAATTGCTATTGTAATTATGGCTGGTATTAGAGAGAAGATAGAATACAACGACATTCCAGAGAAGTTCAAGGGTTCTGCCATAGTGCTTATTACAGCTGGCCTTATGGCTATGGCGTTTCTTGGATTCTCAGGTGTTATATAAGGAGGGCTAACTATGAGTATAACAGGAATATTACTGGCAGCTGTTATCGTTGGCGCTACTGGTTGTATAATAGGATTTTTCCTCTGCTTTGCGGCAGAGAAATTCAAAGTCGAAGTTGATCCGAAGGAAGAGGCTGTACTTGGAGTGTTACCTGGTAATAACTGCGGAGGCTGTGGCTATGCAGGCTGCTCCGGTTTAGCAGCTGCTATTGCTAAGGGAGAGGCTCCGGTTAACCAATGTCCGGTAGGTGGAGCACCTGTTGCTGCTCAGATTTCTGAGATTATGGGTGTGGCTGCTGAAGAGGGCGTTCGTAAGGTTGCATTTGTAATGTGTAACGGTACATGTGAGAATGCTAAGCAACTATATGACTACACAGGTGTTGAGGATTGTAGAGCTATGGCCTTTGTTCCAGGCGGTGGTCCTAAGGCTTGTAGTTATGGCTGTATGGGATTCGGTACATGTGTTAAAGCTTGTCCTTTTGATGCCATTCATATCATAGATGGTGTGGCATTCGTAGATCGTGAGGCTTGTAAGGCATGCGGCAAGTGCGTTGCAGCTTGTCCTAACCACTTGATTGAACTTATTCCTTATGATTATGGCCATGCAGTTCGCTGCCACAATAATGATAAGGGTAAGGATGTTATGTCTGTATGTTCTGTTGGATGTATAGGATGTCACAAGTGTGAGAAAGTATGCGAAAGTGACGCTATCCATGTAGATGGTTTCTTTGCTCACATTGATCAGGATAAGTGTATCAGCTGCGGTAAGTGCGCTGAGGCATGTCCAAGACATATTATTCTTTAATTATTGCACCTTAGAGTAAATACACTCTAAGGTGTTTTTTTATGATAAAAAGAACGAATAATTAACTATTTCATAAGAGTAACTATATTGATGTAAAACCTTGCGAAGTACAGATGTTTAGTGGTATGATGTAGCGGATAATATATGGAGAAATGTTATGTACGGACGTGATTTTACAGATAAAAAACGAATAATAATCAAGGTAGGTTCTTCTACTATCACTCATGAGGAGACTGGTAATATTGATTATACTAAATTAGAGCGACTCATCCGTCAGTTGTGTGATTTGCGCGCTCAGGGTAAGGATGTATGCCTGGTTTCTTCCGGAGCTATTGCCGTGGGAAGATATGCTATAGGTCTTAAGGAGCGCCCTCAGGATTTAGCAACCAAGCAGGCTTGTGCTTCAATTGGTCAGGCATATCTTATGTCTGTCTATCAGAAGCTCTTCTCTGAATACAATCAGAAGGCTGGTCAGATTCTTATGACTAAGAAGACCATGACTGATCCTGAATCTAGAGAGAATGCTCGCAATACTTTTGAGCAGCTGTTTGCTCTAGGCGTTATACCAGTAGTTAATGAGAATGATACTGTTGCTACTCACGAGATTCAGTTCGGTGACAACGATTCGCTTTCTGCAATTGTTGCAGCTTTAGTTAGAGCTGATGCATTAGTACTTTTATCTGATATTGAAGGTCTGTATACTGATAATCCTAACACTAATCCTGAGGCGGAGTTCGTTCCTGTTGTTGAGGATATTGATTCAGTCATGGGAATGGCTAGTTCGGATAGCAGCTCTAATGTTGGTACAGGCGGCATGACAGCTAAGCTTAGAGCGGCTCAGATCGCTACATACAGTGGTGCTGATATGGTTATCACTAATGGTGCCCATATAGGGAATATTCATCGTATCTTTGAGAACAAGGATAAGGGCACACTCTTTGTTGCTAACAAAAGAGACGATGTACATGTTTTAGATTTATTAGAGGATTAATTATGATTACAGAGAAAGATATTGCAAGAATTAATGAGCTTTATCATAAGCAGAAGGCTCAAGGTCTTACAGATGTTGAGAAGGAAGAGCAAGCTAAGCTTAGAAGAGCATATATAGATGCAATTAAGGGTAATGTTAGAGCTCAGCTTAATAATATTGACGTGGTAGATGAAGATGGCAAGGTAGAGAACCTTGGCGAGAAATATGGAAAGACATCAAGGTAATATAGATCTTAGAAAAGTTCATAGAACTCTGCGTGATAATATGTCATCTGCTTCCAGGGATATTAAATCATACCAGATCACACAGAATATTTTGGCTCTTTTAGAATCTGATTTTAAAGGGGCTAATATTTTTTTGTGCTTTTATCCCTTTGGATCAGAGGTTAATTTGATACGTTTATACGAACGACTTTTAGATATGGGTAAGTCTTTATATTTTCCTATTTCTAATATTGAAGAACATGAGTTGACTTTTAAAAGAATCACAGATTTGCTAACAGATTTTGATAAGGGACATTATGGTATTATGGAGCCTAGGGACTCTTTTGATACTTTTAATTATATTGGGGAACAGGTGGTTTCTATTACACCTGGGCTTGTGTTTGATAGACAATTCAATCGCGTCGGATATGGAGCTGGTTTCTATGATAGATTCCTTAGTAAGTATCCTGATATTATTACTATAGCACCGTGTTTTGACAATCAATTGATTGATGAGCTTAATGCTTGCCCTCATGATGTTCCAATGAATTATATAGTTACCGAAGATAAAATATTAAAAGGAGATAGGTTATGACATTAATTGAACTTGCAACTAAGGCTAAAGAAGCGAAGTATCAAGTAGCATTACTTTCTACTGATACTAAGAACAAAGCAATTATTGCTGTGGCAGATGCTTTGGAGAGTAATTGCGCACCCATCATTTCAGCTAATGAAATCGATATGGCTAATGGTCAAACTAAGGGCCTATCTCAAGGTTTGTTAGATAGACTTAAGCTTAATGAGGATAGAATTAAGGGTATGGCTGAAGGTCTTAGACAGGTGGCCTCACTGGATGATCCTATAGGTCAGGTTACGGAAAATTGGACCAGACCTAATGGTCTTAAGATTTCTAAGAGACTTGTTCCAATAGGTGTGGTTGGTGTTATATATGAGGCCAGACCTAATGTTACAGCTGATGTATTCGGCTTATGCTTTAAGACTGGCAATTCAATTATTCTTAAGGGAGGTAGTGATGCCCTTGAGTCTAACAAAGCCATTGTTAAGATTATCAAGGATACACTTTTAAAGGAGAATCTCCCAGTAGATGCAATCACACTTATAGAGGATACTTCAAGAGAGTCTACCAAGGAGCTCATGCGTCTCAATGGATATGTGGATGTATTGATACCTAGAGGTGGAGCTGGGCTTATTAAGTCAGTAGTAGAGAATGCCTCTGTGCCTGTTATTGAAACAGGTTCCGGCAATTGCCATATATATGTTGATTATGAGGCTGATATAGATATGGCTATTCAGATTATTATTAATGCCAAGACTCAGAGAATAGGTGTGTGCAATGCCTGTGAGTCCCTTGTTATTCATGAGGATATTGCTGCGTCTCTTTTGCCTAAATTAACTGTTGCACTGAGAGAGCATGGTGTTCAGATATTCGCCGATGCAAGAGCCAAGAGCCTTATGGAAGGTTCTCTAGAGGCTACTGAGGAGGATTTTAGAACTGAGTATCTGGATTATATTATATCGGTTAAGACCGTTTCTTCTGTTGAGGAGGCTATTGCCCACATCAACAAGTACAATACAGGTCATTCCGAGTCTATTATCACAAAAGACGAGGTTAATGCTAATAAGTTCTTAGACGGTATCGATGCAGCTTGTGTATATGTCAATGCCTCTACCAGATTTACAGATGGATTCGAGTTCGGATTCGGAGCTGAGATAGGTATTAGCACACAGAAGCTACATGCTAGAGGACCTATGGGACTTAAGGCTCTTACCAGCTACAAATACACAATACTTGGCAATGGTCAGGTTAGAAATTAGTTTTATTAGATAGGATTTATTTAAATGAGTATTACAGATTTATTAAACAATGCTCCAGATAAGGAGCCAGAGCGTCAGTATTATTTCATTGCTGAGGCTAAGAAGCTTATTGAGAAGAAGGAGCAGGAGTTAGGCAGGAAGCTCACTTGCTGCGTTACAACATTTGGCTGTCAGATGAATGCCAGAGACTCCGAGAAGTTACTTGGTATTCTTAAGGAGATTGGCTATGAGGAGACAGAGGATGAGAATGCCGATTTCGTAATTTATAATACATGTACAGTCAGAGAGAATGCTAACAACAAAGTATACGGTCATCTGGGAATTCTACATGGCTATAAGAAAAAGAATAAAGATATGATGATAGGACTCTGTGGATGTATGATGCAGGAGCCTACAGTTATTGAGCATCTTCAGGCTAATTACAAGTTTGTAGATCTGATTTTTGGTACTCATAATTTATACAAGTTTGCTGAGTTATTTACCACAGCGCTCCTTAATAAAAGGGGTATGATTATCGATATTTGGAAGGATACAGATCAGATTGTGGAGAATCTACCTATTTCTCGTAAGTATCCATTTAAGTCAGGAGTCAATATCAGTTTCGGTTGTAACAACTTCTGTACTTACTGCATAGTTCCTTACGTGCGTGGTAGAGAGCGTTCTAGGAAGCCTGAGGATATTGTCAATGAGATTAAGTCTCTTGTAGCTGATGGTGTAGTTGAGATTATGCTTTTAGGTCAGAATGTCAATTCCTACGGAGTAGGCCTGGAGGAGAAAGTTACTTTCGCCGATCTGCTTAGAATGGTTAATGATATAGATGGCCTTGAGCGTATTAGATTCATGACTCCTCACCCAAAGGATTTATCTGATGAATTAATAGAGGCTATGGCGACTCTTCCTAAGGTTTGCCATCACATGCATCTACCACTTCAGTCTGGTAGTAGTGAGATCCTCAAGAAGATGAATAGACGATATACTAAGGAACATTATCTTGGCTTGGTTGAGAAGTTACGCGCTAGGATTCCCGATGTAGCAATCACTACAGATATTATTGTCGGTTTCCCAGGTGAAACAGAGGAAGATTTCCTTGAGACTATGGATGTGGTAGATAAGGTACATTACGACTCTGCTTTCACTTTTATCTATTCTAAGAGGACAGGTACTCCTGCAGCAACTATGGATAATCAGGTGCCAGAGGATGTAGTCAAAGATAGATTCGATAGGTTGCTTGCTCTCGTTCAAAAGCACGGCCATGAAAAGGTTAAGTCCTATGAGGGTACTATTCAACAGGTACTTGTTGAGGAAGTCAATGAGCAGGATAATACTTTGGTATCTGGTAAGCTAGCCAATAATATAACTGTTCATTTCCCAGGAGATGAAAGTATGATTGGCAAATTAGTCGATGTTAGGTTAAACTGTTGTAAAGGATTTTATTTTATTGGAGAATTAGTCTAATAGTCCTTAATTTCGACTAAAGGGGGAGAGTGGATGTTAGCTTATATTAGAGGCACACTTTCTGATATTGATGATAGTTTAATTATTATAGAGAATAATGGAATTGGTTATGGTATTAGTTCTTCTATGAATACTATTAGGCAGTTACCTGCCATAGGTTCAGAGATATTACTTAATACCAAGCTTATTCCTAAGGAAGATTCTCTTACTTTATATGGGTTTATTGATAAGGAGGAGCTTAAGATGTTTGAGCTTCTTCTTTCTGTTAGTGGAATTGGTCCTAAGGGTGCTCTTGCCATCCTTAGCTCTATGACTGTTTCAGATATTCAGTTTGCTGTTGCTGGTGGTGATTCCAAGGCTTTTGCCCAGGCTCCTGGTATTGGCAAGAAGACGGCTGAGAGAGCCATTATTGATCTGAAGGATAAGGTTGATATCATAGGTGCATTTGAAGCTAAGATTACTTCAGATTTATCTACTAAGAAAGATACTAATTCTATCAGTGTTAAGGAGGAGACTTTAGAAGCTCTTGTTGCTTTAGGTTACTCTGCTAGTAATGCTGCCAGGGCATTAGATAAGATGACTATTACTGAATCTACTACTACAGAACAACTGTTATCTGATACTCTTAAACAAATGTCATTTTTATAAATAGGTTGAATAACGATGCTTACTAACAAACAAATTACGTCGACTATTGCAAGTCACGAGGATCTTGTTAATGACAATGCCTTAAGACCTAAGTCTTTTGATGGGTATATAGGTCAGAACAAGGTCAAAGAAAACATGAAAATATATATAGAGGCTGCTAAGAACCGTGGTGATGCTTTGGATCATGTGCTCTTATATGGTCCTCCAGGTCTTGGTAAGACTACACTTGCAGGCATTGTGGCTGGTGAGATGGGTTCCAATATTAAGGTCACTTCAGGACCTGCCATAACTATTCCTGGAGAGATAGTTGCAGTTCTTATGACGCTCAAGGATGGTGATATCCTATTCATTGATGAGATACATAGACTATCTAAGCCCGTAGAAGAGACTCTATATTCAGCTATGGAAGATTTTGCAGTAGATATAGTAATGGGAAAGGATACGACAGCTAGGTCTATCCATACTAAACTACCTAGATTCACTCTTATTGGTGCTACTACCAGACCAGGACTGTTGTCAGCACCACTTAGAGATAGATTCGGAATTATAGGCCATATGGATTACTATACACCTGAGGAATTATCTACTATAGTCACAGCTTCTGCTGCTAAGCTTAATGCACCTATAGATTATGAGGGAGCTTATCAAATAGCACTTCGTTCTAGAGGGACCCCTAGATTAGCTAATAGATATCTTAAGAGAGTTAGGGATTATGCAGAGGTACGATATGATGGTCACATATCCAAGGAGGTAGCGGCAGCTACACTTGACTCACTAGAGGTAGATACTTTAGGCCTTGATAATAATGATAGGAACATCTTACTTGCGATTATAGAGAGATTTAATGGAGGTCCAGTTGGACTTGATAATCTGGCCGCTACTGTGGGAGAGGATTCAGGTACCATTGAGGATGTATATGAGCCATATCTTTTGCAACATGGACTTATTATTCGTACCCCTAAGGGAAGAGTGGCTACACAGGAGGCTTATCAGCATTTTAATATGCCATTTCCTGAAAATATGTAGTTGTTTTTAGGCCCTAATAAAGATATAATTATATTTGAATTTCTGACGGGAGGATGCGGTATGGTTTCCGAAAAAAGCGCAAAGGTGCTTATAGGAGGAAAAGTTTATACATTAAGCGGTTATGAGGAGGAAGAGTACCTCCAGAAGGTTGCTAATTATATCAATGCTAAGCTTGATGAGTTTAATGCAATTGATGAGTACAAGCGTATTTCTGCTGATTTGAAAGCTACCTTATTAGAGTTAAATATCGCTGACGATTATTTCAAAGCTAAATCCCAAGTGGAATCCCTTGAGTCAGATTTGGATATTCGAGATAAAGAGATTTATAATCTCAAGCATGATTTAATTTCGGCACAGCTTAAGACAGAGACATTAGAAGAGACTATTACCAAGCTCGAGCGTGAGAATAAGGAATTACTTCTTCACAAGACTAAGCTGGAAGCTTCCCTAGAAGATGCCCTTCTAGGATCCTTATCAGATGAATAATTATAGGGCCCGTAGGGGCCCTTTTTTTGAGGAATATTTATGAATGAGTTAGAACTATTATCTCCAGCAGGAGATTTACAGATATTTAAAGCGGCAGTTAATTGTGGAGCGGATGCAGTATATTTTGGCGGTGATCTATTCGGTGCTAGAGCTTATGCTAAGAATTTCTCCATGGATGACGCTAGGGAAGCTATTAGATACGCTCACCTGCATGGCGCTAAGGCGTATCTTACAGTTAACACCCTTGTTAAGAATCTAGAGATAGAGAGCAAACTATACGATTATCTCAAAGCATATGTAGAAAACGGTATTGATGCATTTATAGTTCAGGATTTTGGTGTGTTTAGTTTCATTAGGAATTATTTTCCAGATACACATATTCATATTAGCACGCAAGCAAGCTTATGTACTGAATATGGTGCCAAGTTCTTCGAGGATTTAGGTGCCAGTCGCATCGTAACAGCCAGGGAGATTTCCTTAGATGAAATTTCTGCTATTCATAATGCATGCCCTGATTTAGAGATTGAGTCATTTATTCATGGAGCACTGTGTGTATGCTATTCAGGTCAGTGCCTCATGTCTTCGATTTTAGGAGGTCGTTCTGGCAACAGGGGGCGTTGTGCTCAGCCTTGCAGACTTCCATATGAAGCCTTTGATTCTTCAGATGCTAAGCTTAATAAGAATGGTAATTATCTACTTAGTCCTAAGGACTTCTGTACCATTAATTATCTTCCGCAGATGATAGAGGCAGGAGTTCTGTCTTTTAAGATAGAGGGGCGTATGAAACAGTTAGAGTACGCCACAGGCGTACTTTCTGTATACAGACATTACTTAGATATGTATCTTTACAAGGGAGCTAAGAACTATTCTGTAACAGAGGAAGATATTAGACATCTACTGGACTATGGTAACAGGAGCGGTTTCACTGATTTATATTTACATAAGCATAATGGACCTGAGATGATTACTTTTGAAGCACCTTCCCATACTAAAGCAGAGGCTTCTTCTGTGGACATTTCAGAGAAGAAGATTAAGCTTAATTGTAGAGTGGAGGCTAATCTTGGTAGAGAATTATTAGTTACTTTTACAGATGAGATAGGTCGCAAAGGCATTGGAAAAGGCTCAATCATTGAGAAAGCTATGAATAGAGCTACCACTAGAGAGGACATAATCAAGGCAGTGTCAGGACTTGGCAATACATGCTTTGAGGCATCTAAGATTGATGTGGATTACGATGATGATATATTTTTACCTGTCTCAGCATTGAAGAATGCCAGGAGAGAGGCTATAGATGATTTAACTTCTCAGATGGAAAGCAATAATAATTCCAGGATTATCGCATATACGAAGTATAATAGGATTGATTTTTTTAACGAAGAATCGGGACTATTTGTCAATGTTAGTACTAAAGAGCAATTAGATGCAGTTATTAAATACAGTTTCATTGATGCTATTGCTGTGGATAGCACCTTGTTTGATTATGCTAAGAAGTCTTTTGATGGAAGGATTTATATTAGTTTTCCAGCTGTATTTAGAATAGAGTATAAGGATAGACTTGTTATTGATGACAGAGCAGATGGAGTGCTTGTTTCATCTTTTGATGAATTAGGATTGGTTCTTGAGATGGGATATCCTAAGGATAAGATTATAATCGATCACAGGCTCTATACATTTAATAATCGTGCTATAGGAAGTTTTAGGGATATAGGTATCAATTATAATTGTATTCCTTATGAGCTATCACTTAAGGAGCTTAAGCATAGGGATAATCGCGATTCTCAGATGATTATTTATAGCAGGATTCCTATGATGATCACAGCTAATTGTACCGTGAAGAATACTAAGGGCTGTGACAAATCTAACTCAGTTATTACCCTTAAGGATAGGAAGAACGAGAGATTAATAGCAATGTGTAATTGCACTTATTGCTACAATACTATATACAATAGCAAGAAATACATAGCTTTTGATTTAAGAGATGAATTGGACTTGCTTAAGGTTAAGGAACATCGAATCGATTTTACAATTGAGGATGCTATGGAGGTTGAAGAGATACTTGATGCCTATGACAGGGTATTCAATCATAATCAACCATTTAGATTCTCGGAGGACTATACCAAGGGACATTTAAAAAGAGGAGTAGAATAGCAAGTGGTTAGTGTTCTAATTTCGTTTTCTAGAATTACAATATTATCATTCGTATTAGTTTTTACATTACTTGACTTGGTTTTGTTATTTGAGGCTAAGCTTGGCGAGGGAGTGGTACAAGTGTTATCCACCATTCAGATTATGATGGTAGTTCTGTTTTTACTGAATGGTTCGGTGGTACTTTACTTTGCCACGGAGAATATGCAGATCATTTTCCTAATGGTTTTGCAATTTATTCTATTTATTGCAATTAATGTCAGTGTCAGCAAGCTTTCATATACTTATTCAAGGACTCTTAATAACAATATTCTGATGCTTCTTAGTTTTAGCTTTATTTTTCTAGAACGACTTAGCATTAATACGGCTGTGAAGCAATTATTATTTGCAATTATATCTGTATCCATTGCCTGTGCAGTTGTTCTGGTGCTTAGGGAAACTAAACATATTCAGCGCCAGATGTTTATATTTGCAGCTATTGGAATAGTTCTTTTATTGGCTGTTAGTCTAGCTGGCCAGGTTGAGTATGGCGCTAAGTTATCTTTTACTATCGGGCAATTTAGAGTACAGCCTAGTGAATTCGTTAAGTTATTGTATCTATTCTTTGTGAGTGGCTGCATAGTAGTTTACAAGGATATTAGAGGCTTTATATTTGCTTCAGTGGGAGCGGCTATACATGTACTTATATTAGTATATTCTAGAGATTTAGGTACAGGTCTTATTTTCCTTGCTACTTATCTGTTGCTTATATTTATTGCATATAAGAACTATATTGTCCTTGTTTTGGAACTGGTTATTGCCACCCTTGGAGGTATATTCGCATTCAATTATTTTCCACATATTCAGAGTAGATTTGTTGCGTGGCTTGATCCTTTATCTGATGTGGAGAATAGGGGATATCAGATTTCTCAATCACTATTTGCTATAGGTACAGGTGGTTGGTTTGGATCTGGACTTACTAATGGTATGCCTACCAAGATACCTGTTGTTACAAATGATTTTATATTTGCAGCTATTTCTGAGGAATTAGGTGCACTTGTGGGAGTATGTCTAATACTGATTTTGATGTGTACTAGTGTTGCTATTTTTAATTTAGCATTCACTTGTTCAAACAGTTTCTATATGTTGGTTACTAGTGGTATAGCTATTATATTTTCAATACAGACTATCTTAAATATAGGCGGTGTTATTAAATTTATACCTTCCACAGGTGTAACACTTCCTTTTGTTAGTTCCGGAGGTAGTTCTTTGTTGTCTATGTTTATATGCATATACATAGCACAGTGCTCGGATGATTTGATTTACATTAATAAGGGACGAAGAGATTATGTCTAAGAGGAATTCTAAGAAACTAATCAGAAAAGAGATATATGTAGTTGCTACACTTTTTGCTGCAGTTTTTATTGCTATGATTGTATATCTGGCTAGATATGTGCAGGAAGGTTCCAAGGACTTTATTTACAATTCCTACAATTCCAGATTTTCTGTATTTGCAGATGATGTGACTAGAGGAGATATTTATACTGCAGATGGCCATGTGATTGCTACAACTACTCATGATAGCGAGAGGAATGAGGTCAGATCTTATCCTGATGAGAGACTTTTTTGCCATGCAGTAGGTTATGTTGGCAAGGGAGTGGCTGGTCTTGAGGCTTATTATTCATTTGATTTACTTAAGAGTCATATAGCTTTATCAGATCAGATTAATAATAGTCTGACAGGGCAGAAGAGTTCTGGAGATAGTCTTTATACTACTTTTGATTATGAGACCCAGAAGGCTGCGTACGAGGGACTGGGAATGTTTGATGGTGCTGTTATTGCTATAGAACCATCTACTGGCAAAGTAATTGCAATGGTTTCCAAACCTGATTACGATCCTAACACAATTGCAGAATACTGGGATAGCATTACTGATACTAGCAGTAATAGTTCTTCCCTTCTAAATAGAGCTACATCAGGTGCTTACCCACCGGGTTCTACTTTTAAAATTGTTACTACCTTAGCCTATCTTAGACAGCATGATGGCGATGATGAATTTTCATATAATTGCTCAGGCTCAATTAAGATAGATGACTATACGATTCATTGTAGTAGCAACAAGAGCCACGGCACGGAGAATCTACTTAAAGCTTTTTCTAATTCATGTAATAGTGCATATGCGTACATGGGAACGGGGCTAGATAGAGATGGATTCGTTGAGACAGCTCAGGATCTATTATTTAACGAGGAATTACCTACCAATCTAGGCAGTACTAAGAATTCTATATTTGCTATAGATGATTCTACTTCTAATGAGATAGTGGCGCAGACTTCTATAGGCCAGGGAGATACTACGGTTTCACCGCTTCATATGTGTATGCTTGTATCAGCAATTGCTAACGATGGAGTACTTATGAAGCCATATATGGTTGATAAAATCGTTAGTGCTGAAGGTGACGTGGTCAGCGAATTACAGCCAGAGCGATACGGTGAGATTATGTCATCTTCAGAGGTGTCATTGCTTAATCAGTATATGGAAGCTGTAGTTATGGATGGTACAGCAGATAAGGTTGATTTCGGCGATTTGAGAGTATTTGGTAAGACAGGTACTGCTGAATACACAACTAACAAGAGTATTACTCATTCATGGTTTGTTGGATACGCTGTGGATGATTATGGTGATCAATTAGCTGTTGCTGTTATTATGGAAGGGGCAGGGTATGGCAGCAAATATGCGGCTCCTTTAGCTTCCAAAGTATTTAATGCTTATTTTGAATGATTTTTTTCAAAGAATATAATTAATAGTCAAAAAAACATTGCAATTTATTAATTGCTTTGCTATAATTCGTTTGTTGCGTTTGTTAGCAACTTAGTTTTAAATATATTACAAGGAGGTGCAATCATGGCAAAATGTGCAGTTTGTGGAAAAGGCGCTCATTTCGGTAACAATGTGAGCCATTCTCATAGAAGATCCAATCATATGTGGAAGTCTAATGTGAAGTCCGTTAAGTGTAATGTGAAT
>JAILNO010000194.1 GCA_024691465.1 Pseudobutyrivibrio sp. | reverse complement strand
CCCGTCACAATTGTAACTGGCTTCTTCTTCACTCCAAACATAACGACCTCCTTATTTAGTTTCTTTATGTAAAGTATGTCTCTTAAGACGTGGACAATACTTCATAGTCTCCATCCTCTCAGGATGTATCTTCTTATTCTTAGTAGTTGTATAATTCCTATCCCCGCATTCTGTACATGCCAGGGTAATCTTAACTCTTGCGCTGTTTGACATATAAATCCTTCCTCAGGAATTACTCCATCTCAGCGTCAAGCATAGTAATATATGTCATCTCCCCTTCTGTATAGGTGGAAAATGTACCCTTAATGGTGATTTCATCTCCATTGGCAGGATAATCCTCCGCACTATAACTGTCATTTAATACAAATTCCAAACCCTGTGAGCAACACTGAGTTGCATCCTGTACTATGCACGCGTAGTAAGTCTTTCCTGTTGCTTCATCTACATATATGGAACATGTGCCAGCCATCTTGATCTTCATATCCTGAAACTCATCGGGAGCTGTCATCATATTGAAGACCTCGGAATACACCATGGTGGCTGACAGTGCTGTCAAATCTAAATCTACTGATGGATCACCATTGGTCTGGTCGCTATCTAGTGTGAACATCTCATCAATATCTTCCTCTGGTTCAACTGATGTCAGATCATCAGATACAGACTCTTTTGAATCAGAAGAATCTGTGGCTACACTCTCCGTCTCGGCCTTAGCAGAAGATGAGTCGCCACAAGCCACGAATGACATTGATAGGATTCCACATAATAAAATACATAATAATTTTTTCAAAGATTTATCCTCTAATTTTACCAATTAAATAACAACCTGCGAAAAGCGCAACATCTGCCACTACGATAGTAGAACCAACTGGTGTGCCAGCCAGGATGGAAACAAGTATTCCAGCCAGAGCACAGACCATAGACGATATGGCAGAGAATATGGTTACGCTCCTAAAGCTCTTAAAGATGCTCATTGCTGATATGGCAGGAAAAATAACTAATGCCGAAATAAGTAGAGAGCCTACCAAATTCATAGCAAGAACGATAATAACAGCTATAACCGTAGCAATCAGTAGATTGTAGAACTTAACCTTAGTTCCTACTGCATTTGCAAAATTCTCATCAAAAGTAACTGCAAAAATTCTGTTATAAAACAGAACGAATATTACGATGACTGCAATGGCAAGAATCCCTGACATCCACACATCTACCTTGGTAAGTGTAAGGATGGATGTGGAACCAAAAAGTGTGGTACATACATCTCCTGACACATTGGCTGATGTAGGGAAAAGATTCATGGACATATAACCGAATGCTAAGGCTCCTACTGAGAGCATTGCTATGGCTGCGTCACCTTTTACCTTGGCATTCTGCCCCTTGCTGAGAAGCAGAATGGCAAAGAAAATAGTTAGTGGTAATACAATAAACATATTGTTAGTTACATTTAAAATAGTAGCCAATGAAAGGGCTCCGAAGGCCACATGTGATAGTCCATCGCCGATATAAGAATATCTCTTAAGCACCAGTGTAACTCCTAGAAGTGAGGAGCATAGTGCGATAAGAACACCTACCACTAAGGCATATCTGACAAATGGAAATCCTAAATACATAGATAGTGTCTCTAGCATGACTTGTCCTCCTTAAATGCCTCTAGGCTGGCTGCGATATTATTCACATCCAACACCTTAGTAGCGTAGTCGCGTACAGCTGCCATATCATGGCTAATCATAATAATAGTAAGTCCTTCATCATTGAGTTGCTTAATTAACTCATACATCTCAGCTGTAACTATAGGATCAAGTCCTGCCACCGGCTCATCTAATAAGAGGGCACGCTTGGTGGCGCACAGTGCTCTGGCAAGTAATACTCGCTGCTGCTGTCCACCAGAAAGCTCTCTATAGCATCTGTTCTTAAGATGCTCTATTCCCATCTTCTTAATATTGGCCATGGCCATATCTCTGTGTTCCTTCTTATAGAAGAAGCTTCTCTTAAGGCTATTCTGGCAACCTGATAGTACAATCTCAAATACTGAGGCAGGGAAGTCTCTCTGCACAACCGATTGCTGAGGTAAATAACCTATCTCATTCTGCTCAAGTCCATCCCCGAACTGAATAGTTCCTGAAATAGGTGGCTGAAGTCCAAGCATAGTCTTCATCATTGTTGATTTTCCAGAACCATTCTCCCCAACAATACAGAAGTAATCTCCCGCATTAATCTCAAAATTGATATCCGTCAGAACTGCCTGCTTCTCATAACCTACAGACAGCTCCTTGGCTGTAATAATTGCCATAATTCCTCCAAAAACCTAATTCTAATTCAAAGCCTGTGTTAATACATCCAGGTTAGAATTCATAATATCATAATAGTTTGCGCCTGCTGCCACATCATCGCTAGTAGTAGACTGCATAGAATCCATAGCAAGAATCTGTGCATCCTTATCTGCAGTGTTATCAATAATAGTCTGAGCTATCTTATTATCTGAATTCTCAATAGTAAGTACTGTCTTAAGTCCTAACTCATCTACCTTGCCTGCAAGGAAAGTAATTGTCTCGAAGCTAGCCTCAGTCTCAGCTGAGCAACCTACGAATGCTGCATAATAGTTAAGACCGTAATCATCTACCATATATCTGAATGGGAATCTATCACC
>JAILNO010000188.1 GCA_024691465.1 Pseudobutyrivibrio sp. | reverse complement strand
AGTCTCACATCGCTTAAGTGCACCTCTTTCATATGAGAGGTCATCTGGTCTCTCTCCTACCCTAAGAATTGCCAAAGTTGGAACTATACCTCTATCTTTTAGTTCAAGCACCTCTTTTGCCAAGCGACTATTCAATGCCTCAACTACTTCTTTACCTTTTAATAATGTGGCCATATATCCTCCCAATTATAATCTATTTGCTACATCCGAATATATACTCTCTGCCTTAGGAACATACTCATCAAGGAGCGCTCCCACCCTGGCATCTAAATCCTCAGCATAATTCCTATCCTTCATAGACTTAGTGTTAATCCTGACATTGACAGCAGCCCCCTTAATGGCACCCTGTAAAAGTGCAACTCCTGTAGCGGCATCACTGATCATAATAACAGATCCCTTATCAGCGAATTCTCTCTGTAAATCAATACACTCACATCCCAATGTAAGTATCTTGAAAGGCACCTGCGCTGCATCTTTAAGACACTTCTCCATAACCTCATCCCTAGTAGGATCATCCTTAGGGATTGAATAAGCTACTGAAAGTGGTTCAAAAGCTATAGCATCTTCCTCAATGCAATCCAAGAGTCTATCACGCAAGTCATTGGCTTTTTTCATTAGAGAAATGATATCAGGTTCCACATCAGCGTATTTTTTCTTGCCAACAGTAAATTCTCCTACCATATCCCCCAAAGCAATTCCTATGCTAGCTACCAAAGCACAAGCTCCACCACCACCTGGAACAGATGTCTTAGATGCGAGCATCTTAGTAAACTCTTCGATTGTAGAATTCTTCATTGTCATATCATTCTCCTTATATAATTCAAAAAAGACCTTGGTTGTCCAAGGTCTAATCGGTCATAAAATCAAAAATTGTCATCTGGTTAGAATCAGCTACAAGATTATCATAGGTCTCCTGCTCCTCCGCAGTCATCTCCCTATGATACACATAAGTCTCCTGTCTAATAATTCCATCCATATCAAAATACATCTGTCTATATTTTGAATCTTCGTTCTCAAACATTATTCATTGCCCATTCAATATGATCCCTACAAGGGTCAAGATAATTCTATCATATTAGAGCATAATTTCAATTAAAATAGCCTTATTCCTGCGGAATATCCAAGCCGAACTCACTAGGTAGGAATCTAGGACATACATTATCTGATGTACATATAACTGATGCAGCAAGTGTAGAACCGATTTCACATGATTCTTGAATAGTCTTACCATAAGTAAGACCTATAGTAACGCCTGCGAAAAATGAATCGCCTGCTCCTGTGGTATCCTTAACATCTACCTTTCTGGCAGGGACGAATCCTGTGTTACCATCGATATCTGCATAGACAGCCCCCTGTCCACCCATTGTAACTATCATCTTCTTAATCTGAGCACCCTGAATCTTCTTAGAAAGAATATCCTCTAATTCCTCTGGTGTCTTCTCAGAATAATCATCCATGAAAAGTATGCCTGCCTCCTGCTGATTGCAGACGAAGCACTCTACATTCTTAAGAAAATCACGACGCTCTACCGCAATACTCATATTAGATACTGCAGCATATACCTTGAGATTATACTTCTCGGCATACTTAAATACCCTCTTAATAGAATCCTTTTCCATATCTATTTCAAGAGCAATACTATCAGCATCCTTAAATATCTCGTCACCTTCTTCATCTAATATGTTATTAATCTCAGACAAATCAGGTCTCTTAGATATAGAAGCAACCACATCACCGTGATTATCAAATACAGCAAGCCACTTACCCATTCCATCAGGTGTGCGCCTAACGAATCTAGTATCCACCTTATGATTATTGAGCTTATCTAATACTCCTGTGCCAATGCCGCTCTCATCGACTAGACTGACAAAAGTAGGACGAAGCTCCACGTTAGCAATATCCTCAACAACATTACGGCTAACTCCACCATGTACCTCCTCAACAGTACCTACATTACGTCCTGCTGGAATATAAGAGGCAGTAGAGTGGCCCTTAATATCAATAAACACTGCACCTAGTACTACAATTCCCATTATCTATACTCCTTACTAATAACTGCTTATATATGTGTTTAAATAAACACTATAGAATAGTAGCATAATAGCAGAGATTTGTGTACAAATAAAAAAGAGCCTTCCGAAGAAGGCTCAAAAATTATAATTCTGCCGCAGCTAAATATCCTGTTCTAATTGCCGCTTCAATTCTACCAGTTGAAAGAGCATCACCTAAGAATCTAACATTATCAAAAGCTTCTGCAAACTGCTCATTGAGCGCCTTGTTAGAAGCAACTCCAAGTGATACAACTACTTCATCAAAGTCAAAGCTAACTGATTCATT
>JAILNO010000166.1 GCA_024691465.1 Pseudobutyrivibrio sp. | reverse complement strand
CATAATCAGTAATCTCAAGGAGAATACCACCATAGGTTGGGTATTCACAGATACAGCCCAGGAGGCTATAAACGGCGTCTACTCTGGTGATTACTATGCAGCTCTTGTCATTGATGAGCAGTTCAGTGCCAATATGATTAGTTTCTTAAGCGGCGAAATAGAGAATCCAGTGATTACCTATTACGAGAATGAGAAGAAGAACGCCATAGCTCCTAAGATTACTTCCAAGGTTAAGACCACTATCGAAAGAGAGGTGGACCATGCCTTCGTAAGTACAGTTGCTGAGTCACTTCTTAAGGGTGGAGAGTATTTCGCTACACTTGATGAGGAAGGCAATATTACTGGTCAGGGTATCGAGAAGCTTGAGCAGTTAGATTCCGACCTGAATGGACTGATAGCCCTCCTTGATTCCTATATAGCTCTGATGGATTCCACCGAGAGCATTTCCACAGCAGGCGAGGCCATTACAGACAGCGCTGATTCAATTACGAAGCTGGCTGAGGAGATGGCTAATGAGGCCCAGAGTGCAGGTAGCGATGCCAAGCAGGATGTCCAGAAGGCTAAGGACAAGGTAGATGCCAAGATTGAGACTCTTAATGGTCAGCTAGACGTAATGGGTGCCTCCGTCAATGACATTACCAATATGATGATGGGAGTCACCTTTGGTGGTAATATCGACACCAGCTCCATCCAGGCCAAGGTAGACCAGCTCCAGGCAGCTTGGGGTACCAAGGAGGATGGCACAGGTTATTATTACATGCTCACTCACATGAGTAATCTTAGCGATGAGCAGAGTCAGGCCATTTCCGCAAAAGCTGACGAATTAGATACTAGGATTCAAGGGCTGGACGCTGATGTTACCAACCTAAGCGTGGCAGCAGTTCAGTCAGAGGAGAATCTTAACAAGGCTAAGGAGGTATTCGCTCAGGATTTAGCATTGTGCATCAGCGATACACAGTATGTCCGAAGCCAGTACGATACAGTGGTATCTCCACTTGGACAGAGTGCCATAGATTCCACATCTAAATCAGTGGATGAGATAGAGAAGCTTCTTAACTACAATGCTGAAAGTATTGATCTAGTTAAGGATAATCTTAGCAATTACGCAGTGATTATGGAGCAGGGCAAGGATTCCCTAGTTAAGTCCAGGGATGAAGCTGTTGCCATGGAGGCTGAGCTTGCAGCCATGATTGCTCAGATTAAGAGCATAGGACAGAACGAGGCTTACCTTAAGATTATGGAACTCCTTCAGAATGACCCTGATCTCCTTTCAGATTTCATCAGCAGCCCAGTAGAGATTGCAGATGAATATATTTATCCAGTTGAGAATAATGGTTCCATGACAGCGCCATTTTATATAGTTCTTTCTATATGGGTAGGTGCGCTGATTATGTCCACCATTTTGAAAACTACCGTAAAAGATACGACAGGCATGCATAATCTCAAGAATTGGCAGTGCTTCCTTGGAAGATTCTTTACTACTTTTGTAATTGGTCAGATTCAGACTATTATTACAGTAATGGGAGCCTTCCTGTTCGTGGGAATACAGTGTAAGCATCCAGTATATTTCTGGTTTGCAGCAGCGTGGACTTCACTTATATATTCACTGCTTTTATATGCTTTTGCATATTCATTCGGCAATGTGGGAGAGGCACTGTCCGTAATACTAATGGTTATTCAAGTAGCGGGAGCTGGCGGTACATTCCCTATCGAGGTACTTCCTAAGGTGTTCCAGATACTATATAAGTTCATGCCATTTAATTATTCAATGAACGCACTTAGAGAGTGTATCGCTGGATTCTACGGTGATACTTATAGGAATTGTATGCTAACACTTATAGCATACGGAGTCTTTGCGGTCTTTATCGGTGTGGTTTTATACCATCCGTTCAAGATACTCAATGAGAAGATTGAGAAGAGTAAAGAGAAATCAGGTATATTAATTTAGTATAAAAGCAGGGCAATTATGTCCTGCTTTTTAACGAGGAGGAGCTTATGAGAGACATCGCGTGGGTTAAGGATTCGGTATTTTATCACATCTATCCTCTAGGGGCCTTTGGCTGCCCTAGGGAGAATCGAGGACAGGAGACAGCAGGTCATCGAATCCTTCAGCTTATAGATTGGATTCCACATCTTAAGGAAATAGGAGTCAATGCTCTATACTTGGGACCTATTCTTGAGTCAGGCACCCATGGTTATGACACTTACGATTATTATCATATCGACAGTCGATTAGGGGACAATGAAGACTTCAAAATAGTAGTTAGAGCTTGCCACGACAATGATATCAGAGTGGTATTAGACGGCGTATTTAACCATGTTGGTAGGGGTCATGAGGCTTTTAAGGACGTGCTTGCTTACAGGGAACATTCTAGCTATAAGGATTGGATAGCAGGTCTTAATCTAGGAGGTAATAATTGGCACAATGACGGATTATCCTACGATTGTTGGTCAGGTGCTGAGGAGCTTGTTAAGTTGAATCATTACTGTCCAGATGTGGATAACCACATATTAAATGCAGTAGGCATGTGGATAGAGGAATTCGACATAGATGGATTGCGTCTTGATGCAGCAGACTGTATAGAGCGCGGCTTTTTCAATAGGCTTAAGAACTATACTCAAGAGAAGAAGCAGAGCTTCTGGCTTATGGGTGAGATTATACACGGCGATTACAATATATACGTCAATGAGAATATGCTAGATGCAGTCACCAACTACGAGTGTTGGAAGGGCATCTACTCAAGCCACAATGACCATAATTATTTCGAGATTAATTATGCCATGAAGCGTCAGTGGGGCCAGGGGGGCTTGTACGCAGGCAAGTACTTGTACAATTTCCTCGATAACCATGATGTGAATCGTATATACACGCTTCTTACTGACAAGGCTAACATATACCCTTGTTATACGTTACTTTTTACCATGCCAGGCATACCTTCTATATATTACGGCAGCGAGTGGGCCATAGCAGGTGATAAGGCATCAGGTGATGGTGACTATGCACTTAGGCCAGAGATTGATGTAAAAGTGATGAATAATCCAGACTTAATAGACCATATTAAGATTCTTTCTGATATCAGGAAGAGTTCAAGAGCCTTGAAAGAAGGCATATATGAGGAAGTTCAGGTTAAGAACGAGACATTAGTCTTTGCAAGAGTAGCAGGTGATGAGTACGTGATAGTTGCCCTTAACAATACAAGCGAGGATAAGCAATTCAGCTTCGATTACCGAGGTCAGCACCATGAATTCACACTAGAGCCTCATGGAAGCAAGATCCTCAAGTAATCAGTTGTTAGCGAGAAATGCATACATACGATGATCCAGGCGCGCTCCGTTGATAATGATTTTGTCTCGGAGGGTGCCTTCGTATTGGAAGCCAAGCTTCTCAAGCATGTGGATGGAAGGTGCATTGTCAGGTAGCACCAACGCTTCGAAGCGATGGATGCCCAGCTCCTTGGCAATGAGAGGAACAGTGGCTGAGATGGCCTCACTGCAGTAGCCTCTATTCATATAGTCGCGGTCCATCTTGTAACCGATGGTGCAGCTTTGATAGATAGGACGGACTATATTGCGGAAGCTAACAGTACCTACTATCTGACGAGGATTGTTTCTCTCGAATATCCAGTATCTTAGCATAATGAGCTTAAGTATATTGTTGTGCTCGAATTCCAGTACCCTCTTCTGATGGTCCAGAGTATAGAAATCCTCGCCCATAATAGGCTCGTACTTTTCGAAGATATCCTTATTTCTATTATAGAAATCTAACACAAGAGGAGCCGATTCCTTTCCAAGAATCCTCAGGCTCAAGCGATTAGTATTGATCTCGTATCTCATACAAATCCCCCAGTTAATCTATTCCTCTAAGAGAGGTATTAGGAATATATTTCTTAAGAACAGTTGCGAATTCTTCAAGTGTCTCAGGAGTATGTGGCGAATATATAGGATTGATAACCTGTTCAGATTCCTTGTAACTCTGCAGGTAATAGGCCTTAGCCCCCTTGAGCCACGCTCCTATGGATTCCATATCTTCTATACTATGGCACTCCCTCATAATGGTAGTTCTGAATTCATAATCCACTAGACCTTCCTTGAGAAGCTCTACGGACTGCTCTATAGGAGATATATCGAAATTCTTCATACAGGCGATGGTATTGTACTTTTCCTTAGATTGTTTAATATCCATGGCAATGTAATCTACCAGCTTCTCATTAATAAGATAAGAGAGCATGTCGGGATTGGTTCCATTGGAATCCAGCTTAACCAGCAGGCCATAATCCTTAATCTTAGCTATGAATTCAGGCAGATCCTTATGAAGAGTAGGCTCACCACCTGTGATGCATACGCCGTCTAATATCTTCTTCTTAGCCATGAGATGATCGAATATCTCTGACTCTGAATAGGAAAGCACATCAGAAGGAGGCATTACCAAGTCCCTGTTATGACAGTATGGACATCTGAAATTGCAACCACCTGTAAAAATTGTGGAAGCCACCTTTCCAGGATAGTCTAAAAGGGTGGTTTTTTGTAATCCAAGTATAAGCATAATCATTTCCTTTTATAGGTAAAAGTGATAACATTATCATCAAACGAGCGGTTTCAAACCCTTGAAATTACTCAAATTTAGTATAGCAAAACAGGGAGGGAAAATCCATGATGTCCAAGGAGGAGCGCCAGGAGAAGCGCATAGCCAAACAGACTGAGAAAGAAGAGAAGAAGACTCTCAAAGTATATGAGAAATATATGGAGCAGGCCCTTAAGGAAGCTAAGAAAGCTTATGACATCAATGAGGTTCCTATTGGATGCGTCATTGTTCAGGATGACAAAATCATCGCCCGAGGCTATAATCGTAGAAACACTGATAAGAGCGTCCTTGCTCATGCCGAGATTGCGGCTATTTCCGAGGCCTGCAAGAAGACAGGTGACTGGCGATTAGAGGATTGTACTCTCTATGTTACACTCGAGCCATGCCAGATGTGCGCAGGTGCCATAGTACAGGCCAGGATACCTAAGGTCGTAGTGGGAGCTATGAATCCTAAGGCAGGTTGTGCAGGGTCAGTTATCAATGTGCTTCAGATGAAGCAGTTCAATCATCAGTGCGAGCTTGAGACAGGCATATTGGGAGAACGCTGCACTGAGATGATGACCAGATTCTTTGAGGAGCTCAGGGAGCAGAAGAATCAATTAATGTAAATACGCTATTTTATTGACAAGATGCCCTTAGTTATCATAAAATAAGGGCTCCGAGTAATGACAAATGATATCATTTGGCGGTCGTCCTGGGAGGATGCTGATCTTTGGGTCCTGCGTAATGGGCACCTGCGAATCGTGTCAGGGCAGGAATGCAGCAGCACTAAGTAGGACCGTTCATCTGACGCGGGGTTGCCTGGAGGGAGTTCTCACAGGGCGGCTACCTAATGATATCCTTTGGTGTAGCTCGGTATTTTTATATCAAGGTGGATAGATATGGGTGCACAGGACAGAACCGAAAAGGTACTTAGAGAAATGCATGTGCTTTTTTCAAAGGCACAGCCATATGAGGGCAGCACTAGGAATGTAATCGTGGACAAGAATGCCATGATGGACCTTCTTAAGGAGCTTAATGAGTGCATGTACGATATGATGGAGGAGCATGAGCTCACCGTCAAGAGCCGCGACAGGGCCAATCGTGAGATGCAGAAACAGGGTGATGATATAGTATTCGATGCTACACGCAAGGCAGAGGATATCTATGCTGCATCTCTTATGTACACTGACAATGCGCTTGATTCCATTCAGGACATCATTAAGCAGTCTCAGGACTCTATTGCCAAGATATATGAGGATGCTAATAAGAAGATTATAGAGGAGACTAGAGCCGTCAAGTCTAACCAGCTAGAGCTCAAGAGTCATCTCAATGATTTGATAGATACACAGAAGTACCTTCGTCTCATCGACGAGGAGAATATGCGAATCCGCAGGGAGAAGGAAGAGGGAACTGAGGAGGAGTACGATAGCGCTCCTAAGTATGCAGCTCCTGAGATCCGAATTGACAAGGATTATTTTGCTAGGGCCGGCCTGGACATCGAGGATGATTTAGACGGACCAGCTGATAATATGGAGGAGAGTCCAATCTCATCAGAGGACTTAGATGCCGAG
>JAILNO010000160.1 GCA_024691465.1 Pseudobutyrivibrio sp. | reverse complement strand
GCGATGGTACAGTAGGTGCTAATAAGAACTCTACTAAGATCATCGGTGATCACACAGATAAGTACATTCAGGCATACTTCCAGTATGATTCTAAGAAGACTGGTGGTGTTACAATTTCTCACTTGAGATTCGGTGACAACCCAATCAAGTCTCCTTACTATATTAATCAGGCTGACTTCGTTGCTTGCCATAACCCAGCTTATGTAACACAGGGTATGAAGATGGTTCAGGACGTTAAGCCAGGCGGAGTATTCATGATTAACTGCCAGTGGTCAGATGAGGAACTTGAGAATCATCTCAATGCTGAGGCTAAGAAGTACATCGCTGATAACAATATCCAGCTTTACACAATCAATGCTATCGATAAGGCTATCGAGATTGGTATGGGTAAGCGTACTAATACAATCCTTCAGTCAGCATTCTTCAAGCTTGCTGATGTAATGCCAATTGACCAGGCTGTTGAGTTCATGAAGGCTGCAGCTAAGAAGTCATATGGTAAGAAGGGTGACGATGTAGTACAGATGAACTACAATGCTATCGACGCTGGTGTTGATGCTGTACATAAGGTTAATGTTCCAGATTCATGGAAGAACCCAGCTGCTGATGCTGCTAAGCCAGCACTTGAGGGTCGTCCAGAGCTCGTTAAGATGGTTAAGAATCTCCTTGAGCCTATCTCTAAGATGGATGGTGATTCTCTTCCAGTTTCAGCATTTGCTGAGAATCCTAACGGACAGTTCGAGCTTGGTGCTTCTGCATATGAGAAGAGAGGTACAGCTGTAACAGTTCCTACATGGGATGAGACTAAGTGTATCCAGTGTAACCAGTGTGCATTCGTATGTTCACATGCTACTATCCGTCCATTTATGCTTTCAGAGGATGAGGTTAAGGCAGCTCCTTCTAATATCAAGCTTGCTGATACTAAGCCTAAGGCTTCTGAGTACAAGTACACAATGAGTGTATCTCCACTTGATTGTATGGGATGCGGCGAGTGTGTTACTGTATGTCCAGTTGGTGCTATTTCAATGGTTCCACAGGCAGAGGAAGCAGACGAGCAGCCAGTATTCAACTACTTAGTAGCTAATGTTGGTCGTAAGGAAGCAGCAGGTTCTGACCTTACAGTTAAGGGTTCACAGTTCAATCAGCCACTCCTTGAGTTCTCAGGATCATGTGCAGGTTGTGCTGAGACATCATACGCTAGACTTATTACACAGCTCTTCGGTGAGCATATGTATATTTCAAATGCTACAGGATGTTCTTCTATTTGGGGTGGTCCTGCAGCTACATCACCATTCACAGTTAACAAGGATTCTAAGAAGGGTCCAGCTTGGTGTAACTCACTCTTCGAGGACAATGCACAGCATGGTCTTGGTATGGAAGTAGGACAGAAGTACTTACGTACTCGTGCTATTGAGTCTGCTAAGAAGTGTGCTGAGTCTGACAAGGCATCTGCAGAGCTTAAGGCTGCATTTGCTAAGTTCGAAGAGACTAAGGATGCTACTAGAGAGAATGGCCCAGCTACAGACGCACTTGTTGCAGAGCTTGAGAAGGCTTGTGCAGCTGGTTGTCCTGATGCTAAGGCAGCTCTTGATCTTAAGGATTACCTCGCTAAGAAGTCTGTATGGATCTTCGGTGGTGATGGTTGGGCATACGATATCGGATTCGGTGGTCTTGATCACGTACTCGCTTCAGGTGAGAATGTCAATGTCATGGTATTCGATACTGAGATGTACTCTAACACAGGTGGACAGGCATCTAAGGCTTCTAACATCGGTGAGGTTTGCCAGTTCGCTGCAGCAGGTAAGGAGATCTCTAAGAAGTCACTTTCTGAGATCGCTATGTCTTACGGTTATGTATACGTAGCACAGATTGCTCTTGGTGCTAATATGAACCAGGCTGTTAAGGTTCTTGCTGAGGCTGAGGCTTACAACGGACCTTCACTTATCATCGGATACGCTCCATGTGAGTTACACGGTGTTAAGGGTGGTATGAACCACTGCCAGGATGAGATGAAGGCAGCTGTAACTGCTGGTTACTGGAACCTCTTCTCATTCAACCCAGACCTTAAGAAGGAAGGTAAGAATCCATTCACACTTACTTCTAAGGAAGGTGATTACAGCAAGTATCAGGACTTCCTTGCAAACGAGACACGTTACTCTCGTCTTACAAAGGCATTCCCAGAGCGTGCTGAGAAGCTCTTTGCTCTTAATGAGGAGACAGCTAAGGAGCGCTACTCACACCTTAAGAAGTTAGTAGATCTTTATTCATAAGAATCTTTAGATTTGCAAACAGGCCCCGCACTTAGTGCGGGGTTTTTTTTTTATGCGAGAAAGTTTAAATTTTTAAACATTTTTACCCCAAATCGTTAATTATGTATTGTAAAATTTCTGGAGTGATGCTATACTTACCAAAGTTAGATAAAGCTAACCAACTTATAGAAAGGAGACATAATGATTGAAAAAATAGCAAAGTCTGATGTAGTCAGATGCGCAGATATTCTCTATGAATCAGAGATAGGATCTAGATACTATCCGAGGAAAGAACTCTTGGTTAGTACTTTAGAGCAGAGCCTGCAGTCTGATGAAATCTATTGCTACAAAGACAAAAAGGGAGAGATACAGGGAGTAATTTGGTATCAGCATGCTGGCATGTTTAATACTTATCCGTACCTTCATATGATTGCAGTTGATAATAATTGCAGGCATATGGGAATAGGAAAGCAACTACTTGAACATTTTGAAAAGGAATCATTACAGGCTGGAGCAAATAAGATTAGAACTAAGGCGTTCTTATTAGTTGCTCATGATAACGAAGTAGCTCAGATGATGTATGAACAAGCAGGCTACGAGGAAATAACAGAGATTTCCAGCCTATTTCGTATCAGAATGGATGAAAAATTATTATACAAGGTTGTAGTATAAAAATTTTTTTGGAATTACAGAACGAGTGTCGGTCTAAAAAGGAGAGATGATTATGAATCTAATTTACAAATTGGACGATGTTGCAGAGAAGAAGTTTTTCTGCGAAATGATTACGTATATCTCGGAGTGTATAGAGGAATACAAAGTTGCTGAAGATTACACAACTGTAGAGCTTAAGTTTAATGAAGAATATGAAAATGAAGTAGTAATTAAGCTTAACAACCTAAAGGATATGGCTAATAAGCAGTTGGTTGGCGAACAGAAGAAGTTAGATATCAAGACCCTAGAGGATTATACAGCTAATGAACCTATACAAAGGGAGAATGTTTTCCCTCAATTAATTGAGAAGGGATCAATCTATTCTCTAGCAGATGGCTCATATGCCTATGGCGATATTTTCTTGAAGGTCTATACATATTTTGAGAAAAAGATTGATGAGTTCGGTTACGAGCATTTTGACAGTTGGAACATAGAGGAACAGCGCATGCCAGTATTGTATTCATTAAAAGGATACGAAGAAGGCGGATACTTTGAAACTTTTCCACATCATATCATGTTTGAGAGCGTTCTTAAGAATGATTTAGATGTTATAGATCAGTTCTCGAAGAATGGTCTGAAGGAAGAAAACGAGATTCAGCAGGTGAGCTTCCCAGATAATGTACTTAGGACAGCTACATGTGCTCCAGTATATAAATTCCTTCAGAACCAAGTTATCCCTTCAGATTCTGTAAGATGCTTCCTGGTATCTGGTAGGTGCTTTAGAAACGAAGGATCTAATGTTAAGACACTACAGAGATTAAAGGAATTCTATATGAAGGAATATGTCTTTGTTGGGGATCAGGATAGGATTGATAATGGAATTGAGGAGGCGAAAGGACTGTGGAGATATTGGATCGATGTCTTCGGTCTCAAGGCTAAGATAGATACTGCAAATGATTCCTTCTTTGCAAATAACTATAAGAAGCTTAAGCTGTTCCAATTACTAGGACAATCAAAGCAGGAATACAAGATTTATATACCATGCGAAGAGGATTATATATCATGCGGCTCTGCTAATTTCCACCGCACACATTTCTCGAAACGATATCGTATATACGATGGAGATGAGAGCAAGTTGGCCAATAGTGGCTGCTTTGCATTCGGAGTGGATAGATTGGCCTATGCTCTATTATCTCAGAAGGGCATTGATTCATCTAAGTGGGATGAGAGTACTAGAAATGAAATTAGCAAATACGTGAATATATAGGAGAGAGACATGAGAACAGGAATTATTGGCATGGGAATATATCTGCCAGAGCAGGTATACACAAGTGAAGAAGTGGAAGAGAAGGCAGGCTATTCTAAACATGGAATGAGAAACGGCCTGGTTAAGATGATTACAGGAGTAGAAGAGCGTAGATATACGGCGGAGGATGAGTACTCATCTGATCTGGCCTATGAGGCAGCCAAGAATGCTATGGAGGATGCTAACCTTTCTCCAGATGATGTAGATGCACTGCTTTTTTGCTCGGTGACACAAGATTTTGCAGAGCCAGCTACTGCTAATGTTATAGCAGAGCGCTTGGGTCTTAAAAAAGCTTTCTGCTTCGATGTCAAAAATGGATGTAATGCCTTTCTACAGGGAATGGATATTGCAGACAGCTTAATTAAGACGGGCAAAGCTAAAAAAATAGTTATTACGGCAGGTGAAGCTCTATCTAAGTGGGTGAAGTTTGATTATGACACCAAGGAGGAGCTTATGATTGGCAGCCCTGTGACACTTTCTTTAGGTGATGGTGGCGGTGCTTTTGTCATTGGGGAAGTGCCAGAGGACAAAGGTATTATCAACTCATTCTTTAGGACATTCCCTGAGCTTTGGAATAATAATGTTATGTGGGGTGCTGGAGTTAGATACCCAAGGGATCCAGAGAAGATGTACATTCCAGGCACAACGAAGCCTTTAATAGACAAGCATCTTCAGATTGGCAGTGAGTTTATGAAAGATGCATTGGATAAAGCTGGATGGACAATTGATGATGTGGATTTCTTCGCAAGCAGTCAAGCTGCCCAGTGGATTAACAAGAAGGTGGCAGAAGAAACAGGTGTGCCACTTGAAAAGAAGAGTTCAGTAATTACTAAATGGGGTAATGTGGCTTGCTCTAATCTTCCTCTAGTAGTTTATGAGGCTAGAAGAGAAGGTAAGATTAAAGAAGGTTCAAAAGTAGTATTCACAGGTGCTGCTGTTGGTTTTAATTCATGTGTATTTACAATTCAATTCTAGGTGGCAGTTAATGGAAAAAAGAGTATGTAAAAAATGTATTATGCCTGAATGCCATGGTCATGTGGAAATAGGAGATGATGGTATATGTTCTCTATGTAAAAGGAACATTGAAATTGAAGATGAAGCCAATGCCTTAGGAACCAGTGTAAGTAAAGACAAGCTCCTTGAATCATTACATAGGAAGATTGATAAGAAGAGGGGAAAAGGCAAGTACGATTGTGCGGTTGCAGTCTCAGGTGGAAAAGACAGTATCATGTCCTTGTATATTGTTAAGAACTATTTGAAATTGAATCCTTTGGCTATCTTTGTGGATAATGGCTTCTCAATTCCTGAGATGTACGACAACATCAGGAATGCATCAAGGATACTTGGAGTAGATTTGATTGAATATAAAGCAGAGGATATTATTAATCTTTTTAAAGTCATGCTTCAGATGGATAAGCAAATCTATTTCTGTAGAGTGTGTCATCTAATTCTGGACAAACATATTAAAGATTTATGTATTGAAAATGATATATCGATGGTGTTTGGCGGATATACAAAGGGGCAAAGTTATCTGGCGCAGGATGAATTGTTCTGGATATATAAAATATCAGATAAAAACACTATTGAGTTCATGGAGGGGAAGCCTGAATACGAAGATTTATTAGAACTATTTAAGAGTCCGATGATGTATGCAGCTAAGCATTATAGGCATATCGAGGAGATATCTCCTTTTAAATACTATGATTATGATGAGAAGAATATTATTGAGCTACTTCAGAAGGAGTTATCCTTTAAGCTTCCTAGTCACAGTTGGCCTAAGAACTCAACCAACTGCTTATTCAATTACATGTCCCAATATATGGGACGTAAACAATTCGGATATACTCAGCATGAAACCGAATTGTCAGGGTTGATTAGAAGTGGTGAGATGACCAGAGAGCGAGCATTGGAGTTAATTAATACTCCTATCACCAAAAAGGATTTGTACGATGTATTAGATAAACTCGAACTAGATCACGAAATAATAGATTCCATGGAGGATTAAAAATGGGTGAAGTTGAAATCAAAATAAAAGAAATCATTATTGAAACAATGGATGGTACAGTTCCAGAAGATATAACTGAGAAGACTAAGCTTATTACTTCTGGTTTTCTAGATTCATTCGGAATTATATCCATGCTTGAGACATTAGAATCAACTTTTGATGTAGTTATTTCGCTTGAGGATGTGGAGCTGTCTGCATTCGAAACTATTGAAAGCATTGCTGGAATGATAAACGCAAAGAAAGGACAATAAATGATTTTAGAGGAGAATACTTTTCAGGGATTATTTCAGAGCTCTTTCTCAAAAGGGAAGGCCGATATTCTGTGGGAGCATTATGATGAAACACTGATAGCACAGTATACCTACGGGGAATATTACAGCCACATCCTGGGTATGGCTAAGAGCTTGAGCAATAAACTATCAGACATACCAGCTGATAGTTGGATAGGTATCAAGTTACCTAATCAGCCTCTTTGGTCTGCTCTCTTTTGGGCATGCCTATATGCAGGATACAATATATTTATCCTTGATAATGCCTGCAATGACAAATATTTAGGTAATGTCTCAAAAAATTCTGGAATAAAAGCAATAATTACTTCTGATGATCCTAAATTGGATGGTGTAACTTTTGTATCAGGACAGGAAATTATCGATAGCAGTATGGAGGAGGAGTGGATTTCTCCAAATAGATTTGCTGACAAGATTGCTCTGGGTACATCAGGCACTACAGGTACTCCGAAGATATTCGTTCACACAGGTAAGAGTATCTGCGCTCAGATTAATAATATTATGGAACGTTATGCGGAACTAGATAAATTGCACTTCCTATTGCAGCAGGGCGAGAAGAACATGTTTACTATGTTCCCAAATCATCATATAGCTGCACTTATGTCCAATATTATTTATGAGAGGCTTCATGGCAAGGTAGTTACAGTTGAGAAGAATACTATTACCAGTATCACTGAGGCTATAAAAAGGGGCAATGTGCAGATTGCATATTCTGTTCCTATGGTTTGGGACTCAATAGTAAAGAATATTCTTAAGAAGCATGGGTCTGTAAATAAGGAATTGTTCCAAAGTATTGTGGGAAACAATCTTAAGTTCGTAATTATGGGTGCGGCCAGAGCTTCGGCAGAGACTATGTCATTATTAAACGATGCTGGTATTTTCTCGTCACAAGCATATGGAATGACTGAGATTGGCTCTTTGACATCTAACGTGTGCAGCTTGATTTCAGACAGAACAGATGGCTGTGTAGGCTCGGTGAATTCTGAAGTATATCAGGCTATGCTCTATCTGGAGGATGGAAGTATTGCTGAAGAAGGAATAGGCGAGCTGATGGTTTCAGGAGATATCATCTATGAGTACATGCTTATAGACGGTAAGGAGATTAAGCCTGAACTGTTCATGAACAAGTACTTCCTGACAGGGGATAGGGTAGAGATTAGGCAAAAGAAACTCTACATCCTAGGTAGAAATAAGGATGTAATTGTTAATAATTCAGGGGAGAATATTTACCCAGATGAGTTAGAGGAGTACTTTGCCAAGCTCACTGCGGATGCTGAGAGAATGGTGATTCTAGGTGTCAAGGAGAAGCCTGTCATGGTGCTTAAGCTTAAGGATGACCATACTTTGGATGATAGCGTGATAGTCAATATATGCAATTATAATAAAAAGTTGCCTGTATATAAAAGGATACGCGCTGTATATAAGACTTCAAAGGAGATACCTGTCACATCAAGTGGTAAGGTTAAAAAGCTTCTTATTAGAACAGAGATTGAAGATGGCAACAATAATTATCAACAAATTGAGATGAAAGGATAAAAAATGGATATACAAGAGGTTGAAAAAAGAGTAATATATAGAATTAGTGAGTTAGTTGATACTGACTGTAGTAAGATAACTAATAATATGAGCCTTGTTGATGATTTAGATGCAAATAGTATCGAGATTGCTGAACTGTTTCTGAATCTGGAGGGTGAGTTTAGTATTAAGCTAGCAGATGAGTTTGAACTAGGATCGGCAGTTAGTGTTC
>JAILNO010000156.1 GCA_024691465.1 Pseudobutyrivibrio sp. | reverse complement strand
TTGACCAAGACATTACATTTCTTAGCGAATAGGAAATGGCCAAGCTCATGAAAGATGATAATAAAACTAAATATTAAAATGGCAAGAATTATCTTCATGCTACCACCTACTCTCAATAAACTCGTGGGTCATCCTCTCAGTTTCAAGAACCTGTTCAATAGTAGGATTACTAATAAAGTCCACATTAACCATAGATTCAGAAACAATTTCTGGAATCTCTAAAAACTTAATCTTGTTATTCAAGAACTTAGCTACTGCTAATTCGTTAGCCGCATTAAATACTGTAGGAACATTACCACCTGCATCCATAGCATCATAAGCTAGTGAAAGCCCGTAGAATGTCTCCATATCAGGCTTCTCAAATGTAAGGGTACCAACCTTGAATAAATCCAAAGGCTCTGCATATAGAGTCTTGCGATTAGGGTAAAATAATGCATACAGAATAGGCAGTCTCATATCGGGTGTGCCCATCTGTCCAATAACAGCTCCATCCATGAATTCTACAGCTGAATGCAGAATACTCTGAGGATGAACCACTACCTCTACCTGGCTTAAACTAACATCAAAAAGCCACTTAGCCTCCATTACTTCGAGTCCCTTATTAATCATAGTGGCTGAATCTATGGTTATCTTCGCTCCCATAGACCAATTAGGATGCTTAAGAGCATCCTCTAATTTAACATTCTCTAATTCTTCGTAACTTTTACCTCTGAAAGGACCACCTGAAGCTGTGAGAAGAATCTTAGATATCTTATTATGTCTCTCACCATTAAGAGATTGAAAAATAGCGCTATGCTCACTGTCGACAGGAAGTATAGACACCCCCTTCTCCTTAGCAAGCGGCATGATAATATGTCCTGCAGTAACAAGGGTCTCCTTATTAGCTAGCGCAATAGTCTTACCAGCATTGATAGCTGCTATAGTAGGCTGAACACCAATCATTCCAACTACAGCTGTAACTACTGTATCAGCATCTGAATAGGTAGCAACGGCTACAAGCCCTTCCATACCACAACATATCTCTATATCAATATCAGCAAGTCTATTTCTAAGATCAGATGCCAATTCTTCTGTGCCAATGCATACCAGACTAGGCTTATACTTCCTAATCTGCTTTTCAAATAAACCTATATTCTTGCCACATGACATGGCAACCACCTGTAAATCCTCAGGATTCTGAGAAACTATATCAAGAGTCTGAGTTCCTATGGAACCTGTAGACCCAAGAATTGCTAACTTTTGAGACATAACAGTCACCTCTATATATATATGAATTATATGTAAAAATAATACGCTAAATAATAGATAATAGGCGCAGTAATAATAATACTGTCGAATCTATCTAATACACCGCCATGGCCAGGAATAAGCTTGCCATAATCCTTAATATCGAAATTCCTCTTAATTGCAGAAGCGGCTAGATCTCCAACCATAGAGATAAGTGCACCTACACCAGCAATAATAACAAGTGGAAGCACCTTGAAATCCTCTACAGAAAAAGCTGCGTTAATAGCCACACAATAAATGGCTGTAAAAAGCATAGCTCCAACCACACCACCTACTGCTCCTTCGATGGACTTCTTAGGAGAAAGGATAGGTGACATCTTGTGCTTACCAAATAATACGCCTACGCAATAAGCTGATGTATCGCATCCCCAAGAACACAGGAATATAAGCCATACAATAAACTGTCCTAGAGGTAGTAATCTGGTCTGGTATAAGAAGGAAAGCATGATTCCTACATAAAATAATCCAAAAAATGTCGCCATAATCTGATGACTATGATATTTAGGATATCCAAACACAAATACCGCTAATAAAAGAATTAAGAAGACAAGCATAATAACCATCTTATCTGCGCAAAAAGCAAATCTTAAATCCATGTAATATACTACACATGCAATGTAGCCTAATATACCAGGTAAGCTCTTCTCAACCTTAAAGATCCTATAGAGCTCATACATGCCGATTAAAGAAAGAACGAGCATAGCGCCTAAGAGTACATCGCCTCCAGTGATAATAAATAACAGTGCTAAAGCTACAAGTACTATTCCACTAATTAATCTAGTAACAAACATATTAATCCCTTCCTAAATACCGCCAAATCGACGGTTCCTCTTATCATATTCCTCGATAGCCTTCTTAAGCTCCTCAGGAGTAAATTCAGGCCAAGGTACTGATGTAAAATAGAATTCTGAATAAGCAAGCTGCCATAACAAATAATTAGATAGCCTCTGCTCGCCAGAAGTCCTAATCATAAAATCAGGATCAGGTATACCATCTGTATCCAGATAAGTCGAAAACAAATCTTCTGTAATATCATCTGCTTGAAGCTTATCATCCCTGACATCGGCTGCAACTCTTCTAATTGCTCGAGTCATCTCATCCCTACTACCATAATTAATAGCTATCGTAAGAGTAAGTCCAGTAAACTGTGATGAATAATCAGTAAGCTCTTTTATATTAGCCTTAAGCTTATCATCTAATTTGCTTAAGTCACCTATGAATCTAACTCTTAAATTATCCTTCTTGGCAGTCTTCATACATGTCTTAATATACTCTCCAAGGAGTTTCATTAAAGCTTTAACCTCATCCTCAGGTCTAGACCAATTCTCTGTAGAAAAAGCGTACATAGTAACGTACTTGACCCCTAAATCATGAGCAGCTCTACATATAATCTCTACATTCTTAGCTCCCACAGTATGTCCATAAGTACGGGGCATACCTTTAGACTTAGCCCAACGGCCATTACCGTCAAGAATAATCGCAATATGCTCTGGAACCTTCATATTACCTCCTAAAAGCTCTTTATAATAAGTAAAAAGGGCACAATAAATGTGCCCTTACAAAGACTACAATTAAACAGTCATAATCTCTTTGGTCTTAGCTTCAACAGCCTTGTCTACATCAGCGATGAACTTGTCAGTCATCTTCTGGCACTTGTCTTCTAAGTCTTTAATCTCGTCCTCAGAAACGCCCTCATCCTTAGAGTGCTTTTTCAGTGAATCAATAGCATCTCTTCTGATGTTACGGATGGCTACCTTAGCATCTTCGCCATACTTCTTAACTTCCTTAGCAATTTCCTTACGACGCTCTTCTGTAAGCTCAGGAAAAACTAGACGAATTAACTTGCCATCGTTTGTTGGATTAATTCCAATATCCGACATATTAATAGCTTTTTCGATTTCCTTAACTAATGAAGGCTCCCATGGCTGAATCTGAATAAGTCTTGGCTCTGGAACCGAAACATTAGCTACCTGCTGAAGTGGAGTAGGTGCTCCATAATAATCAACAGTAATCTTATCCAAAATATGAGGATTAGCTCTACCAGCTCGAATAGTAGAATACTCACTTTCGAGATTGTTATAGCTCTTAGTCATTTTCTCCTCGTAGGTTGAAAGTATATTATCCATTAATCCTCCTTAACACATACAACTGTGCCATTAAATTTACCTGAAATAGCCTTGACGATAGAATTCTCCTCATTAAGCGAGAAAACATACATAGGCATCTTCTGTTCCATAGCAATAACTGAAGCAGTCATATCTACTACCTGGAGCTTCTTATCAATGACCTCCTGGATGCTAACGGAATCATAACGCTTAGCATTAGGATTCTTAGCTGGGTCACTATCGTATACTCCATCAATAGACTTGGCAAGAAGAATAACCTCTGCCTCAATTTCAACAGCTCTAAGAACTGTAGCTGTATCAGTAGAAAAATATGGATGACCTGTACCACCTGCGAAGAATACAACCATACCTCTCTCGAAATACTTATTAGCTCTATCTTTAGAATATAGCTTAGAGAAATTGCCACACTCAAAAGGTGTAAGTACGGATGTCTTCATGCCAACAGATCTGAAAATCTCAGAAACATAGAGACAATTCATAACTGTAGCAAGCATACCAATCTGGTCAGCCTTAGTACGGTCGATATTCTCTGAAGAACGTCCTCTCCAGAAGTTACCACCACCGATAACAACGCCTACCTGTACGCCATCATCTACAAGCTGCTTAACCTGGTTAGCAACCATTAAGCAAGTCTTCTCATCAAAACCAAATCCCTTATCACCTGAAAGTGCTTCTCCACTAAGTTTAAGTAATACTCTCTTCATTTATATAGATCCTCTAGATTGAAAATACGCTGTTCACATCAACATCAGAATAGCTCTGTGAGCAGAATCCCTCGATAACAGCACCATTGTTAATCTGTACTGAACGAGACTTGATGTTACCCATAACAACCGCTGAAGTATCAACTACAACAGGACCATTAACATCGATATCACCCTTAACAGCGCCTGCGATAACTGCAGATGTAGCTGTAATATTACCAATAATAACAGAACCAACGCCTACCTTAGCTGTTCCTGAAGTTACTACCTCACCTTCGATCTTAGCTGCATCAGCGAAGAACTCTGAAGAAGAAGAATTACCGTTAACCTTACCTGTAACAACAAGCTTGCCATTACATGCAACATCACCAACGATCTCTCCCTGTACCTCAATAGAACCGATTGATTCTACATTACCTGTAACCTTCATTCCAGCAGTAATCACTGCATTCTCATCTGCAACTGCTCTATTAGTCTCTGCAGCATTTCCCATAACATCCATTGTCTTTGGTGCCTCCATCTTAATATCTTTCTTATTATCTGAGAAGAAAGACTTCTTCTCTTCCTTTGGCTCTTCTACAACTAAAGCCTCAGTCTTTTCCTCTGGTGTTTCAACCTTTTTAGTGATCTGCTCTAAAAGTCCATCAAGCTTGTTAAGCTCTGATTCTACATCTATATCACCGTCAAGGGTATTAACCATAACCTCTTCAGAAGATGTTTCCTCTGTGCCAGCCATTTCATCTAAAGCGTCATTAAAATCCTCTTTGAAATCCTTAAAAAAGCCCATTACAATTCCTCCATAACTATATTATTGTACAACATTAACATGCTGTATAACTGTTGTTTCATCTGTAATCGGTAAAATCATGGCTCCCTGTTCCTGTAAAGCCTCAATAAGTCCAGGCAACGCCTCAACGGTTGCATTCTTATTAGCTGCGTCATGCAACAATACTACAGACGTTTTGTATTTTACCACATCAGTCATAACATTATCAATAAGCTGTTCAGTGGAAAAGGCTGAAGCTGTAGCATCTCCTGATGATACATTCCAATCGTAATAAACAGCTCCTTGAGTATTAAGATAATTAATAAAAGTAGACATACCTGCAGTACTAACCTGATTACTGCTTCCTCCTGGGAAACGATAGTACTTGGTATCCACTCCAGTAGTATCTAATATCAATTGATGAATCTTATTATAATCCTCTGCAAATGCTTCCTCAGAGGCATATATCTCACCAAAACTATGACTATATGAATGCATGCCAATAGTATGTCCGTCATCAACTATTCGCTTGTAAGCATCAGAATATAGACTCAAATCCTTACCACAAACGAAAAATGTAGCCTTGACATTATAGTCATCTAATATATCAAGTATCTCATCTGTATTGCTGCTAGGGCCATCATCAAAGGTCAAATATACCTTAGGAATATCTCCCTCCTGCGCAATATTATCTACATTATCTACCTGATAAACATCATCTAGAACGGCATCATCAACCATGCCACTAGTACCTTCCACATCAGTAGAAACATACACCTGCTGCGCCAATGCATCTAACTGTCTATGAAGCGATACCACCTGAAAACATAAAAAGCTCATCACCGAAATAGTAAGCAACATAAATACAAGAACTGTAGTGACTATAAGCTTTTTCATTCTGGCAACTCGTTTTCTCTTGGACCGTTGCCTCTCTAGTCCCTCATTATAACTTTCCAAAACAGCTCCTCCCCCATAAAAGTCTACTTAATTTTATCACAATAGAATAACAATATAAAGGACAAAAAAAATATGAGTCCACTAAATGTGGACTCATATAATAATCTAATTCAACGAATTAAGCGTTCATCTGAGCTGCAACTTCAGCTGCGAAATCTTCGTTCTTCTTCTCAAGACCTTCACCAGTCTCAAAACGAACAAAGCTCTTAACTGTAATATCAGAACCTGTCTCCTTAGAAACCTGCTCTAAATACTTAGCAACTGACTGCTTACCATCCTCAGCCTTAACGTAAACCTGATCCATAAGGCAGATTTCCTTAAGTTCCTTAGATACACGTCCCTCGATCATACCGTTGATAACCTTCTCAGGCTTCTGAGACTCCTTAGGGTCATTCATGATCTGAGCAAGAAGGATCTCCTTCTCGTGTGCGATGTAATCAGCAGATACTTCGTTACGGCTAACATACTTAGGATTAAGAGCAGCAATCTGCATAGCGATATTAGTAGCTGCTTCCTTAGCTGCATCACTCTCAGCACCAGTCATATCAACGATAACGCCGATACGTCCACCACCGTGTGTATATGAAACTACGAAACCATCAGAAGTAATCTTCTCAAATCTACGAAGAGAAAGCTTCTCACCGATTGTAGCAACCATCTCTACGTGTACATCATTAACTGTCTTAGATGAATCCTCAGCCCATGGCTGTGCTAAAAGCTCATCAATAGACTTAACATCAGACTTAAGGATCTGGTTAGCAACCTTCTCAACATAAGTCTGGAACTTCTCATTCTTAGCAACGAAATCTGTCTCTGAGTTAACCTCAAGAACAACAGCACTATTGCCATCAACTACTACCTTGCAGATTCCCTCTGCAGCGATACGAGATGCCTTCTTCTCAGCCTTAGCAGCACCATTCTTACGAAGGAGCTCGAAAGCTGCATTCATATCACCATCGCACTCAGCGAGTGCCTTCTTACAATCCATCATACCTGCGCCAGACTGCTCGCGAAGGTCCTTTACCATTGCTGCTGTAATAGCTGCCATAATTATGCCTCCTCTTCTGTATCAGCAGCTGCTGACTCCTCAGCAACCTCATTCATCTCACCCTGCTTAGCCTCGATAACAGCATCAGCCATCTTAGAAACGATAAGCTTAACTGCACGAATAGCATCATCATTACCTGGAATAACGTAATCAAGCTCATCAGGATCACAGTTAGTATCGCAAACACCTACAAGTGGAATACCAAGTGTCTGAGCTTCCTGGATACAGATGTGCTCCTTCTTAGGATCAATAACAAAAATAGCATCAGGAATACGATTCATCTCCTTGATACCACCGAGAACCTTAGTAAGCTTCTCCTGCTCTTTCTTAAGACCAGTAACTTCCTTCTTTGGAAGAAGATCGAATGTACCGTCTGCCTCCATCTTCTCGATTTCCTTTAAACGAGCAATTCTTGTCTGAACTGTCTTGAAGTTTGTAAGCATACCTCCAAGCCATCTCTCGTTAACGTAGAACATACCGCAACGCTCTGCCTCTGATGCAATAGCATCCTGAGCCTGCTTCTTAGTTCCTACGAAAAGAATAGTACCACCCTGCTGTGCGATGTCAAAGATAACATCATAAGCATCATCTACCATACCTACAGACTTCTGAAGGTCGATAATGTGGATACCATTACGCTCTGTGTAGATATAAGGAGCCATCTTAGGGTTCCATCTACGTGTCTGATGTCCAAAGTGAACACCTGCCTCAAGTAACTGCTTCATTGAAATAACACTCATTTTAATACCTCCTGGT
>JAILNO010000152.1 GCA_024691465.1 Pseudobutyrivibrio sp. | reverse complement strand
TCGATAATGTGGATACCATTACGCTCTGTGTAGATATAAGGAGCCATCTTAGGGTTCCATCTACGTGTCTGATGTCCAAAGTGAACACCTGCCTCAAGTAACTGCTTCATTGAAATAACACTCATTTTAATACCTCCTGGTTTGTTCTTCCGTATGATTCTTCCTAACTAACACCCGGCCTACTATAGGTTAGGAACCAAAGTTAGTCCTCATACGTGTATTTTCAACAGCCCTTAAAATTTATCACAAATCCTAGAATATTGCAACAAAATTCAATAAATAAAGTAATTGTTAGCTATTATTCTTCTGGTGGTGTGGTACTTCTAGTGTCTTTGTTGACTAAAAGGGAAATCAAATCATCATAACTACTTCCCTCCTTAACATAGAAAGTACCAGATTGAATACGACTATCCACACCTAATTCGTTCATATAGCTATTAAACTCTGATGCAGAATCTACTAATCCTGCATTATATAATTTAGATGCCACAGAGTCAGAAGATTCTCCTGAATTAATACTAAAAGGTATGTATGTCACTACATCATCTGCCTCAGTTTCAGACTCAGTATCACTACTAGCCTCATCAATTGCCTCATCTAATGTAATATCCTCTTTAGCATCCTCTTTAGCAGTCTCTTCTGAAGCAGCCTCATCCTTTAATTCTTCTTTAGATGAATCCTCAGAATCCTCTTCATCTTCCTTGGGAGCTTCCACCATGCCAAGCTCAGTAGCTTTTTGAATAATCTCAGCATCAGTCATTTCCCTAGTACCTAGATTATCCTTTCCAAAATAGAAACTAATAGATAAAAGGCATGTAGCCAAGATTATACCGATTCCTATACCTCTAAGATAATACTTAAATCTCATTATTTGCCCTCCTGATATAAACCGAGAACAAACTTAACCTCACCTAGTCCCCTGCCAAGCTTCTTAGCTATCTCAACTTCGGTAAGGCCCTCATCGTGTAAGGTAAGAATTTCCATATTATCATTCTGCTTGTTGACTTTAGAGCTATCCTCAGAGAATTTCTCTGCAAGAGCTTCTGTAAAAGATACGGGTTCCTTTTCTTCAACGGGAGCAGCTTTGGCTTCCTCAAGCTTCTGTTTCTCTTCAGCAATCTCAATTTCCCTATCCCTAAGCAAATCAAGCTTCTTAGCTATAGAAGAATCAAGTGCAACCAAAGTGTCCTCTAAGTCCGAAAGTTTCTTAGTCATTTCTACTGTATCCTTCTGCTTATCATTAAGCATAGAATACATAAAAGTAACTTCCTTATGGGACTTATCGACAGACTCAAGTACTGAATCAGAGTACTCTGAAATCTGCATAATCTTATTGGTAGTCTCCCTATCAGTCTTAATATCTAATTGCTCCATAGCTTCGTCGATGGTCTCGGAAAGCTTATCCTCCATCTCCACTTTAGCATCAGCCATTTTATCTTTAATAATGGCCTCAATCTGTTCTTTTGTAAGCTTTTGAAGATTTTCTTTGTCTGTGCTTGATAGCTTTTCAGACACAAAAAAACTCCCAATGCATAAGGATAACCCAATGATTAGGAGCACAATTTCTAGTACTGACATTATAGTCCCCCTTGTTAAACTCTCATATCAAATGATGGCTTAGGTTTCTCTGTAACCTCTCCATCACCCTGGAGCTCTTGTCCTTTCTTATTCTTAGGAGATTTACGATTTTTATTGCCCTCGTAACCTTTACCATTGCCCTCACGATCATATTTATCACCAGTCTTATTGGTGTTATTAGGATCATTGACTTGCTTAGATTGCTGCTCTTGTTTCTTCTCAACAGCACTTGTCAGCAATTCCTGCTGAAGCAATGGCTTCTGGTCCTCGTTGGCTTTAGTATGGCTAATCTCGTTGGTGTTTTGAATCATTCCGTTAAAATTAATAGGACTAATTGACATAACATTCCCTCCCTAGTGGAATACCACACAATTACATGTCTACAAACTACTTTATCAAAATACCCATATACTCTCCGAGAGAACCTCTCATTTTCTGTAGGGCTTTTGTATGAAGTTGTGACACTCTAGATTCTGACACTTCTAAAGTCGCACTAATTTCTTTTAAAGTCATGTCTTCATAATAATATAAAAGAACGACTTGTTTTTCCTTTTCTGTAAGTTTATCCAGCGCCTCCTTAAGCTTCTCTGAAAGCTCTTGCTTAGATATATTATCTTCAGGTTGAATAAAGTGTGAATTGTTCTCGGCCTCCATAACTGGTTCATTACCTGCCTCAACGAATTCATTTAAAGAAACAACATTTGTAACATTAAGTTGTGATTGCCATTTTAAAAACTCATCAGAGGAAATGTTAAGTTCCTCCGCAACCTCTTCATCACTGGCACTATGACCTGTGCGCGCCTCGATGGTCTTGATAGCATCATCAATCATCCTCTGACGCTGTCTTATGGTGCGGGGAATCCAGTCCATTTTTCTAATTTGGTCCAAAATAGAACCTCTGATGCGTAGACTTGCGTAAGTTTCGAATTTGACATCCTTTGCCAAATCGAATTTATCAATCGCATCAATAAGGCCAAATATGCCATAGCTGCATAAATCTTCGTACTCAACTGTATTACCTAAATACATACAAAGACGTCCTGCAACAATTTTAACAAGTGGCGCATATTCAAGAATTAATTGCTCCCTAAGCTCTGGATTCGGGCTAACTTTATATTTATCCCAAAGCTTTTCCTTGTCACTAGCCTTCATTTATGCCCCCTTTAAGTCTCGCTAAATCAGAATTATTTAGCCTTCCTCTGATTCAAGCGGATTATCGTTTGATGTATTAATTTCCTCATCTGGTTGATCTTCATCTTCCAGAGGAACCACTGAATCCAACTGTTCATCTAAAGGAACAGGTGGTTCTAGTGTCTTGAATGAATAATCTAATATAATTTTAATTATTGTTCCCATAACTAAGAATATGGCAACAACAATTGCTAATCTACTGAGAAAAACCGAAAACTCAACCCTCTGAACAATGGATGTAACACAAGAAATCAAGGCTGCAGCCAAAGTAATTATTATTGGTATAGGTTTCGTTTTCATCATATCCTCCAAATACTTATTTTTATTTTATAGAATCTTAAGCTCTTTGCCAACAGATTTTATATGGTATTCTCCAGTCTCACTATATAGCTCAACAGTACGACCATAATTTAAACCGCAATCCTCTGCGACAAGCCTAACGCCTAACTCCTTTAATTTAGCTCGTGACGCCTCTGCATTTCTCTCACCCACATTAATTCCAGCTGCTGAAGCGCCAGGCATTTCGAACATCTTAGCTCCCCCAGCGATTTTAGCAACCATCTTTAATTTATTGGCTCCAGCCTTAATCATATCGTCATAAAGCTTCTGTATACCTGTATCTGCAAACTTTGCAATATTAGAATTATTTCTAATAGAAGTACTATCAGGTAACATAATGTGCGCTAAACCGCTAATCTTAGTTGATGGATCATAAATAGCAATTCCAATGCAGGATCCAAGACCAATCGTAGTTAGTGCATCAGGAGCTTTGCATATTTTAAGATCAGCCATGCCGACTTTAATCATTTGCCCCATATTCCACGCTCCTTAAATTGGTACACCAAGTGCCGTTAATATCTTTGCATAAGAATCTTCCTCTGGCATCAGAATAAAGTGTCCCTTTATTCCAAGATCATCAGAAAACTGTGTGTTAATCATAAGTGCATTGTCACCAAAAATACCAAACTGAACCGCTGGAACTGATAATATAGCAGCCGCCATATCAACTGCGACAAACGGAACAGATGGCACAATTGTAAGATTCGTAAGTCCCGATAAAGCCGACAAATACGAACCTGCAATAATATTACCGATCTCTTTGATGGCGGATAAATCCATCTCATCAAATGGTTCTGAATAATTATCATCTCTCATCATAAGCTTATTAACTATATGGTGAGCAGATGGCATATCCATAAGGAACATCATTGAACCATCAATATCCTGTTCAACGCCAAGCAAAATGCCTACTATAATCTCGTCCTCTGCCCCGATAGCTGAGCCCAGACTCTCAACTGGCAAAAATGCCACTTCTGGAACACTCATATCTATTCTAAGGCCAAGCATATTGGCGATGGCCGTTGTAGCATTGCCAGCGCCAATATTACCTATTTCCTTGAGGACATCAAAATATTTTGAATTAACCTCATCAAGTGTGAGCATACATACCTCCCTTTAAGAAGCGTCGTTTTCTCCAATAATTGAGCTGATTTCAAAAATAGAAATAAGCTCGTCACCATTTTTTCCTACACCATTAATAAATGAGTTCTTGCTCTTCAATGTAGATGAAGGAGCTTCGATATCATCCTCAGAAAGTGATAATACTTCCTTGACAACATCTACAATAACACCCATTAATCCGCCGCTATCAAGCTTAAGAATAATAATTCTAGATGCATCAGTGAACTCATCATCATCGAGATCCATCCTACGGCGAAGACTCATAACTGGTACTACCTCACCTCTAAGATTGATAACTCCTCTGTAATATGAAGGAGCCTTTGGAACTCTTGTAATCTTACTCATGCGAACAATGTTATCTATATAGGAAATATCGATACCATAATGCTCGCCACCAATCTTTACTACAATGTATTGTTTCTTTTCTTTCTCAACAACATCATATACAGCCAAATCTGACATGGTTACACCTCCTATTAAATAACAGCATTGACATCAAGAATCATAGCGATCTCACCATCACCAAGGATAGTAGCACCGCTGATGAGCTTGTTATTGTCAAGCTTACCAAGTGACTTAATAACGATTTCCAACTGACCAATAAGATTATCAACAATGATACCACCGAGTGTGTCACCCTTCTTGCAGATAACAACTGTCATAGTATCATCATCATCTTCCTTAGGTTCAAAATCAAGAATCTTATCAAGATGTATAAGTGGAATAACCTGTCCTCTAAGGTGAATAACCTCTTTAGACTCAACATACTTGATTTCAGACTTAGGTATATTTTCAATGTTCATGATAGAAGCAAGTGCGATAGCATACTTCTCATCTCTGATCTCAACCATAAGTGCCTGAATAATAGCAAGTGTAAGTGGAAGTCTAACTGTGAAAGTAGAACCCTCACCCATAGTAGACTTAACTGTAACATCTCCACCAAGAGCTTCAATATTGCTCTTAACTACATCAAGACCAACACCACGGCCTGAGATATCAGTAATCTGCTTAGCCATTGAGAATGAAGGCATGAACAGGAAGTCGATTATTTCTTTCTGGCTTAAGTTCTCTGCTTCTTCAGGTGAAACGATTCCTCGCTCAACAGCTTTCTCCTTAACCTTGTCTGTATTGATACCGCCACCATCGTCACCTACCTCAATAATGACGTTGTTGCCTTCCTGGAAAGCATTGAGGAAAATAGTTCCCTTTTCCGGCTTACCAGCAGCCTTTCTGTCTTCTGGAGACTCAATACCATGGTCAGCAGAGTTACGAAGTAAATGCTGAAGTGGATCACCTAACTGATCAACAACAGTTCTATCAAGCTCTGTATCCTCACCAGTCATAACAAGCTCCATTGGCTTGTTCAACTTTCTATCAAGGTCACGAATCATACGAGGGAATTTAGCTACTACTGATTCAATTGGAACCATTCGAACCTTCATAACTGACTCATGGAGGTTAGTAGTAATTCTCTCAAGATATTCAATATTCTCATGCAATGTCTGGCCGTCAATCTCGCCTGAAGCATTGCTCTGAGATGCAAGTGAGTTCTTAGCAATGATAAGCTCGGATACCTGATTCATCAATGCATCCAGCTTCTCAATATCTACACGAATTGTACGAGATGTAACAGGCTTGTTAGCAGGTGTATTACTCTTGCCTCCTGCCTTAGCTGCAGGTGCAGCTGGCTTAGCTGCAGGCGCTGGAGCAGGTGTTGCAGCCGCAGGAGCTGGAGCTGTTGCCTCAGGTGCTGGTGCTGGAGCTTCCTCCTCCTTCTTCTCATACATCTCAGGAGTAACCTTCTCAGCCTCAACTGATTCGATTTCTGAAACAGCCTTAACTGCCTCAAGAATAGGATCAAGCTCAGCTTCTGTTGATAAAATAAATGAGAAATCAAACTCGAATTTCTCATCCTCAATATCAGATGAGCTAGGATCAAAGGCCATAATCTGACCGAAATCTTCTACAGCTTTAAATACAAGGAAAGCTCTAGCTGCCTTAAGTAGACATTCCTTGTTAATATGAATTGTGAAACCATATAGTTGCTTTTCACCCTTAAGCTTCTCAACAAGCTCAGGCTCAAGCTTCATAGACTTGAATAATGGGCCATCAGCTGCAGCCTCATTAGACTCTGCAGGTGCTTCTTCAGAAGATGCAGCTGCTGGAGCAGCTTCAACCTCACCACCCTCGGCCTGAGTTAAGTAATCATTTAAAAGCTTAATTAAAGCTTCGTTCTCCTCAGTGCCTTCATTAGATGTGGCCTTAACAGTATCAAGATATGCCTCAATGGCATCTAGACATTTAAAAAGAATATCAATAAGTGAAGAATTGACCTTTACGTTGTCATTTCTAACTTCTTGGAACACATTCTCCATGTCATGTGTAAGATGTTGCATACGCTTGAATCCCATAGTACCAGCCATACCCTTTAAAGAGTGGGCAGCACGGAAGATTTCATTAACAACATCTTTATTTTCTGGCTCCTTTTCCAACTCCATAATGTTATCGGAAAGGCTCTGAATATGACCACTTGTCTCATCGATAAAAATATCCAAATATTGACTTACATCCATCTTATAAACCTCCAAGTTTCTTAACGATTGAATTAGCGACTGATTTCAGCGGAACTACTTCATCGGATAAACCGCCCTGTTCCACTGCCTTCGGCATTCCATATACAACACATGTGGAAGCTTCTTGCGAAATTACGTAAGTCTTTTTATGTTTGTTTAGAGTTCTGATACCAGCAGAACCATCAGCACCCATTCCTGTGAGAACCACACATATAATCTCATCGAAACTAGATGTGGTTAATGATTCATACATAACATCTGCACATGGCTTTAAGCTATTAACAGGTGGGCTGTCATCCAAATGACAAAAAGCTGCATGACTTGCGTCTTCGCAGATTTTCATGTGCTTACCTCCAGGGGTAACATATACAACTCCTGGTTTAAAGAACTCACCTTCTTCTGCCTCCTTAACTTTTACAGATGATATCTGATCAAGTCTAGCTGCAAGAGATGCAGTAAAACCTTCGGGCATGTGTTGAACCAAAACAAGTGGAACCGACAAATTCCCTGGCAACATAGGAACAAAAGTATGAAGGGCTTGTGGTCCTCCAGTAGAACAAGCTAGTGCTATCAACTTCTTAGTTCTAACTCCTGTGCCTGTAGGTGTAGGTGCCTTATCAGTAGCAGGCTTCTGTGGTGCAGATTGAATCTGTGGCTTAGGCTCAGGAGTAGCATTGGTCTGCGCATTACCAATACCATTCTTGATACTCTCAAGAGTACTTCTTACGTTAGACATTTTCTCAGAAGTGCTCTTCCTAGATTCATCTATCGCCTTAGTGGTCTCGCTTGCTCCACCCTTAGGTGCGATTTGTTTAAAAGCTCTAGAACGAGAAACATTGTGTAAAGATTCTAGTAGCTGTCGGCCAAATATCTCACGAGTCTCGCCGCTTGATCTAATTGGCTTAACTACAAAATCCAATGCACCATATTCCATAGCTTTCATTGTGCTATCAGCTTCCTCTCTAATAGAGGAACTGACAAGAACTACATTAAATGGCACATGCTCATTATAAAGTCGCTCAAGCAAATTAACTCCAGGCAACTTAGGCAATACCATATCAAGCACAATCAAATCATAGGCATTGTTCTTTATTTTGTTGTAAGCGTCCTCGCCGTCTGCACTAACGTCGACTACACGAAAATCACTATCTGCGTTAATAATATCACAGATGATCCTTCTCATGAGTGCAGAGTCATCAACAACTAAAATCTTATACATTCTAACCCTGATCCTTTTTTCTTAAACGCCGGTCCTCATCAAAAATGTACTTTATTATAGTCTCTCTATCTTCGGGCTCTTTGAATAAGAACTCGATACGATGCTCGTACTTGCCTGTCTCTCTTCTGTACTCAGTATTAATCCTCTTCGCAATTACATTGATGCGTTGATTAATAGATTCATTCTTAAGCTTGAAGGAAACATACATAAACTTCTCAGTATTTATATCGGTTTTTGCGCTGATTTTTGCACCACCGCCACTTATATCAACTATAGTTCCATCAACTGATGGGCCATAGTTCTCACCATATTTAGATAAATCACTCTCAACCAATTCCATATTAGGAAGAACGGCAACATCCTTAGGTATAGGAAGAATCTTCACAGGAATAGTGCATTTGAATCTGTAATAGTCTCTTCTTTGAACCTTTGTAAGTTCATCTTCCGTTTCAAATACATATACAGGAAAATTCTCTAAGCGTCCTCGCTTTGTAATCTCGCCTGTAAGCTGGAACATGCCATTTTTAGTATTGAAAATAGCATTAAAAGGAACGTTCATAGGAATTGTAACCGTGCGTCCCTTTCTCGTAGGAATATGAAAAATAATCTCCTCGTTTTTAGTTACTCCAAAAACGCTGGAAATATATATGCTTCTATCTTCCTCTATGTCGTTTTCAATATCAGAATTAGTACTGGCTATAGAAAACTCTACAGGTGTGCCAGGTAAAATATCAATTATTTCCATAAAATTATGCCCTATCTCTCAATAATGAATTAAAAATATGAGATACGCCCCATTTAAAATGAGCGTTGTCATCCTTCTTAAGAAGTTTCAAAGCAAGTGCTTCGAAATTCTTCGCCGCTTTCGATGAAGGATATTCTAAAGAAACCACCTTCTGATTCCTAACAGCCTTCTCTAACTGCAGATCGTAAGGTATATAACCCAAATAATCTAAATCTCCACCAAGGAATTTCTGAACCACAGACTGCATCTTGTTATATACAGCCCTGGCTTCACCTTCACTCTCTACTTTGTTGGCAATCAAATGTACATTGGTGCCATCTTTTATATATTTGGGATTTTTATACATCGCCTTCATGAGGGAGTAAGAATCCGTCAGAGAGCTAGGTTCCGGTGTGGAAACCAGCAAGACTTCAGGAGAAGCTAAAACAAACTCTAAAACCTGATCAGCAACTCCAGCTCCAGTATCTATAATAAGAATATCACATAAATCATTTAAAAGTGATAGGTTGTGGACTAAAAACGCAATTTGTTCACGATTTAAGTTATTAAGCCCAACCACACCAGAGCCACCAGAAACAAATCCAATACCCATTGGGCCTGTAGTTATAACATCTCGAATGCTCATACCCTTAAAAATAACATCCGACAGATTGTAGTTAGGAATAGTCCCAAACATAACCTCCACATTAGCTAGTCCAAAGTCAGCATCTAAAATAATGACCCTCTTGCCCATCTTGGTAAACTGAATAGCAAGATTAACAGCCATATTAGATTTGCCAACTCCACCCTTGCCTGAGGTAATGGTTAATACCTTGGTCTTCTCAACATTTCTAACATTTTGTGCTTTGATTACATTTCGTAAATTCTCGGCTTGATCCATTTAATTTCCTCCCAATAACTGTTTAACCAGCTTCTGGGTATTAAGTATTTCGATATCATCAGGAACGCTCTGTCCCACGGTAACATAAGAAAGAGGCGCCCCAGTATACTGCTTCATATTGTAGATATTGCCTAGGCACTGTGTCTCGTCAAGCTTTGTAAAAATAAGATTAAAGCTTGCGAATTCCATATATGATTTAGCTATATCCATCAAATCCTTCTGCTTAGTAGTAGCAGACAGAACTAAATATACTTCACTGTCATAGAAGTCATTGAGCGCATTAATAAGCTTCTCTGTGTCATGCTTCTGCTCTTCATTCTTGTGAGAAAATCCAATAGTATCCACAAGAATAACGTCTAAATCTTCATTCTCTCTACTCTGCTTCTTAACTGTATCAAGTAATTCCTCAGCAGAATAGATGACATTGAGAGGTACACCCAGGATATTGGCATATGTCTGCAGCTGATTAGCAGCAGCCATTCTGTAAGTATCTGCTGTAATAAGCCCCACCTTCTTGCCCTCTTCTACTTTGAACTTAGAAGCTATCTTAGCAATAGTGGTAGTCTTACCAACTCCTGTAGGTCCAATGAAAAATACAACCTTAGGCCTACGCTCACCAGAGGTAATCTTGGTAGGTGTACCAAGCTTAAGAACCATCTTCTGATATACATTAGAAAGAAGATTATCAAGTGAATGACTGGTCTGTAACACCCTATCCATATCCTCTAGTACTTGATTAATATACTTCTCCTGTACCTCGTTCTCGAGTAGTACATTGTAAAGCATCTTAACAAAAACATGATTATCTCCATCAATTGATGGCTTAGAATTGCCACCCTTAACATGTATAGTCTCATCCATAACTGAGGATGTACTTGTAGAGCTAGTAGGATTAGACTTAGGCCCCTTCTTAGGAGCTGGGGCTGCATAAGGTGCTGGAGCTATAGTCGAAGCTGATGGATTAGCTGCAGCGGCTCTACTTGGCTGAGTCATCTGCACTGATCTAGCACCTACAGGTCTAGAATAAGTAGCCTCGAATACCTTTGCGTGAGGTACAGAATCAGAGAGAGGCTCAAAACTCTCCTCTCTAGGATTAGTTATAGGCGCCTCCATAGTAGATAGACTCTTAGTTGCAAGTGGACTCTCAAGTTGGTCTGTAGCCTCTCCCTGTTTTTCTAATACTTCATTAACTGCAGAAAATGCATTCTTCAAAAGAAGTGCATCGTCATCAGCCACTGCTTCAAAAGAGCTGGTTGTTTTCTCATGAGAGGCTAAATTACTAGCAGGTGATTGAGTAGATGTGGCAAAAGCCTTAGCATCACTGGAGAAACCGTCATCCTCCACAGCAGCAGTAACTTCATATGTGCTGCCCTTGAATAAACCTCCGATACCCTTAGGCTTAACCACCTTAACATTCATTATTACAGCCGCACTTCCAAGTTCCTTACGAACTTTTTCCATTGCCTCTTCTTCAGTTTTTCCTGTGTACTTATTGATTGTCATTTACTTTACCCTGTTACCATGCCCACAGATGAAAGCTCTACATTAGAGTCGATTTCATTGTAGGAAACAACGATAAGATCCTTTATATAGTCTTGTGTCATACCCTTAAAATACATTCTAACAATTGGAGAAGTTACAACTATAGGTGTACGTCCCATCTCTTCTAACTTCTTAATTTCTTCCTCAAGGGAAGCAATTATATTCTTGATACGCTCAGGATCGAGTGTCAAATAAGTGCCTTGCTCAGTCTGCTTAATAGAAGCCATAATATCCTGCTCAACCTTAGGATCTACAGTAATAACCTGCGTAACCTCATTAGGTGCAAAATATCTACCTGAAATAGCTCTCTTGAGACCCTGACGAACATACTCAGTAAGTACATCAGTGTCATGAGTGGTAGTGGCATGATCAGCAAGCACTTCGAATATAGAAAGCAAATCTCGAATAGAAACGCCCTCTGACAATAAGTTCTGTAAAACCTTCTGAACATCTCCCAGACCGAGAAGCTTAGGAATAAGCTCATCCACAATAACAGGATTAGTCTCCTTGAGGTTGTCAATAAGATTCTGAACATCCTGTCTAGTAAGAAGCTCAGCAATATGGCTTCTGATAACCTCAGTCAAGTGTGTGGCAATGATAGAAGGCGGATCAACAACTGTATAACCCAAAGATTCAGCTCGCTCTCTCTGACTCTCTGTAATCCATAGCGCTGGCAAATGGAAAGAAGGTTCAAAGGTAGGTATACCAGTAATCTCTTCCTCTACATAGCCTGGATTCATGGCCATATAATGATCGAATAGAATCTCCCCCTCAGTAATCTGTATGCCCTTAATCTTAATAATATATTGATTAGGATTAAGCTGAATATTATCTCTCAAACGAATAATAGGAACAACAGTACCAAGCTCTAAGGCAATCTGACGCCTAATCATAACTACTCTATCAAGCAAGTCACCACCCTGGTTAACATCAGCAAGAGGAATGATTCCATATCCAAACTCAAGCTCGATAGGATCAACCTGTAAAAGTGATACTACATTCTCAGGCTTACGTATCTCCTCTGCCTCCGTCTCTTCAGCAGCAACCTCCTGTTCAATCTCTTCCTCTCCAATAGTCTTAGATATAGAGTAGCCAGCTGCTATAAAAGTGCCACCAAAAGCAATGAATAATATAGCATTAAGAGGTGTTGCCACTCCTAAGAAAATCATAGCACCACCAACTATATATAGAACCTTAGGTACGCCAAACATCTGCTTAATCAGTGTGCCTGAGAAATCGGCAGCCTTAGATCCCTTAGTAACCAAAATACCAGTTGAAAGAGATATCAAAAGTGAAGGAATCTGAGAAACAAGTCCATCACCTATAGTAAGAATACCAAACTGCTGTAAAGCCTCTGCAGCAGGTAGTCCCTGATTAAGCATACCAAGTATAGTACCACCAGCCAGATTGATAACTGTGATAATAAGTCCGGCTGTTGCGTCTCCTTTTACGTACTTAGTAGCACCATCCATGGCTCCGAAGAATGCCGATTCCTCTTGAATCTTATCACGCCTGCGCTTAGCTTCAGCATCATCGATAGCTCCAGTATTAAGATCCGCATCGATAGCCATCTGCTTACCAGGCATAGCGTCCAAGGTGAATCGAGCTGATACCTCAGCTACACGCTCAGAACCTTTATTGATAACCATGAACTGGATAATAATCAATATAAGGAAAATAATCGCACCAATGACCAGATTATTACCACCAACGAAACTACCGAATGTACGAACTACATTACCAGGATCTCCAGTGGAAAGAATAAGTCTGGTGGAAGATACATTAAGGGATATTCTAAAAATGGTTGTAAAAAGTAACAGTGTAGGGAAGAATGACATGTCAAGAACTTCCTGCACAAATAGAACATCCATCAAAACAATGAGAGCCACAGAAATATTAAAGGCAATCATTATATCTAATAAAAAATTAGGTATAGGGATAACAAAGAAAGTAACCGCAGCTAATAGATATATCGCAATTCCTATATCAGCTTTCTTAACGGAAGCAGTTAAATCCATAGGTTAACCCCCTTTCTTCAGTAATATATTAAACAGCTTTGTTCTTCTGTGTGTAAACCACAGCTAGAATCTCAGCTACAGCCTGATATAGCTCAGGAGGAATAACTTCATCCACCTCAACTGTAGCGTACAAAGCTCTGGCCAGAGGCTTGTTCTCCATAATAGGTACATCGCTCTCTTTGGCAACTTCTCTAATTCTCTTAGCAAGATAATCCTCACCCTTAGCAACAACCCTAGGAGCATCATCCTTAGTATTATCATACTTAATTGCAACAGCTAAGTGTGTAGGGTTCGTAATAACAACATCAGCCTGAGGAACATTCTTCATCATACGACGCTGGGAGCTCTCCTGCATCCTGCGCCTCTGCTGTCCTTTGACCTGAGGATCTCCCTCTGCATTCTTATATTCATCCTTGACCTCTTGCTTGGTCATCTTCATCTCATCCTTGAACTTCCAACGCTGATATGCGTAATCTGCCAAGCCAAGGACAATATATACAATGCTAATCTTAATACCAGTATCAACGATTATCTCGAACACTAGACTAAGAGCTTGTTTTAAAGATATATCATAAAGTATAAAGAGGTTATTAGCCTGATCTTTAATACTTGTGTAAGCAATATAAAAAACCAAAAAAATCTTCGCAAGTGACATAAGTAAGTTCATCAAAGATTGTTTTGAAAAGATACGCTTAAAACCATTGACCGGATTAAACTTAGATAGCTTAGGCTGTAATGGCTTCATGGTAGGCTTCCAACCTACCTGTACCAGGTTTGCAACAAATCCAGTGGCAAAACCTACGAGCAAAAATGGAATAAGCACCAAAAAAGCCTTGCCTATAAGGATACTAAAAATACCTGTTACAGTACTAATAGTCATGCCCCCACCATTCATAGATACTATATCTGGTATTATAGCATATATCCATCTAAAAATTTCTTCTAATCTAATTCCAGATACACCTAAAAATATCTTGAGGGACAAAAAGAATCCTAAAAGAGCTACTCCATTGACTACCTCTTTACTCTTGGCAACCTTACCTTCCTTTCTGGCATCCTCTAACTTCTTGCTGGTAGGCTGTTCGGTCTTCTCGCCACCCTCACCATCTGCCGCAAAGAACTGTAAGTCGTATGGAATTAATAAAATCAACTTATCTTCCATCAATAAAGCCCCTGTAAAAATAAACTAAGCATAGTCTTCATCTCCTTGAAAATAAAGGCTGCTATATCTGGCAATAGGAATACCGTCAGAAAAAGTACGCTAAAACCAACTATAATCTTAAGTTGAGCACCTACAGAGAACATATGAATCTGAGGAGCCACCTTAACCATGATTCCAAGTATGGCATTAAGAATCATAATAACTGCAAATACAGGAAGAATAATTCTAAATCCTATGATAAATACATCTGTTATCAACCTAATCATAGATGTAAATAATGAATCCCATCTGAACACTGCCCCTCCAATAGGAATCAGTGTATATGCATCACAAAATGATTTAAAAATATACCTGTGCATTCCAGAAATAACTAAAAGTATCAGCACAAAATAATTATATAAAGTACCTGTAATAGAGGTCTCTGTACGAAGAGTAGGATCGTACTCTTGTGCCATGGACAGACCTATATTCATATCAATCATATGACCAGCTAAAAGTATAATAAAATTACAACAGTATGTTGCAAATCCAATAATCAATCCTGTAATAGCTTCTTTTACAACTAAAAAAGCATATCCGACAACTGTAGAATAATTAAGAGCGCTAAAATCAACAACAAAATATAAAAGCAAAGACACAATAGCAGAAAAGCCTATCTTAACTCTCGCAGGTGTATTGCCCATATTAAAAAACGGCGCCACTACTACAAACATGGATATGCGTGTTAGAAGCAATAAAAAATATTCAAAATTCTGTAGGGTAAAATCAACACTAAACATCTATCCCTCTAACCTAAATATATACTGAAATTCTGCCATAAGTCAGTAATGTATTCGGTCAAAACTGTAAGCATCCATGGGCCAAAAAACAAAAGTGCCGCAAAAACGCCAACTATCTTAGGAATAAATGTAAGAGTCTGCTCTTGAATAGAAGTGACAGTCTGAAAGATACTGATAATCAAACCTATCACTAAAGATACCAATAACAATGGTAACGATGTAATCAGAAGAGTATACACTGCATCTCTGATAATGTCTAAAGCTTGTCCTTCACTCATAACCTATTCTCTCCAAATCAATAAAAAGTCTTGACCAATCCGCCGATGACCAAATCCCATCCATCTACTAGCACAAATAAGAGCAGCTTAAATGGTAATGAAATTGTGGTAGGTGGAAGCATCATCATACCCATTGACATAAGTACTGAAGCAACTACCATATCAATAACAATGAATGGAATATATATCAGGAAGCCTATTATAAAGGCTGTCCTAAGCTCAGATAAAATAAAAGCTGGAACAACTACTGTAAAAGGAACTGAATCGTAGTCATCTTCCTCGTATGTAATTCCAGAAATATCACAGAACAAATCTAAATCCTTAGTCTGTGTCTGACCGTACATGAACTCCCTAACAGGATCAATAGCGGCTTCAATAGCCTCATCCTGTGTAATCTCACCTGCATCAAATGGATCAATAGCGTCAGTCTTAATGGTAGTGATAACAGGGGACATAATAAATAACGTCAAAAATAACGCCAAACCAACCAGTATCTGATTCGGAGGCGTTGTATTGGTTCCAATAGCAGCGCGCACAAAGTGTAATACAATAACGCATCTAGTAAAGGAAGTCAACATTATTAGGATAGATGGAGCAAGCGCAATGACTGTTAGAACTAGAAGCATTCTAAGAGTGGCGGAAAAATTACCATCTTCGCCATCAAATGTCAAAGTAAAGCCCCCATCACCTACGACCTCATCTGAAGCATTAGGCGCTTTCTCAGTGGCACCATATTCTTCATTAGAAGCCCCATAATCTGTTGAATATTCAGTTGCATGTACAGTTGTACTGGTTATAAAAAGGGCGTAGCAACCTATAATAGCTGTAAATACTAAGCTAAAAATCACATACGCCTTCTTGAATTTATTCATAACATTTCTTCTGCCCAATGAGTTATTTTTCTTTCTTGGAGAGCTTGTCTAAAATCGATTTAAAATCCATAGGAATCTGAGGTGTAGAGTCAACTGGTTCAATCTCTCTAAGCTCAGATGAGGATAATTCCCCTAATGGGGTGATTTCATCCTTACCAACTGCAATAACGAAATACTTATCCTCACCGGCTCTAATGATCTGAACATATTTATTATTAGATACTCTAATAGCCTCAATAATCTCAAGATTCTTGTTGAGTCCCTGAGTCTTCTGATAGCCTGCAATCCACTTAGTTACAAAACCAGTGAGTGCTAGAACACCTATAAAAACAAATAGGGCAAAAATCAATTGAAATACACTCTCTCCTGCCGCTGAAAGGGGTATCATGATTAACCGATAACCTTCTTAACAGCCTCAAGAACACGCTCTGCCTGGAATGGCTTTACGATAAAGTCCTTAGCGCCAGACTGAATAGCCTCAATAACCATAGCCTGCTGGCCCATAGCAGAACACATAATAACACATGCATTAGGGTCCTTCTCCTTGATTGCCTTAAGAGCACCAATACCGTCCATCTCTGGCATTGTAATATCAAGAAGAACAAGATCTGGAGAAAGCTCTGTATACTTATCAACAGCAATCTTACCGTTCTCAGCCTCTCCAACTACATTGTAGCCATTCTTTGTGAGAATGTCCTTAATCATCATTCTCATAAATGCAGCGTCATCACAGATTAAAATGTTTTTTGCCATATCTTCATCTCCTTAAATATATTGTTTATTCTTTGATAATTTCTGTAATTCGTACACCAAAAGACTCTTCAATAACTACTACTTCGCCTTTTGCCACGTACTTGCCATTAACAAGCACATCTATTGGTTCACCAGCTATCTTATTAAGCTCGATGATTGTACCTGGTGCAAAATCCAAAATATCTTGGATAGTCTTATTTGTACGACCTAATTCTACTGTAACCTCTAGTGGAACGTCAAGAATTAAGTCAATATTCTCCTGCGCAAACTGTGCAGCGAATCCTGGTCCAAAAGGTGTGAACTGTGCAGGCTGTACATTTACTTGAGGACCTGGTGCATACATATAAGGCATCATTGGCTGACCCTGCATAGGTTGGCCTTGCATCATATTCGGATCCATCTGAGGTGCCATCTGTGGAGGTGGCGCTGCCTGTGGTGCAGGAGCTGGAGTAGGTTCTGGTGCTGGTGCAGCATCAAATGCCCCATCATCCACTGTGGATTTAGAATCTGATTCCATATTATTAAGAACAGATCCACACATCTCCTTAGCAAGTGAGATTGGATATAATTGCATCATCTCACTATCTACGAGAGTTCCAATCTCCATCTTAAAAGCAATCTTTACAAAAGAATCTTTTAAGAATTCATCTATATCTCCACCATCGATTGCCCCTAGGTCTGTAAGGGTGGCCGTTGGTGGTGAAATATCTACCATCTTGTTAAGCATTGATGAAAGTGATGTAGCGCTAGCTCCCATCATCTGATTCATGGCCTCTGATATAGCTGACAGATGTAATTCTGAGATTTCACCATCTATATTGGTTCCATCTCCACCCATCATTAAATCAGTGATAACCTTGACATCGTCTTCCTTAAGTACAAGAATGTTACTTCCATCAAGACCCTTCGTATATCCTATTCTGACTACAACACAATTGTTGTCATATTCAGATGCTAAGCTACTCCAATCAGTTTCACTAACTACAGGAGTGGATATCTCTACCTTTTGATTAACAAGTGAAAATAGAGTCGTGGCGGCACTGCCCATGCTAATGTTGGCAACTTCGCCTATAGTGTCTATTTCTTGTTCTGAAAGCCCTCCGCCTCCAGCCGATGGTTCACCAGCCGGTGCATCCGGAACGCCTCCGCTTAGCAGTGCATTTATCTCATCTTGTGATAATACACCATCGCCCATTCTATTCTTCCTCCCTAATGATTTGTGTCACTCTAACTGCGTATTCCTTACCCGATGCTCCTGGTAGGGCTTGGAATTTCTTAATATTGCCCACAAAAACATCTAGCTCTTCGTCTACTTTTGTATCAAGTCTAACTATATCTCCCACCTGAAGTTGAGAGAAGTCAGCAACTGTAATAGTGCTGTTGCCAAGTACTGCTTTGACAGGTATCTTGGCGTGATTAATAAGAGCTTCTACAGTATCAGAATAACTTTCACCTGTCTTCTCTTTCTGACTACTATACCAGAACTTTGTGTTTAATTTGTCCATAACGGGCTCTAAAGTAATAAATGGAAGACAAATATTCATTAAACCTTCTACATCGCCAATCTTAATATTAACTGTAACAATGGCAATCATTTCTGAAGGTGAAATAATCTGTGCAAACTGCGAATTAGTCTCAATCCTCTCAAGTCTAGGATGAACATCAAGTACATTCTCCCAAGGCTCTCTAAGAAGATCTACACAACTAGTCATAACTCTTTCGATAATTAATAATTCTATCTCAGAAAAATCTCTTATCTTATCTAAAGGCTCTCCCTCTCCACCAAGCATACGGTCAACCATAGCAAATCCGAGATTGGAAGCCATTTCAACAATTATATTGCCCTCTAAAGGCGAAAAATCAACAATACCTAAAAGAACAGGATTGGAAAGTGAATTAGAAAACTCCATGTATGTAACAGCTTCCGAATTCATAACTTCAACCTGTATGTTTTTTCTAAGGAATACTGGCAAGTTCGTAGAAAGCAATCTACCGTAATGCTCAAATATAATCTCCATCGTACGAAGGTGTTCCTTAGAAAACTTAGATGGTCTAGCAAAATCATAGTTCTTTACAGGCTTCTCTTTATTATTCTTAATCTCCTCAGCATCTAGTTCGCCACTAGTTAAAGCGTTAAGAAGATTATCTATTTCGTTTTGTGAAAGAACGTCACCCAAGTATTCTCACCACCATTCGTCCCTAAAACTAAGCTCTACTGATATGTAGCGCTAGAGAAGTTAACTCTCACAATAAATGAAGATTTAAACAAAGTCTGAAGAGCTTCAAGGATTTCTTCCTTAACACCATCTTCATTGGTTCTTAAATCATCAATAGTATGGGAAGAAACCACAGTCTTAATTGTATCATTGATAATGCTATCATGAGGTGTTAAGTCTGAATATGTATTAATATAATCTTCATTTGTACTGTCAAGCGAAAGCGAAACACCTAATACAGCATAATGTAGATTACCATCTCCACTATCAGCCAGATTAATAGTCTGTGTCTCACCACCATTTACAGCATAGTCAACCATACTTGAAACATCGATGCTAAGAGAACCAGCAGTATCACCTGCTTGTAAATCTAAATCGATAGCTGAGCATACTTTTGTAATCAATTCATTTGCTTTCTGTGTCTCAGGAATTATTGTAATCGTTAATACAGCAGTCAAAACTAAATTAACAACTACCAGTGCTAAAATTATCACTGTAATTAAATTCTTTTTCATGTCATGCCTTTCTACTCTGCATTAGTTGCATCCGATTCTCCAGTTGATTGTGCATCCTCAGAATTATCTACTACATTGGATGTATCTTCCGTAGACTGAGAATCCGAAATCGTTTCTTGTTCGTCAGAAATATCAGAATCGCTAGAAACATCTGAAGAGTATGAGTTAAATATTTTAATTTCAACACGCCTATTGCGGGCTCTTCCCTCTGGAGTGCTATTATCCGCTATCGGAACATACTCACCTCTACCAGCTGACTTAATATAAGCAGGATTAAGATTAGTTACCTCTCTAATACGCTCTGCCACATAAAGGGCACGATACATAGAAAGCACATCATTGTTCTCATATGTACCAGAAGACATAGGAACATTATCAGTATGTCCTTCTATCTCGATAATATTATTATCGTACTCCCCAAGGATCTTGGATAAATTATCAACAATAGTAATGGCATCTTCTGTAAGAACAGCCTTACCTGAATCAAATAGTAGCGCACCATTAATGGTTATCATTACGTAATTAGCATTGAAATCAACCTCAACTTGATCTTGCAAGCCATACTGTATAAGTTTATCCTCGATTTCCTCAGCCATATCTTCGCTTTCGCCAGCCCCAGCCTCAGAAAGCGCCTCCTTAGCCTCTTCAACAGTAACTTCACCTACGCTAGATGAATCATTAGATTCAGTGGAACCATCATTCTCAAGATTGCCTTCAGACTGACTATCACTCGAACCTTCTTTTTCATATTGTTCATCATCACCATCATGAACACTATTGAAGTAATCATCGAACATTTCTAACTGAGAAATACCAGATGAAATCATCTGGCCCTCGCCAATTGAGGTTCCTCCGGATGAAAAAATACTAAAACTAGACTGAATACTTGCAATAACTTCCTGAAACTTCTCTGTATCAGTACTACTCATTGAAAACAGAAGTACGAAAAAGCATAACAGCAAGTTCATCAGATCGGAGAATGTGGCCATCCAGGCAGGAGAACCAGCAGGAGCTTCCTCTTGCTTTTGCTTTGCCATTAGCCTTCACCTCCTCCTTCTCCGCCGCCTTCACCAATAGCACCTCGAGATGCTGGAGGTAAGAAGGATTTGAGTTTCTCTTCTATGACACGTGGATTCTCTCCTGCCTGAATAGACAAAAGTCCCTCCACAGTAATACTCTTAGTCATAACTTCCAAGGCATGATTAACGCCTAGCTTGGTGCCTACAGGACCGGTAAGCCAGTTGGCAATCAAGGAACCATACAATGTAGTAAGCAAGGCAACCGCCATATTAGGTCCGATTGTAGATGCATCCGAAAGGTTCTTTAACATATTTACAAGACCTACCAGTGTACCAATCATACCCCAGGCAGGGCCCATTTCACCCCATTTAGACCA
>JAILNO010000147.1 GCA_024691465.1 Pseudobutyrivibrio sp. | reverse complement strand
AAAGAAGCCAAGAAAAATGGTGAAGATATTGAGGACGATGATGAGAGCCTAGGTATTGGTGGTAAGCTGATAATGGGCTTTGTTGTGTTGCTTATTATTGTTATTTGGTTAGTTATTTTTGCGTTCTTAGTTAAAATGGATGTAGGAGGCTTTGGTTCTACCGTCCTTTTTCCTGTATTAAAGGATGTACCTTATGTTAATCAGATTCTTCCTGGTATAGAGGAGTATATTCCTTCAGAGGATGATGAATATGCTGCTTATACTACAGTGGAACAGGCTGTAGAACGTATTAAGGAACTTGAAGTAGAAATTGAAGAGCTCAAGACTACTGGAACTCAGAATAGCGACTATATCGCTGAACTAGAGGCTGCGTCAGCAGAACTTGCAGAATATAAAGCAAATGAGGCAGCATTCGAAGAAGAAAAAGAAAAATTTTATGAAGAGGTTGTTTTTTCCGACGATGCACCCGATATAGAAGAATATAAGACTTACTATGAGTCCATAGCGCCTGAAAATGCAGAGGCTATATATAAACAAGTGGTTTCACAACTCCAAACGGATGAGGAAATCGAGGATTATGTTAAGGCATATTCTAGTATGAAAGCCAAAAATGCTGCAGCTATATTTGATAGCATGACCGACAATCTTGACTTAGTCTGTCAGATTCTATCGGGTATGGATGCCAGCACCAGAGCAGATATATTGGCAGCCATGGATGAGAGTAATGCAGCTATCGTCACTGAGATGATGGAGCCTTAGTCTTATATGCAACTTGAAAAAATAATACGAGAAAGGAGGAAACGGATGACAAGTAGCAATGTTTCTAATCTTTTTATTCAGGTAAGTAACATCAATGTTGAAATGCCTGATTCCAAGAATGCTACTTCTAAGAGCAATCATTCCTTTGAGATGTCTTTAAAGAATGCATCAACTGTCAATGCTCCTTCCGCTGTTAAAAGCGAAGAATTACCTAAGCAGTCTAACAATGAATCTATTGAAGTCACTAATTCGAAGCTTAGCTCATCTAAGGATAATCAATCTGTTAAAGCAGAAGATAAACCTAAAGATATTAAGAGCGAAGTCACTGAAAAGGTTGAAGAGACTGTAGAAAAGGTTAAGGACGTAATTGAAGAAGAGTTAAATGTTACAGAAGAAGATATCGAAAAAGCAATGGAGTCTTTAGGACTCACAGCTTTAGACTTACTTAATCCTCAGAATTTAGCTCAAATAGTGGCGACACTGACTGGAGAGCAAGATTCTATATCACTTGTTATGAGTGATGAGTTTAAGGGTATACTTGATGCGGTAACAACCCTTACCAATCAGTTATTCGAAGACACAGGGCTCGATGTAAGTCAGTTAAAGGAATTCCTTATCCCTGTTGAAGAGCAGACAGTAGGGGTTATTGATGAACCCATTCATGTTGAGATGGAGGAAGCTGATACACCTATCAACACTTCTGAAGACACAACACCTGTTATCCAGGTAGAGAATGAAGAGGGACAGGCGCAGAACAAAGACCTTACTACTTCTTCTGAAGCGGAGGTAAGTGATGTGGATTCTGATGCTAAGCCTATAATTGATTCTGAACATAATCGTTCTAAGGCTTCTGATAATTCAGAGAGCGATGAGTCTTCAGAATTCTTTAATAAGAATAATAATTCTGATTCGCTAGCTAAGACATTAGATAAGCCACAGGCAGCAGTTGTTAAGGAAGATGCAATGATTGTTAACGAACCTAAGATTGAGGTTCAGTTTTCAACAGAAGAGCAAGTTGTAACTCTCCCTACTGGAGAGACAGTTAAAGCAGATAGTATTATGAATCAGCTAGTTGAAGAAGCTAGGGTTTTAAATACATCTGAATCTACTACAATGGAGATGACGCTTAATCCTGAAGGATTAGGTAAGATTTTCGTTGAAGTCACTCAAAAGGGTGACGAAATAATCGCTAAGATTTTCACTGAAAATGATGCGGTTAAACAAGCACTTGAGTCTCAGATGGCTAATCTTAGAGTTGAATTCAATCAGAATTCTACTAAGGTAACTTCTATTGAGGTATCAGTTGGTACTCATGAGTTCGAGAAGAACTTAGAGGAGGGAGCTAGAGACGACAGTCGTCGTGATGAGCAGTCTAAAGAATCATCAAAGAGAAATAGTCGAATAGATCTTAATAGTCTAGATGATTTATCAGGGCTTATGTCAGAAGAAGACATGCTCATAGCACAAATAATGCAGGATAATGGTAATACATTAGATTATCAGGCCTAATATTGAAAGGAGGAAGTAAATGGCTGGTTCATTAATTGGTTCTGTTGTTAATGGCGTGTACACTAAGACAGATGCTTCTACAGAAGCAACCAAAAATGCAAATAGCAACATTAATACTTCTAAGTCAACTGAGAAGGAAGGCACACAGTACAATGAAGAAATGTTTTTACAGCTTCTTGTAGCTGAGATGCAGTACCAGGATCCACTAGAGCCTACAGATAATGGTGAGTATGTTTCACAGTTAGCATCATTTACCCAGATTGAGGCTATTCAGTCAGTTCAGTCTGATATGAAGAGCATTCAAGCCAATAGTTTAGTTGGTAAATATGTAATCATGACTGAGGATGATACTACAGTCTCTGGTAAGGTTGATTACGTCACTACTGATGATGATGGACAGATTTATCTTTCAGTTAATGACAAGTTATACAAGGCAGAGAATCTTGACTCAGTTGTTGACGAGAGTTATTACACAGCAGTTATTGATTCACAGACTTTGATGGATGCTATTTCCAAGTTACCATCTGTAGATAATCTTACACTAGCTGATGAGAGCAAGGTTACAGCTATTAGAAAGGCCTATGATTCTATGAGCGATTACGCTAAAGGATATGTAGATTCTGATTCACTTGCCACACTTACTGCTTTAGAAGAAAAGTTAGCTAAACTTAAGAAATCTAACGATTCTTCCGATACAGATAGTGACAGTTCAACTGAAGGAGAATAATAGGAGGAGTACATGAGTAATTTAAAAATTAATTCGAATTTCACCTCCATCGAACAGGTAGCTGGTACCTACTTAAATCCAGCAGCTGAGTCTAAACCACTTGGCACTTTAAATGGCGCATCTTTTGAAGATATTTTCAAGCAGAAGTTAGATTCTACTTCAGAACTTAAGTTTTCAAAACATGCATCACAGAGACTTGATGATAGAAATATCAAGCTTTCTGAGGAACAATCTCTCAGACTTGAAGAGGGCGTTCAGAAAGCCTCTGAAAAAGGCATAAAGGATTCACTAGTCCTAGTGGATGAGCTTGCTTTTATTGTTAATGTTCCTAACCAGACAGTAGTTACTGCTATGGATCAAACAGAGTCAGAGGATAATATTTTCACAAACATTGACGGTGCTGTTATTGTTTAGCTGGACCTTATGGAAGCTAATTGTCGCTGACTGACAGATGCGACACAACAGTTCACCTCAATTAATTTGAGGAGGTCATTCATTATGATGAGATCACTTTTCTCTGGTGTATCAGGTCTTAAGACTCACCAGACAAAGATGGATGTTATTGGTAATAACATCTCCAACGTCAACACAGTTGCGTTCAAATCATCTTCAACCACTTTTTCTGATATTATGTATCAGACAACTTCACAGGCGTCTGGCGCTACAGCTACACGCGGTGGTACTAATGCTAAGCAGATAGGTCTTGGTGTTACTAATGGTGCGACTAAGATATCCATTACTTCATCAGGTGCTGCTCAGTCTACTGGAGATGCTCTTGATATCAGACTTACTGATACCAATACAACTAATTTCTTTATCGTTAATAACGGTAGCGAGAATTTATTTACTAGAGCAGGTTCCTTCTATATCGATGGAAATGGTAACCTTGCAATGACTACTACAGGATATCTTGTAATGGGATGGCAGACAGATGATACATCTGGCACACCTATTATTGTTAAAGATACTGTTTCACCACTTAGAGTTATGCAGGCTGATAATCTTACAAGTGCCCCTGAGGCTACTACACAGGCTAATTTCAGCGGTGTAATTGATAAGAATGATACTCAGTTTAGCTCAACAGGTGGTTATGTCAGATCCTTTACTCTATATGATAATTTAGGATATTCATACACAGCTAAGTTTGCTATTAGATTAGTTAATGGTACAACTGGCGAATATACGATAGCACTTACTAATGTATATGATTCAGAGAATAATGATTTGCTTGCTAAGTATACTACTGCAAACGGAGCCGGTTCATTAAGTAATATTTTTGGTCAGACCAATACTAGTACCTCAACATATGCAGTGTCTGATAATTACACAGTAAAAACTACAGGAGATGGTACTGTATTTCTTACAGATTCTGATGGAGCGACATATTCATACGATTCAACTAAACAGACTTTCATTAAAGACACAGATAATAAAGTTTCTCTATCACTTTCTACAGTCTGCGGTATTTCATCAGATTTAACGGTTACAGATGTTGATAAGGGTGATGGTAATACTCTTTCAATAAAAACTACTGGTATCAACTATACACTTCAGTTTGATAGTAGCGAGGGTGACCTTGTATTTGCTGGTGCACAAGACCAGACTACATTGAATTTTAATGCGTCACTTCTTGGACCTAACACAGCAGATTCCGCACTTTCAAATATTACTATTGATTTTTCTAAGCTGTTAAACTACGACAATGGTGGCGTTAATACTGCGGTTGCTAATAGTGGCGCTACAGATGGAACTACTGGTAAGGGTAAGAAACTCGGTACTATGACAGGACTTTCTATACAGTCCAATGGTGAAATCTATGGTTCTTATAGCAATGGTAATACAGTTCTCTTAGGACAGATTGCTGTTGCTCAATTTGCTAATGCTTCCGGTCTTGAGGAAAAGGGTGATAACTGTTATCAGACCACTCTTAACTCTGGCGAATTCGATGGCATTGGTGTGGATATTTCTGCTGATGGTTCATCTATGAACACAGGACAGCTTGAGATGTCGAATGTAGATTTATCTGCAGAGTTTACAGATATGATTACCACACAGCGTGGTTTTCAGGCCAATTCTAGAATTATTACAGTTTCAGATACTTTGCTTGAAGAACTTATCAATCTCAAGCGTTAATAATAACTATAATGATTTGTTTTAACCTGTTGCTAATCTGCTCGGGCTCGTTCAATTTAGCTAGACTATTTTGAGTGGGCCCTGAGAGATTAGTAGTACAGGTTTTTTCTTATTTAAATTGTTGTGTTATTTCTGAGAATAAAGTCTAAAAAATATGTGAAAGAACTATATTTAGTGGTTTGAACATGGAAAAAACACAATAATATGAGACGATTTTACTGATAAAAGTAGACAATAAATTATAAATCTAGTAAAATAATCACAAAAGTGTATAACGAGTAATTATATACATTTAACTAATTTTTTACTTAAATTCTTACGGGGATGGTGATCGCTTTGGATATAGCTTCTTTAGCTGGTTTAGTACTCGGCGTAGTAATGGTTATTTTTGGTATCGTATCATCTGGTGGTGTTGCGGCCATGGCCAATTTCATAGATGTTCCTTCGGTTATTATTACTATTGGAGGATCTTTGTCTTCAGTTTTGGCATGTAATAAGATGCCTAACTTCATTGGAGGCCTTAAGGGTATCGGTTTAGCTATTAATGAGCCTAAGGTAGGTAGTCCAGCTGATAGTATTTCTCAAATTATTAATCTTGCAAATATTTCCAGAAAAGAAGGTATCTTAGCGCTTGAAGAAGCTGCTAATGGAATAGAAGATGAATTCCTAAAAAAGGGAATTAACCTAGTAGTTGATGGTACTGATCCCGAGCTTGTTAGAGCTATTCTCGAGACAGATCTAGACTGCATGGAAGACAGGCACAAGGTTACAATTAACTTCTGGTCTAAATGGGGTGAAATGGGCCCTGCCTGGGGTATGATTGGTACACTGGTAGGTCTTGTAAATATGTTAAAGAACCTTTCGGATGCATCTACAATCGGACCTAATATGGCGGTTGCCTTGCTTACTACATTGTATGGT
>JAILNO010000116.1 GCA_024691465.1 Pseudobutyrivibrio sp. | reverse complement strand
AGTATTTAACCTCTATTTGTGAAAATAATATAATAATACTCATAAGACATAGAAATTTAATATATTTCAGTTATTATAATAAAAAATCCTTTGGGGGAAGGAAGAATTATATGCATATTACTGAAATAATGAAAGGCTCTGATGTAAAATTACAATTAGAAATTGAAAACCAATCCCTTTCATTGTCGACAAAAGCAATATTTGGAATGAAGGATGGCCTTTTGGTTGATAGAATCTTAATAGGTGATGGTGATTTGGTTTGGCATAAATTATGCATAGTTACTATTCATAATGAGCGAGATAATAATACCTATGTTTTCCATTCCATGTCTATTGAGCCTATTGAGACTCAATATGGATTAGTTCACAAGATAAGCAGTGCTTTTGATGGGAAGAAGAAGCAGATGCGAGGCAAGGACCGCATGCAGGTAATTGAAATGGGGTCATGCTTCTGTAGGGGAACCACTTACAAGGCAATCATTTATGATATATCACTTACAGGTATAGCAATTATTCTTGATGGTGATGTTAAGATGAAGATTGGAGATGAATGCAGTATCCATTTTACCTTGGGTGGTAAGACAGAGGTACTTAGGGCCTATGAGATAGAAGCTAATGTGGTCAGGTTCTTTGAGGTGAAGGGGCGAGTAGCTATTGGATGTACCATTAAGGATATGCCGCAGAAATTATTAAATGAATTGACTAATAGGTAGTTGAGAGGAGGGTTTTTACAATGTATGATTATATTACTATAGAACGTAAATACGGTAGTGGTGGACATGCTATAGCTGCTAAGCTTGCAGATAAGCTGGGCTACAAACTATACGATAGAAATGTAGTTGTAGAGACTTGTAAACGTATGGGACTTCCATATGATCAGGTATCTGAGATGGATGAGCAGACTCCTATCAAGCCTATATTTAAGGCTCCTGGCGGGGACTATGTATCTATGGAAGAAAAGATATATAATACAGAGGTTGAAGTAATTAAAGAAGCTGCACAGAACACTGGCTGTGTATTTGTAGGCAGGTGTGCCAGCGAAGTATTAAAGGATAAGAAATGCCTCAAGGTATTTATTACAGCTGACAAGGACTATAGGTTACAGCGCTCAATTGAAGTAGAGAATAACCCTAAAGAAAAGGCAGAGGATGTCATGAAGAAATTCGATAAAAAGCGTGAGAAGTTCTTCACTAGTCATGCAGGTGACAATTGGGAATCAGCAGAGTATTTCGATCTGATTATTAATACATCGGAATTAGGCGAGGATGATTGTGTTAAGATGCTAGAGGCAATAGTAAAGGGCTAACGAATAGGTATGCTTAAGGACAAAGACATTAGAGAACCGCTATTTGATTTCCTTGAGATTGAATATGGTAAGACTAGAATTATTGAAGAGAAAATGATGGGACGTTCTAGAGCAGATGTGGTTATGGTAATCACATCTGCTTTAGTTGGTATAGAGATTAAATCAGACTCAGATACATACGCTAGATTGGCTTCTCAGGTGGCAGATTACGATAAATACTTTGATTATAATATAGTGGTCGTGGGAAGCAGTCACGCCATGCATATAGATGAGCATGTGCCTGAGCATTGGGGCATAATTACTGTGGAAGAAGCAGATGGGGCTGCTGATTTCTATTTCCTAAGAAGGCCAGCCCTTAATAAAAAAATGAAGCTCAAAAGGAAGATGGAAATCCTGTGGCGTCCAGAGCTTGCCAAGATTACAGAGCATTTCGGGATGCCTGCATATCAGGCTCTGAGCAAAAGGAAACTGGTGGATAAGATTATAGAGTGGACTAAGATGCCTCTTCTAAAGAAAGATATCGCTGCCCTTGAGAAATTACAAAAGAATGATCCCTCTGTGGTTATTCCAGATAGCAGGATACTTCCAGAGGAGCTCAATTGGTATATTAGTGAGTTACTTTTTGAGAGGGATTATGAAGCACTCCTGGCACAGATTAAGGAGTACCGTAAAATTCATAGTCCTAGGAGAAGAGGTCCAAAGACTAAGACTAATATCAAAAGGGCCCGTAGAAGAGGCAGTAGATAAATTACAAATAGAATTAATTTTAATGTAGCACACTGAATTTTGCTTAACTTATTGTAAGACAGATTCAGTTGTGCTATTATTTTTTGGATAAAAATACATTGTAAGGAATAAATATACGAACATGAAAAAGAAAATTTTGGGGGCCATAATGGTCCTGTCTGCAGTACTAATGATGGGCTGCGGCAGTAAGGAAGAAGTAAAAAAAATCTCTTCAATCGATGACTTGGAAGGTGCTAGAATTGCTGTTCAGATTGGTACAACTGGCGATATCTATGCAAGTGATTATGAGGGAGACGAGGCTGGCACTAAGATTGATAGATATAACAAGGTTACTGATGCCATGCAGGCTGTTAAGCAGGGCAAGGTAGACTGCGCTATCATCGATGAGCAACCAGCTATTGCAAGTGTTTCTAATGAGCCTAGTCTTAAGATATTGGATGAGCCTTTTACGCTTGAAGAATATGCAATGGTAATTGCAAAGGATAATAATGAATTGCTTACTCAGGTGGATGCTGCCTTAGCTGAGCTTAAGGAAGATGGCGTCGTTGAGCAGATTATTGAGAATTACATAGGTGATGAGACAAAGGGAACATGTCCTTATGTATCACCAGAGGGAATCACATATGACAAGGGTACTTTAGTAGTCGCTACTAATGCTACATTTGAGCCATATGAATTCTACGATGGAGATGAAATCGTAGGTATTGATATGGAGATTATCCGTGCTATCGGAGACAAGATTGGCATGGAAGTGCAGATTGAGGACATGGAGTTTGACTCAATTATTAGTGCAGTTAGTACACACAAGGCTGATGTGGGTATTGCTGGTATGACTATGACTGAGGAGCGTGCTAAGTCAATTAATTTCACTCAGTCTTATGTTACAACTAAGCAGGTAATGGTAGTTCGTTCAGATTCCGCCAATGGAGGATTATCTTTTACTCAGAAGCTTAAGCAGAATCTTATTGAGAAGGATAGATGGCTGTATCTTGTTAATGGTCTCAAGAATACATTAATAATTGCTTTATGTGCTGTTATTTTAGGTGTAATTATCGGATTCTTAGTTGCTATTGTCAGGGTATCATATGATAAGAATGGTAATTTCAAGATTCTTAATGCTATATGTAAGATATACCTTACAGTTGTCCGTGGAACACCTATGATGGTTCAGCTTCTTATTATCTACTATGTAGTATTTAAGACTGTCAATGTATCTAAGATACTGGTGGCTGTCATCGCTTTTGCTATCAACTCAGGTGCTTATGTGGCTGAGATTATGCGTGGTGGAATCATGTCTATAGATGATGGACAGATGGAGGCAGGCCGAAGCTTAGGTCTTAACTATAAGCAGACTCTTACTGCTATCATCCTTCCACAGGCTATTAAGAATGTACTCCCAGCTCTTGCTAATGAGTTCATTACTCTTATCAAAGAGACATCTATCTGTGGTTATATAGGACTGGCAGATCTTACTAGAGGTGGAGATATTATTCGAAGCCAGACTTATGAAGCATTCATACCACTTATTACTGTAGCAATTATCTACCTGGTAATTGTACAGGTGCTTACAGTGATTGTCGGTAAATGGGAAAAAAGCTTACGTAAGTCGGAGGTATAATAATGAGTGAAGTATTAATTAAGGTAAATAATTTATCCAAGGCATTTGGAGATAATCTAGTGCTTAAGGATGTTAATATGGAAATTGATAAGGGCGAGGTTATTGCAATCATTGGCCCATCTGGTTGTGGTAAGTCTACTTTTATTCGTACTCTCAATCAGCTTGAGAACGTTACATCAGGTGAGATTATAGTAGATGGAGAGGATATTACAAAAAAGGGTGTAGATATCAATGATGTTCGTAGGAGAGTTGGAATGGTTTTCCAGCACTTTAATCTATTCCCTCATCTTACAATTAAGAAGAATCTTACTTTAGCACCAGTGAAGCTGGGGCTTATGAATGAGAGCGAGGCTGATGCTAAAGCAATGGAGCTCCTTGAGAGAGTTGGATTAGCTGATAAGGCAGAGGCCTATCCAGACAGTTTATCTGGTGGACAGAAGCAGCGTATTGCCATTGCAAGAACTCTGGCAATGAATCCAGAGGTGATTCTCTTTGATGAGCCTACTTCTGCTCTAGATCCAGAGATGGTAGGAGAGGTTCTATCACTTATGAAAGAGCTTGCCGATGATGGCATGACTATGGTGGTAGTTACTCATGAGATGGGCTTTGCAAGAGAGGTTGCTGATAGGGTACTTTTCTTTGATGAGCAGGGTATTAAGGAGGAAGGTACTCCTAGCGATATTTTTGATAATCCAAAGAGCCAAAGATTACAAGACTTCTTATCAAAGGTACTTTAGTTTTTCGTTCAAATCGTTATAATAGTATTAGATTTTTATTTTTAGGAGCTATACTATTATGGAATCGACCCTTAGACGTACATGGGCAGAGATTAATTTAGACGCAATTGCCCATAACTACAGAACCATTAGAGATAGAATTGGAGATAATGTTAAATTTTTAGGTGTAGTGAAGGCCGATGCTTACGGTCATGGCAGCATCCAGGTTAGTAATTTATTACAGGAGCTGGGCGCTGACTATCTAGCTGTAAGTAGTGTGGACGAGGCTATTGAGCTTCGTGTTAATGGCATCACTATGCCTATTCTTATTTTAGGATATACACCTAAGGAACAGGTATCTAGACTTATTGATTATGATATTACACAGGCTGTTACCTGTAAGGCTAAGGCTTGTGAATACAGCGAGGAAGCAGTTAAGTGTGATGGTGTCCTTAAGGTACATATTAAAGTAGATACAGGCATGTCACGATTAGGGTATCTATGTGATAATGATAATTTTGATACAGGAGTGGAAGGCATTACAGAAGCTTGCAATATGCCAGGATTATATGCGGAAGGTATATTTACTCATTTCGCAGTATCAGATGAGATTGGTGAGGAATATGACAAATATACAGCCCATCAGTTAGATTTATTCAAGAGGGTTATTGCTGCTGTGGAAGACAGGATGGGACATGCATTTGAGATTAGCCACTGCGCTAATACAGGTGCTGTAGCCAGATTCCCAGAGGCTTATATGGATATGGTTCGCCCAGGACTGTTATTATACGGTTATGGTGAGTTCGCTAAGGAGATGGGGCTTAAGCCAGCTATGACTCTTAAGACAACCATCAGTACCATCAAGATATATCCAGCAGGCACAGCTATTAGTTACGGTGGTATTTATGTGACTGATAAGACTACCAGGATGGGTGTGGTACCTTATGGTTATGCTGATGGATTTCTTAGATGCCTTTCTAACAAGTGCTCCCTCTATACTAAAGAGGGACCTGCTAAGCAGAGAGGCAAGATATGCATGGATATGTGCATGATAGATCTTACTGATATGCCTTCAGTTGATGTAGGCAGTGAGGTAGAGATTTTTGGGGAGAACAGTTCTATTGATGATTTGGCAGCTTTAGCTGGGACAATTCCTTATGAGCTTACTTGTGCTGTTAGCAAGAGAGTTCCTAGAGTTTACTTTAGACAAGGAAAAGAAATTGAGCGAGAATTAATGCTTAGAATGTAGGAGTTATCCCACTTATGAAGACCGCCTTTATTGACAGGATTATTAGTGCAATGGAATTACACGAGATCAAGGCATACTATCAGCCCCAGTATGATGCAGATACTGGCAGGATGGTCAGTGCTGAAGCCTTGGTTCGTTGGGAGAAGCCTGATGGCGAAATAATTACTCCCGATCAGTTTATTCCTAGACTTGAGAGGACAGAGAATATTAATTTCCTTGATTGGTTTATGGCTGAGGAAGCCTGTAGGACCATTAGAGAATTAGGGGATCACGCTATACCTATAGCTGTGAATTTCTCCAGATGGCATGTTAAGGAGCAGGATTTCTATCGCAAGCTTCAGTCACTTCTGGCTTCATATGGCATTAAGCCAGAATTATTCGAAGTTGAGATTACTGAGTCAGCTCTTTCTGTTGAGGATTTCGATAGAATAGAGCAGTGGGCCAGGAATGTAGCTGAAATAGGTGTTAAGATTGCCATTGATGATTTCGGTGCTGGTTTTACATCCCTTCAGTTTGTTAAGGATATGCCTGTCAATTATCTCAAGGTTGATAAGGCTTTTCTTGAGGACAACTGTCAGGATGATAGAGGTAGGGGCACCCTTGAGACAGTATTCTATTTTGCTCATAGACTGAAGCTTAGGACTATAGCTGAGGGCGTTGAGACCATGGAACAGCTTAAGTTCCTTCAGAATCTGGACTGCGATAGAGTACAGGGCTATCTTTTCTCTCGTCCTATTAAAAAGGACGATTTCATCCTACTTGCGACCATGGATTCGTCTATCATGATGGAGGATGATGAGGATTATCTTCTGAATCAGGGTTGCTTCAGTACACAGAGTATGTTGCTTGAGGCTGTCAAGGAGGAGTACCAATTAGTTATCTTTGGTAATCTGTTTAAGAACAGTTATCATGTGATGTATCAGTCTAATAATTTAAATTTTAATGCGCCTACAGCAGGGGTGATAGACGATATGTCTGAATTTGCTATGCAGTATTGTTCGCCAGGATACGATAAGATCTATCAGGAAAGGCTATCTCGAGAATCATTAATTGCTGCATACACTAGAGGAGAGCGCAGGGTAGAGGCTGTAATTAAGCAGATGTTTGGTACACAAGAATCTACCTACAGAACTGTTATTCACTTAATGGCACATCCGAACAAGAATGATATTTTAATGATAGGATTTTCTAGAGAAATAATAAAAGCTGAGGCCTAAA
>JAILNO010000115.1 GCA_024691465.1 Pseudobutyrivibrio sp. | reverse complement strand
ATTAAGAAACTTAAATGAATTTCAAGGATACATGTTAAAATAACTTGTATTAATTCAAGGTTTGTTTCACTGTTCAGTTATCAATCTTCTCTTTGTTGTTGCCCTCAGCAGCAACTCGTTTATATTATCACGATTGAAGCTTTTTGTCAACAACTTTTTTGATTTATTTTTCTTGATTTTCTCAGGAAAATCAAGGGCTGAAGCTCTATCGAGTCAGCTTTAAAATAGTATCATCTGGATGACTGTTTGTCAAGCACTTTTTACTATTTTTTACTGTCGTTTATGCAACACTTTGTCGCTTGCGACAGCTTGTTAATAGTATCATCTGGACAAGTCAATGTCAAGCACTTTTTACTATTTTTTACTGCCACTTTTTGGTGATTATCACTCCCTCGCGACAGCTTGTTTATAATATCAAACAGACCACCCAACGTCAACTACTTTTTTCAATTTTTACAAGATTTTTTTCAATGCTTCAACAGAGTCTAAATTGGTGCTCCAAGAGGTAGCAATTCTAATAACCGTATGACTATCATCATACTTCTCCCAGAAGCCATATGACACCTCCTTACCAAAGTCTGTAAGCTTATCATTCTCCATTACTATGAAGATCTGATTGGTAGGTGAGTCTAAGAAGAACTGATAACCCTTATCTGCTAAATCCTTCTTTATAATAGAAGCCATCTCAATAGCATTATGTCCCATCTTCATATAGAGATCATCTGTAAATAGCGCATCGAACTGAACGCCTAATAATCTACCCTTTGCAAGAAGAGCTCCATGCTGTTTAATCTGAGTGATTATGTGCTTAGGTGTATTGCCCTTAGTAAATACTACAGCCTCTCCAAATAGAGCACCGACCTTAGTTCCTCCTATATAGAAGACATCACACAACTTAGCGATATCCGCCATAGTAATATCCTCTGCTGCAGCCAGGCCATATGCTAGTCTAGCACCGTCAATAAACAGCGGTATATCATACTCCTTACATATAGAAGAAATAGACTCAAGTTCGCCGCGAGAATACAGTGTGCCATACTCGGTAGGATAAGATATATATACCATACCAGGATTAACCATATGCTCTGCACTATCATCAGCGTAATGATCAATCAGCATCTGCTTAAGCTCAGCTGCATCTATCTTGCCTTCATGACCAGGAATAGTTATCACCTTATGACCACTGTACTCAATAGCCCCTGCTTCATGTACAGCCACATGACCTGTAGTAGCAGCAACCACACCATCATAGTTGGAGAGCATGGAATCGATAACCAGTTGATTAGTCTGAGTACCTCCCACTAAAAAGTATATATCAGCGTCAGGGCACTTAATGTAGTCTCGTATCTTATCCTTAGCACTATCGCAATATACATCCTCACCATAGCCTGGTGTTGATACCAGATTAGTATCAGACAATGCCTTCAATACATTAGGATGACATCCCTCAGCATAATCACATGAAAAATATAACATGTCCTTCCTCCTTATAATAAGTACCTAGGTACTTAACTCTAAACATTTGCTAGTAATATACAACAACGCCATCAATAACACCATATCTATTTAAAAATTGGTACAAAAAAAGCAACCGCTAATCGCGATTGCTATGTGAACGGAGAGGGTGGGATTCGAACCCACGCGCCCTTGCGGACAAACGGTTTTCAAGACCGCCTCGTTATGACCACTTCGATACCTCTCCATGTATCTCTCGGACACGAATAGTATAATATCATCCTGCCCCTGAGATGTCAACATAAAAATGGTAAGTTTTTTCTAAAATCCTTGAATTCAGAAAATTGCGACAACGCTATGTTTTGCCTCACTTTTCTAACACCTGTACCATCTTAATTTAGATGGGCTCTGGTCTTAAGAATAGCCTCCGCAAAAGCTATATCTTCTGGTGTAGTAACCTTGATATTGAGATATGATCCCTCAATCATATGAACCTCATGATTCGTAGCTTTCTCCACCACCATAGCATCATCAGTAATGGAGGTGTCAGCATTAGCAATAACAGCATCATATGCCTTACGCACAAGACTATACTCGAAGCACTGAGGTGTCTGAACAATCCATACACTACTCCTATCTGGAGTGTCTAATACCTTCCTGTGAGTATCTGTAAGCTTAACTGTATCCTTGGTAGGCATACCTACAACGCAAGACTCATATAGTGCAACTGCAGACATACATCTATGTATAATATCGACAGTCACGAAGGCTCTAGCGCAATCATGTATAAGGACATAGCCGTCATCAATAGCCTGAAGTCCAGCGTAGACAGAATCATATCTCTCGTCGCCACCCTCAACTATAGCAACACACTTATCAATATGGTATCTCTCTATAATCTCCTTGCGGCACTTATCAATATCCCCTGGGGACACTACAAGTACGATCTGAGTAACTTTGCTCTCCTGAAATGTCTTAAGACAGTGAGCCATAAGAGGCATACCGCCTATGTTCATATATTGTTTAGGAATCTCCTGCTCCATTCTTTTGCCACTACCTGCAGCAAGTACAATTGCAGTGAATTTGTTCATTATTATCTCTCTCCAAGCTTAAGATTAGGTATTGCATTAAGGTCCCAGCCGTCTCTTCTACCAGCCAGGTATTCGTAATAGCCTGCTGCGCCGATCATGGCAGCATTATCGGTACAAAGAATAGGTGATGGATGATAGAAAGCAACACCCTTCTGTTTACACATATCCTCCATAGCCTGTCTGAGAGTCTGGTTAGAAGCGACTCCTCCAGCTATAGCGAACTTATCCATACCAAACTCATCGATAGCAAGAGCCGCATGCTCGCACAATGTATCGATAACAGTCTGCTGGAATGAGGCTGCAATATCCTTGTCATTTATAGTCTCGCCCTTCATCTGGGCTCCATTGATATAATTAAGCACCTGAGACTTAAGACCACTAAATGAGAAGTCGTAGACTCCGTCCGAAACCTTAGGTCTGGTGAAAGTAATTGCGTTAGGATCCCCCTCATGAGCCGCCTTCTCTATCTTAGGGCCTCCAGGATATCCAAGGCCTATAGCTCTAGCAACCTTATCAAAGGCCTCTCCAGCAGCATCATCCCTAGTGCGTCCAAGTATCTCATACTTGCCATAGTCCTCAACTCTAACTAAGTGAGTGTGTCCACCTGAAACTACCAGACACAAAAATGGTGGCTCCAGTTCCTTATTCTCAATGTAATTGGCGCTAATATGCCCCTCTATGTGATGCACACCAATAAGAGGCTTGCCTGTAGCAAAAGCCATAGCCTTAGCCTCAGCAACGCCCACCAAAAGTGCGCCCACTAGTCCAGGCCCATAAGTAACTGCTATGGCGTCCATATCCTCAAGACCCATATCAGCCTCCTCAAGAGCCTGCTCAATAACTTGATTAATTCTTTCTATGTGTTTTCTGGATGCAATCTCAGGAACCACCCCTCCGTACAGAGTGTGGAGAGGTATCTGAGTAGATATGATGTTACTTCTGACATCTCGTCCATTTACTACTACAGCTGCTGCGGTCTCATCGCAGGAGCTCTCTATTGCAAGAATTCTAATATCTTTATTCATTAATATCGTCCTCTGTGGACAGCCTCCATGTAAGAATCTTCCAATTGCCGTTAGAATCCTTCCTCAAGCAGAAGTCCTCGTAAGTCCTGGTATATGAGCTTCCTTCCCTAATAAAGTAATAGGTGGAAACAAATGCACACTCATAACCATTGACGGTCTTATATTGAACCTCATTCGAATCACTAACTGTGCTAGAGACTATAGTCCTGGCACGATTATGATAATCCTCAATCTCAAGAGAAAGAGATGCTAGATAGGTATCCTTAGGATTGTATGAAAGAAGCTCATCATCCATAAGGAATCTAGCCTGATCCGCCATCTTTTCTAACTCTTCTTGAGTATATTCTTCATTATAGTAGGCTGTAATAATTCGATTATACCATTTAACTACTGCACGAGGTGTGGCTGGGTAATCCTTCTGAAAATTCCTAGAAATGATTGCCTGCACCTCTGATAACTCAACACTCTCATCTGCAGAAACAGAATCATTGCGGCGTGACAAATAAGCATAGTACCCTACAATCAGAGAAACCATACATATAACCGCTATTCCTATTCGCAGTACCTTTTTCATGCTACTCCTCCGCAAAATCAAGCTCTATAAACTTGCCGTCTTCCCCCAATTGAGCCTGTGAAAAAATCTCACAGACCTTTTTCATATATCTCTTGTGTCCCGTCATGGACGGAGAGAAATGAGTAAGCCACAATTCACGTACCTGTGCTTCCTTAGCTACATGTGCAGCCTCATAAAATGTCATATGCTTATTCTGACGAGCCTTTGCAAGCTTATCTTCCTCAGCATACATGCCCTCACAAATAAGAAGATCCGAATCCTGAGCTGCCGACACAAGTGATTTAGTTGGACGAGTATCTGTACAATAAGTAACTCTAAGTCCGCGACGAGCCCCGCCCATAACCATATCTGGCGAATAGGTCTTACCTTCGTATTCTACTGTATTACCCTTCTGAAGAGGATTCCATAGGTTAACAGGCAAGCCAAAGCTCTTAGCCGCCTCCACATCGAATCTACCCTTCCTAGGAATATCTATTGTATAACCATAGCATAAAACATTATGGTTGACTTTGAAAGCGTGGATATGAAATCCCATTAATTCAAAGCATTCATCATCTCCACTAATCTCGTGGAATCTAATCTCAAAGGGAAGCTCTGGTGCAATCACTCTAAGAGAGTTAACCACACGCTCAAGCCCCTTAGGACCAACAATGGTAACAGGCTCCGTCCTATCTGAATTACCCATGGAAAGTAAGAAACCCGGTAGACCACTAACATGATCAGCATGATAGTGGGTAAGGCAAATTATGGAAATGGGATTGGGAGAAAACCCAGCCTCCCTGAGAGCCACCTGTGTGCCTTCACCGCAGTCAACCAAAAGACTCTCACCATTAAACCTAAACAAACATGACGTAAGCCATCTATTAGGAAGAGGCATCATGCCTGCAGTTCCCAACAAACATACATCTAACATCTATATATCCTTTCAAGTAACTATCTAATCTGCCATATTAAAACTCATACAAATGGCATCTTCTATAGGATTGCTGTAGAAATACTTGCGCTTGCCTATCTCAGTAAATCCTATCTTATTATATAAAGCCCTGGCTGGTGTATTAGATTCTCTAACCTCTAGAAAAATCGTATCAATACCCAAAGCCTCAAGCTTATGGATTGATTCATTCAAAAGTAAAGTGCCAAGCCCCTTGCCTCTATATGATTCAGCTACAACTATATCAGGCAGTTCACACTCAGGTGGTGTCAGGTAAAAAACACTAAATCCTGCCACATCACCAGACTCCTCTGCTACTAATATAAAAGCATGCTCCGAATCAACAGCCTCTAAATAAGAATTGTAAGTCCAGGGATTGCTCATGGACGCCGTCTCAATAGAAACTATCCTATCTATATCGGACTCCACTGCCTCTCTAAATGTAAAAGCCATTAAGCCTTACCTTCCCTCTCTAAGCGCTCACGCTCAGCCTGAGAAAGTCTCAAGTACTCTGGTCTATGATCTGCTGCATTGTCACAATCACCAGCCTGATAGTATAGGCCACCTAATGTAGCCACTGAAGACGCATGCTGCCTGTTCAGGTGCGCTGGCGCGAATCTATATGGAACCTCTATAAGCTCTGAAATCAGTTCCTTAAAAACAGGTACCCCGTCTCCAAGGAAAGTAACTGGCTGCTTAAGCTCATTAATATCCCTTGCAATATCATGGAAATCAACTGCACACTGTTCCTTAATAACATTAAAAGAGCCATCATCACTAAAGGAATACAAGCCAGTGTATACCTGGCCCCTCCTGGCATCCATGATAGGACAAATAACCCCTGACTGGCCCCAGAGATTAAAAGCTAAAGCATCAACTGTAGGCACTGATACAATAGGGCATCCCAAAGATAATCCCAGTCCCTTAGCAGTTGCAGAAGCTATACGAAGGCCTGTGAATGAACCCGGGCCACCAGCAACAGCTATGGCATCAATACTATTAAGATCTAACTCTACCATCTGGCTAAGTTCATCAAGCATAGGAAGCAGAGTCTGTGAGTGAGTCTTCTTATAACCTGTAGTATACTCACCTATTAAATTATCATCTTCTATTAAAGCGACAGAGGCAACTAAGCCTGAGCCATCTATACCTAATATCTTCATCTTAAATCTGTTCTACCGTAATCTTGCGATAATCGAATCCTTTTTCTAGATTTTTCTCAATAGTAACTCGTGTGTAACTCTCCGGTAAAATATCCTCAATGAGATTAGCCCACTCTATAAGAGAGACTCCATCTCCATATATATAATCCTCGTAACCTATCTCATCCATCTCCTCTATATCGCCTATACGATATACGTCGAAATGATAAAACGGCAATCTGCCACTATCATATACCTGAACTATGGTAAATGTAGGGCTGCAAATAGCTTCATCAATATCTAGTCCTGTGGCAAATCCTTGAGTAAAGACTGTCTTACCTACCCCAAGGTCGCCTATCAATGTAAATACCTGACCAGGTGTAGCCTCAGATGCCAGCTTATGGCCAAGGGCTAATGTCTCTTCTGGTGAATTAGTTTCTATTATCTGTTTCATTATAACTTAAGCCTATAATCCTCAACATGAGATTGAATATATGCAATCACCTCATCGTACTGTCCCTCAATATCCTTGATAGGAACTATGTAAGCATTGACACGATTGCTATAAATAAGTAAGTAACCCTTCCAGGTGGATATCTTATAGATATACTCCCATGGAAGCTCTGATGGCTCATCAGCTGCTGGAGAACTAACAATCACTCCGGTGTCTGTGAGCTCGTAATTAAGGGGATGCATAAACACCTCCTGAGTCATCTGACTCTTAACCCTTAACTTGAGATTCATCGGTATGTAGAACAGAAAAATCACTGCAACTAAAGGATATGCAACCTTATATACAGGTGACAAATCTGGAAACTTCAAAACCCACACTGCAATAAGAAGCACAAAGAGAACAATTGAAAAAATCCCCTGGGTGCTTGTGTATGCATGATGTAAATTGTACTTGTATAAATCATCCTCTGATATTTGTACGCTAAATTTAATATTCTGTCCCATAATCCCAAAATCTCCCTATTTTTAGTCATTTTATCATACTTTTGCGCAAAAAAATAGAGCAAGTCGAAACCCCTAACGACTTGCTCTAACCCATTTCTCCTAAAAAGCAAACAAACTGTTACTTTCTCTAACTAAAGAGAAGTATAGGATTAATGGGCATAATTGTCAATATAATCTGCCTTCTATTGATACATTTTGTTCAATTACGACAATTTAGTGTATTGATTTATGTATATGATTACAATAAAGAATCTATTGCTTTTTAGATTGAAGCTTCATAGTAAGGGAAATGCGTCCCTTTTTCTCATCGACGGATAGTACTTCCACGTCAACAATATCTCCAACTGATACCACCTCTAGTGGGTGTTTAATATATCTATCTGTCATCTGAGAGATATGAACCAATCCATCCTGATGAACGCCTATATCTACAAAGGCACCGAAGTCAATAACATTGCGGACAGTTCCCTTAAGCTGCATACCTGGCTTAAGATCCTTCATCTCAAGTACATCACTCTTAAGAATAGGCTTAGGCATATCCTCACGAGGATCACGACCTGGCTTCTCAAGCTCCTTGATGATATCCTCAAGTGTCATCTCGCCAATGCCCAGCTCTGTGGATAAAGCCTTGATATTGCTAATACTCTTGTGTATATCTTTCAAAGTACCCTCTGCAATATCACTGGTATTGAATCCAAGCTTCTCAAGAAGTGCCTTGGCTGCATCATAACTCTCTGGGTGAACAGCTGTGGCATCCAGTGGATTCTTGCCACCGATGATTCGCATGAAACCAGCACACTGCTCAAAAGCCTTAGGTCCTAACTTAGGGACCTTCTTAAGCTCAGCTCTGGAATTGAAACGGCCATTCTCTTCTCTATATGAAACAATATTCTTAGCCAATGTCTTATTAATACCTGACACATACTCAAGCAATGATGCTGAAGCTGTATTAAGATCTACACCGACTGCATTAACGCAAGTCTCAACTACGCCAGCAAGGGTCTCATCGAGCTTCTTCTGGTTCATATCGTGCTGATACTGACCTACACCGACTGACTTAGGGTCAATCTTCACAAGCTCTGCAAGTGGATCCTGGAGACGGCGAGCCATAGATGTAGCTGAACGCTGTCCTACATCAAAGTTAGGGAACTCCTCTGTGGCAAGCTTACTAGCAGAATATACCGATGCACCTGCCTCGTTAACTATGATGTACTCAACCTTATCAGGAATCTCCTTGAGCATATCTACAATAATCTGCTCAGACTCGCGGCTGGCGGTACCATTGCCTAATGATATGAGCGATACATGGTACTTCTTAATCATAGCCTTGATAACTCTCTTAGTCTCCTCAACCTTGTTCTGAGGAGCAGTTGGATATACAACTGTAGTATCCAGCACCTTACCTGTAGCATCCACTACAGCTATCTTACATCCTGTTCTAAAAGCAGGATCCCAACCGAGCACATTGCGACCAGCAATAGGTGGCTGCATAAGAAGCTGAGTAAGATTCTTGCCGAACACCTTAATTGCACCATCCTCAGCCATCTCTGTAAGATTGCCTCTTATCTCATTCTCTATAGAAGGAGCAATCAGACGTGTGTACGCGTCCTCAACTGTAGCCTGAAGCGCAGCTGTAGTATTAGGATTGTCCCTGCTGATAACCTTCTTCTCTAAGTATCTAATAATATCTTCAACTGGAGCCTCGATGGTAACCTTGAGAATCTTCTCTTTCTCACCACGGTTAAGTGCAAGAATCCTATGTCCTGGAAGCTTGGCTATAGCCTCGTCATAATCATAGTAATTCTCATATACAGACTCTGCCTTATCATCCTTAGCCTTTGAAATAATTCGTCCATTTTTGAAAGTCTTCTCTCTAATCCAGGTACGATAATCAGCATCATCAGAAATAGATTCAGCAATGATATCACATGCTCCTGCAATAGCGTCCTCCGCAGACTCCACACCCTTATCAGCATCGATAAAAGCCTGAGCCTCAGCCTCAAGAGACTTATCTGTCATCTGTAAAATGATGATATTAGCTAGTGGCTCTAGTCCCTTTTCCTTAGCAATGGTAGCTCTGGTGCGGCGCTTAGGTCTGTAAGGTCTATACAAATCATCAACAGCCACCTGAGTGGTAGCTTCCATAATCGCCTGCTTGAGCTCGTCTGTGAGAAGTCCCTGCTCCTCAATAGATGCAAGGCATGTAGCCTTCTTCTCCTCAAGATTACGTAAATACGTTAATCGCTCAGAAAGTGTACGAAGCTGCTCATCATTGAGGCCTCCTGTAGCTTCCTTTCTGTATCGAGAAATAAATGGGACTGTATTCCCCTCATCTAAAAGCTTAATAGCAGCATCCACCTGCGAATTCTTAACTGCAAGTTCAGATGCAATCTGTTTAGTAATATCCATTTCGTAACTCCTAAATTTATAATCTAGTTAAGTATATTCAATTTAGGCATAAAAAAGCAAGTGGTATCCCCGCTGAATACCACTTGCCAAAAAGGAATTATACCGCCTCTACATTTCTAGTTGCAACCACATCTACTCCCGTTCCACACACATCCTTGACGACTACATCTCCGATATGGATAGGTGCTTTCATGACTGCTGCATCAATCTCTTTCATGACATCGTCAATTTTGTCCTTAGGAATATTGCTCTTAGTCTTAACAGAAACTCTAGGCTTATCGCCACCGAGGATAATTGCTGTAGAGGTAACTGTTCGCTCTGGGTGGGTGACCTCATTCCTTGCATACTTATCTCCGATAGCGCAGGTATTGCCAGTAACTGAAACTACTTCCCCTGCCTCCATCTCAACTGTGATTTGGCAACCCATTGGGCAGCCGATACATGTTAGTTCTCTTTTTTCCATTGTCTGCCTCCTATTACAATGCACGATTATTACTCTGCTTCAATTTTAACAGTAATCTTCTTAAGATCTGGCTTCTCAGCAAGCTTAGACTTGAGAAGTATTACCTGCTCCATCTCTCCTGGAGCCATAATTCGTTTCTTGTTGTGCATAACTCTCTCGTCGTCAAAATATACGCTGACGTATGAATCTTTATAAACTGCACCTACGCGGAATCGAACTGTAAGCTTATCGTCCATTCTTCCTGCATCAATAGTAGATGGAACTGTGTATCTAGCTCCCTCTGTGGCAACTATCTCTATGACGCTGTCGCTATCCTTAGGAAGCTCACCCTTAACATACTTGGCTGCATTCTCTCCTGCTCTGGCTGCCTCTTCAGATACATAGTCAACCAGATCATGCACGTGAAGGACATTGCCGCAAGCGAATACACCTGGGATATTAGTTTCAAGTGACTCATTAACTACTGGGCCACTGGTGATAGGGCTCATCTCAACTCCAGCATTTCTAGACAGCTCATTCTCAGGAATAAGTCCGCAAGAAAGTAACAAAGTATCGCAAGTATAGCGCTCCTCAGTACCTGGGATTGGCTTACCCTTGTTATCAACTGCTGCAATTGTTACAGCTGAAAGATGCTCTTTGCCCTCTATATCAACTACTGTATGGCTAAGCTTAAGAGGAATACCGAAGTCATCAAGGCACTGTACAATATTTCTCTTTAATCCTCCTGAATATGGCATCAGCTCTGCCACAACCTTGACCTTAGCCCCCTCAAGTGTCATACGACGAGCCATAATAAGTCCGATATCTCCAGAACCTAATATAACTACCTCTCTACCAGGCATGTAGCCCTCAATATTGACAAGTCGCTGAGCTGTACCTGCTGAGAATATACCTGCAGGTCTATAGCCTGGAATATTAAGAGCTCCTCTAGGACGCTCTCTACATCCCATAGCAAGTATTACAGCGCCAGCCTTAATCTGATACATGCCATCCTCACGGCTCATAGCTGTAACCACTCTGTCGCTGGAGATATCCATTACCATTGTATTGAGCTTATACTCAATCTTGGCATCTAGTACTTTTTCTATAAAACGGTACGCATACTCAGGGCCTGTCAGCTCCTCCTTAAAAGTATGAAGGCCAAATCCATTATGGATACACTGATTAAGAATACCGCCTAGCTCCTTGTCTCTTTCAAGAATAAGAATCTTCTCAACACCTGCTTGTCTTGCTGCTGTCGCAGCTGCAAGTCCTGCTGGGCCACCACCCACAATTACAATGTCATAATTAGTCATTATTTGTTGCCTCCCTTCTGATTCTTGGTGCGCTCAATAACGATATTTGAGCGTCCTCCACTCTTAGTAATGTCCTCATAAGGAAGACCTAATTCTCTGTGAAGAATTTCCATTGTCTTAGGTGAGCAGAAACCTGCCTGGCATCTACCCATACCAGCTCTAGTTCTTCTCTTAACTCCATCTAATGAGCGAGCACCTAGAGGTCTATGAATGGCATCTAAGATTTCTCCTTCTGAAATAGACTCACATCTGCAAATAATATTTCCATAAGCTGGATTCTTCTTAATTAATTCATTTCTTTCTTCAACGGAAAGATCTGCTGGGTTCATTACGTCCTTTCTAGTGCTAATCCAATTAGCCTTGTTAGAAAGCCCCATCATATCTTTCAACATATTACCTACCATCTCGCCTATTGCTGGGCTGGATGTTAAGCCTGGTGATTCGATTGCTGCACAATCAATAAAATGAGGTGCTCCAGCTACTTCACCGATAATAAATTCGTGACGCTGTTCGTGAGCACGTAAGCCTGCAAAGGATGTAATTACCTTTCTCATTGGCAAGTTCTTAACATGATCGTTAGCTTTTGCAATTAAATCTCCAATTCCTTCTGCTGTTGTATTAGTTCCTTCTTTGTCCTCAATATCAATAGCAGTAGGTCCCACGATAAGGTTGCCATGAACAGTAGGTGATACAAGTACGCCCTTACCAAGGTTAGTAGGCTGTGGGAAAATAGTATGACTAACATGATTTCCTACTTCCTTATCTAATAGACAGTAGTCTCCTCGACGAGGGATAATCTCAATCTTGTCATCAGGTGCACTAACCATATTGTGAATCTCACCTGAGTGAACTCCTGCTGCATTAACAACATATCTAGTTACATATTCTCCATTGTTTGTACGAATATGCCATAATCCATCTTCATCACATTTAATATCTTCAACCGCTGTGTTAAATCTGAAATCTACTCCGTTTACATTGGCATTCTCCGCCATTGCTATATTAAGTTTGAATGGACAGATAATACCACCTGTCTTAGCCAGTAATGCTCCTTCTACATTGTCTGAAAGGTTAGGCTCTAACTCAAGAGCCTCCTCTCTGCTAAGGATCTGCATGTCCTTCACCCCGTTCTTAATACCTCTATCATAGAGGTCCTGAAGTCCAGGCAGAGCCTCCTTATGTATGCAGACAACCATGGAACCATTTCTCTTAAACGGGATATCTAAATCTCGGCAGAGGTCTTCCATCATTTCATTTCCGCGTACATTAAGTTTGGCCATAAGTGAGCCTGCAGGTGCGTCGAAGCCTGCATGTACAATTGCTGAGTTAGCCTTAGATGTTCCTTCACAAACATCTTCACATTTTTCTAGAACACAGACATTTGCCTCATATCGTGAAAGCTCTCTCGCAATAGCGCTGCCAGAAACGCCTGCGCCTATGATTATGACATCGTATAACATAGTTTTATCTCCTACTCAAATTATATTTACAATGAAAATGGAGTCGGCAATTAGACGCATCTCATCATGCGTTCAATACCGACTCCAATCCTCAGTGTATACAATAGTTCAGTTTTAAATGGTTCCAGTATTGAATACTGAAATTATTATAAATAGATCTCTAATTAACCTATCAACTGTGCTGCCATAAGAGCATTGTAAAGAAGTGATGCAACAACGCCGCCACAGATAGGTGCTACTAGTGGAATCCATCCATATCCCCAATTTGCATTCTTCTTACCAAAATCAGGAGCAAGAAGCATATATGCAATACGAGGAGCAGTATCTCTTGCTGCATTCATTGCGTATCCTGTAAGACCGCCAAATGAAGCACCGCAAGCTACGATAACGCCATATACAAGTACCCATGAAACTGCTGACTCACCAGCTGCTCCAGGAATAAGTGCAAGTGTAAATACAAGTACGAATGTAGCTACAAACTCAGAGAGGAAATTAAGACCTGTGTTTGGAATAGAAGGTGCTGTACAGAAGCATCCTCTAACTACATCGTCATCAGCTGTAGCCTTGATGTGATCATGATAAAGAACCATAAGGATAGCAGCTCCTACGAAACCGCCAAGCATCTGAGCAACAATCTGACCGCCAACTGTGCTCCAGTCACCTGTTCTAAGAGCAAGACCTATTGTAACTGCTGGGTTGAATGCAGATGTACAATGTACACATCTACTCATAGCAAATGCAGGAACCATAACTGCCATACCCCAACCAATAAGGATGTGGACTGCTCCACCGCCCTTAAAGCCAGACTTCTCTAAGTTAACATTACAACATACACCGTCTCCAAGTAGTACAAGTAATATTGTACCGATAAACTCGCCAACATAAACTGACATATTATTACCCCCTTCTAAAGTAAATAATTTATAAAAACCATTTTCTCCATTCAGGGCTACCCAGCTTTAGCAAAAGCTGATAGCCCTGCTAAATCCTTATAACTTATTCCTTTGCCCAGCCTCTTGTAGCTGCAACTGCCTGTGACCAACCCTTGATACAAGCTGTACGTGTATCATCTGTCATCTCAGGCTTGAACTCCTTATCAACTGCCCAGTTCTTAATAACATCTTCCTTGCTCTTCCAGTAGCCAACTGCAAGACCTGCAAGATATGCAGCACCCATAGCTGTAGTCTCTACGCAGCTAGGACGAAGTACATTAGTGTTAATAATATCTGACTGGAACTGCATCAGGAAGTTGTTGTTAGATGCGCCACCGTCAACCTTAAGTGATGCAAGATGCTTTCCTGAGTCAAGCTCCATAGCATGTAGTACATCGTATGTCTGATATGCAAGTGATTCAAGAGTAGCTCTAATAATATGATACTTATTAACACCACGGGTAAGACCTGTGATAGCTCCTCTAGCGTATGGATCCCAATATGGAGCACCGAGACCTGTAAATGCAGGTACTACATAGCAACCATTAGTATCTTTTACGCGAGTAGCAAAGTACTCTGAATCTGGTGAAGAATCTACTAACTTAACTTCATCACGAAGCCACTGAATAGCAGCACCAGCAACATATACAGAACCTTCAAGTGCGTATGTAACCTTACCATCTAATCCCCAAGCGATGGTTGTAAGAAGATCATTCTTAGAGAAGATTGGCTTCTCACCAGTATTCATAAGCATGAAGCAGCCTGTTCCATATGTGTTCTTAGCTTCACCCTCGTTGTAACATGTCTGTCCAAATAATGCAGCTTGCTGATCACCAGCAGCACCTGCGATACGGATTGGACCTCCGAAGAACTCTGGATCAGATTCGCCATAGATGCAGCTAGAAGGCTTAGCCTCTGGAAGCATGCTCTTAGGAATCTCAAGAATCTGACATAGCTCATCATCCCACTCAAGAGTGTTGATGTTAAATAATAATGTTCTAGAAGCGTTAGAGTAGTCTGTAACATGTACCTTGCCCTTAGTAAGCTTGTAGATTAACCATGAATCTACAGTACCGAAGCAAAGCTCGCCTTTCTCAGCTCTTTCTCTAGCACCCTCAACATTGTCGAGGATCCAACGGATCTTAGTACCTGAGAAGTAAGGATCAAACTTAAGACCTGTCTTCTGCTGGAACTTCTCAACAATTCCAGGAATCTTGCCCTTCATCTGCTCTGCAAAGTCTGCAGTACGACGGCACTGCCAAACAATTGCATGATGGATAGGCTGTCCAGTAGCTCTGTCCCAAACGATAACTGTCTCACGCTGGTTAGTGATTCCGATTGCAGCAATGTCTTCCGCTGTTGCTCCAACCTTTCTCATAGCCTCACGAGCTACAGAAAGCTGAGTCTGCCAAATCTCATTGGCATCATGCTCAACCCAACCTGGCTGAGGAAAATACTGTGTAAATTCCTTCTGTGCAACAGAGCACATCTCACCTTTTTCATTGAAAAGGATACATCTGTTACTTGTTGTTCCGGCATCTAGAGCCATTACGTATTTAGCCATTATTTCTCCTCCTTTTTCTATTGCCTCTCGGCATTGGCTAGTGTACGGAGTAGGGAGAATGCTCTTAAAGCTGCCATACATCCTCATTAGTGGTTGATACGGCCAGCACCCCATTATTAAGTGCATTCATCACATCATCCCTATCAGCTACGAGCCCGCCCGCTAAAACAGGCACGCGACTGACTTCATTCACTCGCTTGATAATCTTAGGTAAAAGAATACCTGGCAAGATTTCGATGACATCTGGCTGAGATATACCATGGCGATCCTGCTTCTCTATGTTCACAAGAGCCATACTGTCAATGACAAAATATCTAAGCACAGTGTATAGTCCCAACTCCTTCGCCCGTCCGATCAGATTACCTTTGGTAGTTATAATACCATCAGCCTCGGTATTGTTTTTAATAAAGTCGACTGAGATTTCCTTGGTGTTATTAAGACCTGTGATTAGGTCTATATGAACCATGGCGATTTTACCAACGGATTTGATGCGATGCACTATATCCGAAATAGTGCATACATCTCCATAAAGAATGAATATGATTTCGCAATCAGTATCGATGGCATCTGCTAAACCCTTGTCGTCTTTAATGGCTGCAATAACTGGATTAACTTCCAGCTTCTCGATAAACTCTCTATGCATTATCTATACTCCTTTAGATACCCATCACCCTTATTTAGGCACAAAAAAAGAACAGGCCTAAACATTCAAGAGTTATCTACTCTCGTCGCAGCCACATTCTCTTCTCTCACGGGCATTTATTAACTTTGTATATTCATAATAATATAACCTTGTGGTATTTTCAACATATTTTTTTCACATTTTTGACATTATATAGACAAAATATACTATTCTTGCTGTTGTTTGATATTTAACAAACTAGTAAATATTGCTATCTTATCAGCTTTTTTAATCTTTTATTAAGGTGAATTTGTACAAACGTAATCGTTATCTGGCAAATATTCATAAAAAAAGAGCACGATTTGATAATTATTTTCAAATCGTGCCCGATATGTTATTTCTGCGCTTCTACAATGGCATTATATAAGTCATCGTACTCTTCAAAAGCTGGATACTGTGGATAGTCCTTCTTGATAGCATCTGTAGTGCGGAATAGGAATCCTGCCTTAGATGCCTCAATCATTGCAAGATCATTGAAGCTATCACCGCTTGCAATTGTCTCGAATCCGCAAGACTGTAGAGCTCTGACTGTAGTGAGCTTGCTCTTATCACAACGCATCTTGAAACCTGTAATCTCTCCATCATCTGCAACTACCAATTCATTACAGAAGATAGTAGGCATACCAAGTTTCTCCATTAAAGGACCTGCGAATTGTGAAAATGTATCACTGATAATAATAACCTGCCCCTGTGCTCTAAGCTTATCTAAAAATTCCTTAGCTCCAGGAAGTGGATCAATCTTAGCAATAGTTGCCTGAATCTCCTTAAGGCCAAGACCATGTTCCTTAAGTATGCCGATACGATAGTTCATGAGCTTATCGTAATCTGGCTCATCTCTAGTAGTCTTCTTAAGCTCAGGAATACCTGAAGCCTCAGCAAAAGCAATCCAAATCTCTGGTACCAATACACCTTCCAAGTCTAAGCAAGTAACAAACATTTCTTCTCTCCTAATATTATGCCGATTAATAGAATCTAATTACTGAAATAATTCCGCCAAGTGCATTCTTGCGCTCGTTGAATTCCGCCTCTGTCATCTTAGATGTAACAAATCCTGTCTCATCATCTAAGTCAAGAGCTGCATACTTAACCTTACCAAACTCATTCTCAATATCAGACTGAGCTGCAGAAGTTCTGACAAAGTATGTGAATTCCTGCTCTGCTGGATTAGCCAGAGCAAGCTTAGTCTCAGACCATCCAATCTGAACAGGACGCTGAGTATTCCTAGCTAAGAACACCATATCACCCACTACCGCTGAAGCTGTAGGAAGGGCACCTGCACCTGCTCCGTAGTACATAGACTCTCCTAGCATATTACCTCTGACAGATACTGCATTCATAACACCTGCCACATGATAAAGCATCTGATCTGGTTTAACTAGATATGGAGCTACTCTACATGTGTATGTATCGCCACACTTAGTAGCCTTGGCAATAAGCTTAATACTGTAGCCCATTTCCTTAGCATACTTAAAATCTGTAGATGAAATCTTGCTGATTCCTTCTGTAGGAATATCCTGATAGTCAACATTCTTGCCTGATACAAGAGAAGTAAGAATTGCTATCTTCCTGCAGCTATCATAACCCTCTACATCAGCTGTAGGATCCTTCTCTGCATAGCCTAAAGACTGAGCCTCAGCAAGAATCTGGTCATACTCACTACCAAACTGCTCCATATTGGTAAGCATGTAATTGGTAGTACCATTACAGATTGCTGAAATCTCCTCAATAACATCACCTGTAAGACATGCTGTAAGTGTTCTGATAATAGGAATACCACCGCCTACAGCTGCCTCAAATACAAAGTTCACATCATGCTCAGCAGCAATCTTCATAAGCTCCGCACCCTTGTCTGCTACAAGTGCCTTGTTAGAAGTAGTAACTGACTTGCCTGACTCAAGCATAGCTTTTACAAATGTAAAGGCTGGCTCTACACCGCCCATTGTCTCAACAACAATCTTAACTTCTTTATCATTGACGATATCTTTGTAATCTTTTACAAAACAATCCTCATGTGGATCCCCAGGAAAATCTCTTAAATCCAAGATATACTTAAGCTCGAGAGCCTCACCAATTCTATCCTTAAGAACGTCCTTATTAGTATCAAGAACCTTTGCCACACCGGAACCTATAGTTCCGTAACCCATAATTGCTACTTTCATGTTGTCACTCCCTTGCTAATATTTTTACGTAATGGACACCATCAATTCCTTCAATAGTACTTACAAGATCAGAGAAGTCGCCTGAATCCTCAAGGACATCCACCGAGATAGTGAGTGTCGCAAAACCTCCAACAGGTACTGTCTGATGTATAGTAAGTATATTAACATGAGAATGGGCCATCGAATCTAACACACTTGATAATAATCCTGGCTCATCCTCCAACTGGATAACCATATTCACCGTCTTCCCTTTGGTGTCCTCATGGAATGGGAATATGTCATCCTTATACTTATAAAAAGAGCTACGGCTAATGCCTACCTTCTCAGTTGCATCCTGAACAGATTCGCACTTGCCAGTAGCTATAAGCTTCTTGGCTGCCACAACCTTGAGCAATACCTCAGGTACAGCCTTTTCTTTTAAAACAAAATAGGTAGTCTTCTCTGCCATAATTCCTCCGTAAGTGTCTTTAGTACAAAAACATTTGTACACGCTCAGAAGATAATAACATTAAAGTACTACCTATTTCAAGTTTATTTTGTGATAAATATTCAATTATTTAGAATTAGAATTCAGTCAAGATTTAATAAGCTAAATTATTCCGAATCCTGCGCCCCTCGGTCAGGACAGCCTAAACTGAGCCATTTTAAATATGCATTCATGAATGGCGTAACTTTGCCGTCAAGGACAGCATCTGTATTGCCAGTCTCCTCTCCTGTACGCAGATCCTTAACCATAGTATATGGCTGCAGGACATAAGAGCGAATCTGATTACCCCAGCCTATGTCGGACACCTCGCCCCTGATGCCACTGGCCTTGGCTGCATTCTCCTCCTGCTTGAGAAGAAGTAACTTGGTCTTGAGCATCTGCATAGCCTTGTCCTTATTCATGTGCTGGCTTCGCTCATTCTGGCAAGTAACTACTATGCCTGTAGGGAAGTGGGTAATTCTGATGGCGGAGCTGGTCTTGTTAATATGCTGACCACCTGCACCTGATGAGCGATATGTATCAATGCGGATATCCTCATCTCTTATCTCCACATCCACATCCTCTTCAATATCTGGCATAACATCGCAGGATGCAAAGGATGTCTGTCTCTTGCCCTGGGCATTAAAAGGCGAAATCCTTACCAAGCGGTGGATACCCTTCTCAGACTTGAGATAACCGTATGCATTCTCACCATTGACCTGGAATGTAACAGACTTAATGCCTGCTTCATCGCCCTCTAGGAAGTCGAGCTCTTCCACGGCAAATCCTTCATCTGAAGCCCATCTGGTGTACATACGGTATAACATCTGAACCCAATCGCAGGCTTCTACTCCTCCTGCTCCAGAGTGCAAAGTTACGATGGCACTATCTGCATCGTATTCCCCAGAAAGGAGAGTCTTCATCCTAAGCTTCTCAAGAGAATCCTCAAACTCTTCTATTAAAAGAGCAACTGTATCTACAATCTCCTGATCCTCTTCCTCATTACCTAAATCAATGTAGTCTTCTATTTCTTTATATAAGTCCTCAAGCTTATCTATGACAGTTACGTCGTCCTTCATAGACTTAAGTTCCTTCATTTTGGCTGTAGATGCTGTGGCATCTGTCCAGAAATCAGGAGCCTCCATCTCTCTTTCAAGCTCCTCTATACGAGCTTTCTTAGCTGCGACGTCAAAGTGAATCCCTCACTTCCGTCATAGAATTCTTCTGCGCAATTAAGCGCTGTTTGAACTGTTCAAGCTCTATCACGAAATCACCTCTTTTCAAAAATCAACTATAGATTAGTTAGCTCCTAATATCTCTAGAGCCTTCTGAATCTGATTATCTAAATCTACACTATACTCATCATCCTCGCCACCTAAGAACTCATACTCGAGCTCTTCGTCAGGAGCGATTCCTGTACCATGGATACACTCACCACTAGGAGTGTAATAAGTCTGAGTGGTAAGCTTCACAGCTGAACCATCAGAAAGTGGAATGGTGGATTGCACAATTCCTTTACCAAATGTCTGAGTACCAATTATAGTACCATAATCGAAATCTCTAATTGCACCTGTAAATATCTCAGCCGCCGATGCGGTGTTACCATTCACAAGAACTGTCATAGGAATAGACTTATAATTAGCAGCATCTGAAGTGTAATCCTGCCTATTTCCCTGCTTATCCATTGTATAAACTACAGTTCCATCAGGAAGTAAGTAATCTAGCATCTGAACTACAGAATCTAGCAATCCGCCTCCATTATTACGCATATCAAAAATAACTGACTCCATTCCCTGAGACTCTAAGTCCTCGTATGCTTTTACGAAGTCGTCATAGGTACCTTCTGTAAACTGTGATACTGCAATATATCCCACATTCCCAGAGAGCATCTGATGCTCAACTGTAGGTGTAGTAATAGATGCTCTGGTGCATGTAACGGTGCTCTCCTCTCCATCACGGAAAATAACGAGCTCCACATCAGTGCCTTCCTCGCCTCTGATATGCTGAACGAACACATCTAAATCCTCATCAGTGGCAATGTATCCATCTGCAGAGACAATCAAATCTCCTTCTTTCAATCCTGATTCCTCAGCAGGGGTATCCTCGTATACTTTTGTAATTGCTACCTCTCCTGTCTCGGCATTCTTCTGAAGCAGAGCACCGATGCCTGCATAGTTACCTGTGAGAGTAGTCATGAGGTCCTCGTACTCTTCTGCTGTATAGTACTCAGAATAAGGATCTCCCAAGCTATCAATTAATCCAGCATATACACCATCAACAAGTGTCTGATCCTCCACATCCTGATAATAGTAATTCTCAATGATGTAGATAAGCATCTCTAATTTACTACTAGAATCTCCGCCGAGGTACTCAGTAGCCTCTTCAAGTGAGTCATTCTCTATCGCATCCATGACTTCTTCAGAGTCATTAGTAATCTGTCTGTTCCTGGTGGAGACTATTACCAATATAGTAATAATAGTAATAGCCGCTCCTAGTAGTATGCCTAGAAGTGTGGCAATCGCCAAAGGCCATTTGCTACGCTTAGGCACATTGGCTGGCTCAGGATTAATATAGGATTCGTAATCTGTATTCATATCATAGCCTTTCTGTCTATATCGACGAAAGTGCCTTAGCAAAGCCAAGGCACTCCCTAAATTGAGCATATTATACTAAACTCTTAAATGCTTATGCAAGGTCACTCTGGATCCAAACCAGCCAATTCCAATACCAAGAATAAGTGAAATTGGAACTAGAGTCTTAAATATAGTCTCAACTGGAATGAATGAAACCATATTGCTAAGGAAATTGAATTCCGAAGCTGCATACTCAATAACTTTCTCATATATAAAGTATAGAAGAACAAGTGGTATCGCTGAACCTATCAGTCCAATGAATACACCCTCCACCACGAATGGCTGTCGTACGAATGCGTCTTTCGCACCAATGAGCTTCATGATGGCTATCTCCTCACGACGTACAGAAATACCTACCATTACAGTGTTGCTAATCAAGAATACTGATACAGCAAGAAGAATAATGACAATGGCCATAGAAACAATTGTAATTGCACTATTAATATCTGTAAGTGTCTTAGCTGCTACCTCTGACTTGTTAACCTGACGAACACCATCTAATCCCTCAAGAAAAGATACTAAGGTAGACTGCATAGATACATCGCTGAGATATATCTCATAATTAGCTGAATTAGCAAGCGGATTGTCATCAGCAAATCCAGCAGCCAAATCAGGATTGCCACCAAAGTACTCCTCCTGATATGTAGCCCACGCCTCATCAGCTGAAATAAAATCATAGTTAGAGACCTCAGGACGCTTAGATATCTCCTGACCAATCTCATCAATACGTGCCTGGGAAATGCCCTCATCAAAGAAGACTGTAACAGCTACTCCCTCCTCAGCAGTCTTAACCATCTGCTGGAAGTTAGTTCCCAGGGAATAAAAGATTCCGAACAAAAAAATACAGGCGGTCATTGTTGCTATTGACGCCAGTGAGAACATCTTATTCCTCCAGACATTCTTAAGTCCCTGTCCGATGTTGTAAATATGAGTACTAATCTTCATAGTCATCACCTCCAACATCGCTAACTACCACGCCATTCTTGATGGTGATAACTCTCTTCTTCATAGTTCTAACAATCTCCATATTGTGAGTAACAACCACTACTGTGGTGCCTCTCTGATTAATCTCATCCAAAAGGCGCATGATTTCCCATGTGTTATCACTATCGAGATTACCTGTAGGCTCATCTGCAAGGATGATCTTAGGCTCGTTAACCAAAGCTCTGGCAATGGCAACACGCTGCTGCTCACCACCTGATAATTGGCTAGGACGAGACTTATATTTGGCCGCAAGACCAACAAGAGAAAGCATGGTTGGTACCTTCTGCTTGATCTCTCTATTAGATGACTCTACTACCTTCATAGCAAATGCAACATTCTCATATACATTCCTATCAGGAAGAAGTCTGAAATTCTGGAATACTACTCCAACATTCCTACGATACTTAGGGACCTTCTTATGAGTAACCTTCTTAAGATCCTGACCGTTGATATAAATCTTGCCCTTAGTAGGCTCTAATTCCTTAAGCAATAATCTGATAAGAGTAGACTTACCAGAACCACTGTCTCCAACAACAAATACAAACTCACCTGGATCAATGTGTATAGTCACATCCTCAAGTGCAGGCTTGCCAGCCTCATACGACTTACTAACATGATCTAATCGTATCAATCTAAATACCTCATTTCTATATAACTAAGATTGCTTAGAATTTCTCATCTTCCATGTACTTCATGTATTTTACTACCATGAGTGCGATTTTGAAAGTGATTGCATCCTCGAATACACGTAAATCTAGTCCTGTACTCTTCTCTAGCTTATCCAATCTATATACCAAAGTATTCCTGTGGATATAAAGCTGTCTAGATGTCTCGGATACATTCAAGCTATTCTCAAAGAACTTGTCAATTGTGGTAAGAGTCTCCTCATCGAAATCATCTGGCGACTTGTTATCAAATATCTCTGAGATAAACATCTTGCAAAGTGGAATAGGAAGCTGATAAATAAGACGACCAATTCCAAGAGCTGAGTAAGCAATAATCTTCTGCTCGCTAAAGAAAATCTTACCGACATCCATTGCCATGGAAGCTTCCTTATATGAGCGTGATACTTCCTTAATCTCTCCTACTACAGTACCATAAGATACTCTGATCTTCCTAGCATCCTTATCATGGAATGCATCGATAATAACAGCAGCAATCTTATCAATATCCTCATATGTATCATTCTCGCCTAATTCCTTGACAACGATGATATTATGCTCATCAACTGCTGTAACAAAATCCTTAGCCTTGCCTCCAAATACAGAGCGAACTCTATCAAGCTCATCTCCATCCTTATCTGGACCCACCTCAACAATCATAACGACTCTTCGTGCATTAATATCAACATGAAGCTTCTTAGAACGATTATAGATATCCACAAGAAGAAGGTTATCAAGCAATAAGTTCTTGATAAAGTTATCCTTATCGAAACGCTCCTTATATGCAATCATAAGCTCCTGGATATGGAAAGCAGCAATCTTACCAACTGTAGATGCTTCCTCATCATCACCCTTAGCTAAGATTACGAACTCCAGCTGCTGGTCATCAAACACCTTGAAGAAATGATAACCTAATGCCACCTGACTATCTGCCTCTGATGCAGCAAAGCCCGATATAGCATCTGCAAACTGAGCAGTATCATTAAATGTAGAAGCGCACACAACACCATCTGAATCCGTAACTGCCAAATCTATCTTAGTCAGCTGATGTAAGCCTTCTATTGTATTTTGCATGATTTGATTAGAAATCATTGGTCGTACCTCCTGATTAACTATGCAATATTAACAATGCAAAAACACATTTTTGCATACAAATTCACATAACTTATGTTCATTCTAATATAAATTACCAAAAAATGAAATAGTTATCTTCTATTTATTTATGCAAATTCACAAGTATTAAATTATAGTGCTTATTGTGGAGCTTTCGTGAACTCTGACTCAACTCGAATAATTGTCTGATAATAGACACTGATATCAGAAAATATATATTCAGCTCTAAAGTCAAGTTATTTTAGCATTTTTACAACTTTTGTTGATTTAGGACAAAACAGATGTTCATTCAAATTGTGGATAACTTTTCCATTTACTTCACAATTCTTGTGGATAAAGTGGATAAATGGTTTACAAGTCCGTTTTTACGTGTTGATTTTGTGAAGATTTGTTGAAAAAATGTTTCATTTTCAAAATCTTCTAAATTATATCTCATTTTAATTAATAATGTTTTTGTGCATTATTTCTCTGAATTATCCCTGGAGCCAAAATATTATTTTCAGACAATTTCTGTAATAATATAATTAATATTACCTTTTTTAATATAAAATCCTACCCGATACTTTCGAATAACTCAAGTATAATTAATCCATGTCCTAACTGCAAATGAGCTATAAACTAAAAATAGGCACCGCATCGCGGTGCCTAAACAATGAACTCTTAGAATATTCTTCTGATAGCAAGGATGTTCTTGTAATTAACATTAGAATATGTAATACCAGTTCTGTAAGTAGATGCATGAAGTAATGTACCATTACCAGCATAGATACCTACGTGACCTGAGTAACATACAATATCGCCAGGCTGCATCTCATCATATGATACGCCGTATCCAACGCTACGAAGTGCACTAGATGAATGAGGTAGATTAACACCAAATGCTGAATAAACACTCATTACGAATCCAGAGCAATCAGTTCCATTAGTAAGTGATGATCCACCATATACATATGGATTACCAACAAACTGAGAACCATAATTAACAACAGCACTTCCATCTGAACCAGATGGAGCTGAATATGACTTGCTAGATGAAGATGATGAAGACTCATTAGCCTTCTCAACAGCAGCTGCTGCCTGAGTAGCTTTCTCAGCGGCCTTCTTAGCTGCTTCCTTCTCTTCCTCTTCCTTAGCTAAACGTGCAATCTCTGCATTCTTAGATTCTGCAACTGTGAAGTCAGTAGAAAGATTAACATAATCAGTACTAACATAACCCTCACCAGCATTACATGTAACCTTAACCCAACCTGAATCTACCATAGACTCATCAATAACTGTAAGGTCATCACCTACTGGAAGTAGATCGATTACACTAGAATCTGTAGATGCTTCCTCTCGTACATAAAGAGTAGTAGTAGTAACTGTTGCAAGACGTCTAGAAACTTCCTTAGCAAGCTCCTCATTACCCTGAACAACATACTCACTCTTAACATATCCTGTAACATCACCTGATGTAATCTTAAGCCATGTACCATCTTCCTTCTCAACAGTCTCTGAAACTGTAGCAGCGGAATTGTTATATAACTTACCAACATACTCACTATCTGCTGATGCATCCTCACGGATATATACGTAATTATCAACCTGAGCGATTGCTACATTAGCGTATGGATTATCCGATGTGGAAACTGCCTCTGCTCCGTTATCTGCAAGCTGTGACTCAGCTGCGATAATATTAGCATTAGCCATCATATCATTAACTGAAAGCTGCGCACCTGCAAATGCTGTGTAATTGGTAGTCTCAAGAACACCTGTAGTGCTAGATAATGCACTAACACCAGAAGTGGCATTAGAAGCATCAGCACTAAGTGCCAGGCTGGAAACAACAGCGCAAGCAGCAAGTGTATAACTAACAGCCTTAGTCCATTTTATATTCATTATGTAATAAAACCTCCGAATTGTTACAAACTTATTACAACTGATGTCATTATATAATCTAATGGTCTCAGTGTCAAGTCAGTTTTAAACAAGGCTTCACTAGTATAGTATTAAACGCCTAGTTTGTAATATTTTAGTAAATTATTTATTTGTAAAATAATTTGTAATAGATGTAATAGCATTAGCCCCGTCTGCTGTAGCAGTAATAACCTGTCTAAGCTGCTTGGTCCTAACATCGCCTGCTGCAAATATGCCAGGGATGGATGTGCTACCGGTCTCATCTGCTATGATATAACCCCTGCCATCCATGTCCGGAAGGCCCTTGATGGAACCTGTATTAGGTACTGTGCCTACAGCAATAAAAATACCATCAACCTTAAGTGTACTATTCTCACCAGTCTTGAGATTATTAATAAGAAGAGACTCTACTGAATCAGTTCCATTAATTGAATCTACTACTGTGTCATAAATGATCTGAATGTTATCGATGGCCATAAGCTGCTTCTGAAGAATAGCCGAACCTCTGAACTCGTCACGTCGATGAATAACATATACCTTGCTACAGAAACGTGCCAGGTATATAGCATCCTCGAGTGCCACGTCTCCTCCGCCAACTACTGCCACTTCCTTATCCTTAAAGAAAGCCCCATCACAAGTAGCGCAGTATGATACGCCCACTCCTGAAAGTTCCTCCTCTCCTGGACACTCAAGCTTCTTATTGTTAGCACCTGTGGCAACAATAACCGCTCTGGCTGTAAAACTCTCTTTCTTAGTGGTGAGTTCCTTGGTATCGCCATTATCTATAATAGAAGTAACTCTGCCTCTGGCAAAAGATACGCCCAGCTTCTCACAGTGCTTCTTCATAGCCTCAGCTAAATCTGTGCCAGACACCTCAGGTATACCTGGATAATTGTCCACCTCATAGGTGTTTAGAATCTGGCCTCCACTTATGGAACTGGTATCTAGTATCAGGATATTATATCCTGCTCTCTTACCGTATATACCGGCTGCCAGTCCAGCTGGACCAGAGCCGATAACAATAACATCATAAATCATATAATTCTCCGCTTAATTACTTAATTGCAATTGCCTCTGCTTCCAAGAGAACATCCTTAGGAATACGAGCAACCTCGATGCATGAACGAGCTGGGAAAGGCTCTGGAAAATACTTAGCGTATACTTCATTGATTGCTGCGAAATCATCCATATTCTTAATGAAAACTGTAGTCTTAACTACATTAGCCATAGATGAACCTGCAGATTCTAAAAGTGCACTCATACTCTTAAACACTCTATCAGCCTGAGCTGCTGCTCCCTCAGGAATAACGCCTGTGGCTGGATCAACTGGAATAATACCAGATGTGTAAACCATTCCATTGACTTCAATTGCCTGTGAATAAGGTCCGATTGCTGCTGGTGCAGCTGTTGTTGCGATAACGTTTTTCATAAGTATTACCTCCTAGATTCTTCTAATCTTGCCGTCGTTTAAGGAAATCTTCCTCTCCTTATACAGTCTTCCGATAGCACGCTTGAAAGCTGCTTTGGAAAGACCAGTCTCTCTTTTTATAACTTCTGGTGATGCTTTCTCTGAAAAAGGAAGTACTCCAGCATAGCTATCTATTAAATCAAGAAGTGCTAAAGCATCCTCATCCATCTGGATGTATGCCTTATCTCGGATGGTGACGTCACACTTACCATCCTCCTTAATACCGGTGATACGTACCATAAGTACATCACCTACATGATAATTGCTAGTATCCTCATGTCGAGGAATCATAGCCGAATAAGTATCCTCTAATGCCACAAATGTACCGAAGTCATGACCGAACTCATATATCCTGGCCTCAACCTCATCTCCTACCTGATATGGTGGCTTCTTAGATAAAAGCTCATATAAATGCTTCATGCTGGCGCATAGTCTCTGGCTCTTATCTATATATACTCTGACAAGTATCTCGTCACCCTCTGATGGCTGTCTAGTCATCTCCTTAAAAGGAAGGAATAAATCCTTCTCTAGACCCCAGTCTAGAAAAGCGCCCACCTTATTAACCTGACTTACTGTAAGAACACCCATCTGTCCTAATGTAAGCTTAGGAGTATTAGTGGTTGCTATCATTCTGTCCTTAGAATCTTTATAAACAAACACTGTCAACTCATCACCTATGCTGGCATCAGCTGGGACCTGTTTCTTTGGAAGCAGTACTCTCTCGCTTCCATCAGATAAGTAGACACCGAATTCTACCTTCTTTTCTAATTTTAATTTCTGTATTTCACCTAATCTCATTATTTGTACTCCACGATTGTGTATATTTCATCGTTCTTTTTCAAGAGGACCTGATACCCCTCCTCCTGCTCTACTAAATAGATATCTAGCTGATCATCCAACAAAGCAGCTTTCTTATAGTTAATGTTGATAGTCTTATAATCTGTCCTTGGTAGATACTTGCTAGTGATATCAAAATAGAAGGAATTGTTCATATGACTATTAGAATCAAGGTACATATCAGTAACTACAAACTGACCTACCTTCTCACCCTCTTCAGTAACTCGAAGCTTGCTCTTATCTAGATGAAAGTCTGGAAGCTGCTCATCCTGAGGATATGCTGTCACAATCTCTTGAGTGAAACGAGCTGGCTTAAGCTTATCTAAATCCATGAGCACCCAAAGGGAATCGCTATAAGCCAGCAACTCGCCATCAAGTGTCTCAATAGCATATAGTCTGTGTGCCATCATGCCTCTAACCTGGTATGGCCATGTACACACTCTGATCTTCTCTGAATATCTAGGCATCCTAACGATATGAATCTCATAGTTGGTAACGAACCAACCTAGATGCTTAGGTGCCAGGTAGTATACTCCCACTCCCACATCATCAGAATGAAAGCAACTACTATTCTGCATGTAATTAACTAAACTGAAATAAGTAAGCTCTAAGTTGTTATCAACCTCACTATACCGAACTCTATCCTCGTATGAATACATCGCTAACCTCCTTAGTGCTCACTGAAAACTATTATAACTAATCGCAATAATTAGTTCCATAATTTCGGGTAAAAAAAAGACCTAAGCAAATGCTTAGGTCTTAACTGGCCCACAAGGATTCGAACCTTGAAATGACGGAGTCAGAGTCCGTTGCCTTACCATTTGGCGATGGGCCAATATGTATCTGCTTTACCGCGTCAACGAATGCTATTATAAAGCATAGATTTTAAAATGGCAAGCACTTTTTTCAACTTTTTTTCACTTTTTTAAAATTTGAGAAGTTGGCCATTTAAAATGTCATATTTAATCTCATCACTCCACGTAATTACGGCACTTCCCGCTGTTTTATCAGCGATTAATTTCTCGATATCTGATACCATCTCTGTAGGGGCAACTGAGGATATGATGACCTCTGCTCCAAAATCTGTATTCAATATAGGGAGTTCCTTATCACGTAAAATATACTCAATCTTGCCATAGCCATTATAGTCGGTAGTAATGGTGCAGGTCTTGCCGTCCTTAGGTGCTAGTATCTCACAATTCTTAAGCCCTTCCTGCACAGCTCCCTGATATGCTCTAACAAGACCGCCTGTGCCAAGCAGGACTCCTCCGAAATATCTAGTTACAACCACTGCGCAATTATGGATATTCTCTCTTAAAAGCACATCCAGCATAGGGCGTCCCGCAGTCTGAGCAGGCTCGCCATCATCATTGCACCTGGTTATCTCATTGTTGGTACCTATTACGAAAGCTGAACAATTATGACGGGCATCCCAATACTGTTTCTTGGTGGAATTGATGAAAGCTACGGCTTCCTCCTCAGATGTCACTGGAGAAATATGTGCAATAAACCTAGATTTCTTCTCTTCGATCTCTCCTATTCCGCCTTTATTAATGATTTTGTATTCTTTATCACTCATAATATTTCCTTTATTTATCTGCGCCTAGTTCTCTTTATTATAAAAGATTATTTTGGTATAATGAAGTCTAAATTGGAGGTTATTATGAATTACGGAAAAGAAAACGCAGCTAAGCAATCCGCCAAGCTTGCAGGACAGAGGAAGCGAAAGCACCATAGTGCTAGCCTAGCTATTATTCGCATCTCCTTAATATGTATTGTCTCTGTAGTGGTTGCTGGTGGTATTATTGCTTACCTCTATGCAAAGAATCTTATAGATCAGCTGCCTGATGTATCTACCATAGATATTTCTCCAACTGGTTATATGAGTACAGTTTATGATTCAGATGGTAATGAAATCGAAACCTTAGCTTCAACAGGTGCCAATAGAACCTATGTTACCTTAGATAATATACCTATCGATCTGCAGCATGCTTTCGTAGCAATCGAGGATGCCCGTTTCTATGAACATAACGGAATCGACCCACAAGGTATTGTCAGAGCAGCTATGACAGGTATCATGGATGGTTTCCATTTTTCTCAGGGTGCTAGTACAATCACCCAACAGTTATTAAAAAATAACTATTTCACCACATGGACTTCAGAACGAACCAAGCTAGATAGCATTAATCGTAAGATTCAAGAGCAATATCTAGCTGTTCAATTAGAGAAGATTGTCAGCAAGGATGTTATCCTGGAGAATTATCTCAACAGTATCAACTTAGGTCAGAATACCCTAGGTGTTGAAGCCGCTGCTGAAAGATATTTTAATAAGGATGTTTCTGATTTGACACTTTCAGAATGTGCTGTTATTGCTGGTATCACTCAGAACCCTACCAAATATAACCCTATCTCACATCCCGAGGATAATGCTCAGAGACGTAAGAAGGTACTTAGCAATATGCTTGACCAAGGCTTCATCAATCAGAGTCAGTATGAAGAGGCCCTTGCAGATGATGTATATGATAGGATTCAGGTACTCAACACTGAACTTGCAAGCTCATCTACTTCTTATTTCGTAGATGCACTTACAGATGAAGTAATAAGTGATCTGCAGACTCGTCTGGGTTATTCCGAGACAGAGGCTTACACATTGCTTTACTCAGGTGGCCTCTCAATCTACTCTACTCAGGATTCAGCTATCCAAAATATAGTTGATGAGGAGATTAACAACACTGACAACTACAACGGAATGGAAGCCGTATCTTTCTCCTATAGATTGACTATTACAAAGTCCGATGGTTCTACAGCCAATTACTCAGACACCACTATGCTTTCCTATTATCAATCTAGTCAGTCTAGCTATAATCTAGAGTTTGAGACAGAGGAAGAAGCCGCAGCTGCCATCGAGGAATATAAAGCAGCCATTATGGAACCTGGCGATGAAATCGCTGGTGAGTCCGTTACATACACACTTCAACCACAAGCAGCTATGACTGTTATGGATCAATCCACAGGCCAGGTAGTGGCTATGGCTGGTGGTCGTGGTGACAAGAAGGCAGCTAAGACTCTTAATAGAGCCACAGGAATTACCCGTCAGCCAGGATCAACCTTTAAGATAGTGGCCTGCTATGCCGCAGCTCTTGATGCAGGTGGCATGACTCTTGCTTCAGTTGAGAACGATATGCCTACTACATATGCAGATGGTACATCACTTAAGAATTACAATAATAAGTATTTAGGCTGGACTAATATTCGTACAGCCATCACTAATTCGATTAATGTAGTTACCGTTGAGGTAATGGGAGACATAGGCACTAGCTTAGGTTTCCAGTATGCGCAGGATTTAGGTATTACCACTCTTACAGATGGAGATAATAACCAGGCTCTTGCATTAGGTGGTATCACCAATGGTGTTACTAACTTAGACCTTACCACTGCTTATGCCACTATAGCTAATGGTGGTGAGCACTACGATCCAATCTTCTACACAACTGTAGTTGATCATCAGGGTAATATAATCCTTGATAACAGGGATAACACCCCTAATAGAGTTCTCAAGGAAACCACAGCTTGGCTTTTAACTAATGCCATGCAGGATGTTATGACAGCAGGTACTGGTAAGGCAGCCAACTTCTCTAATATGGCAATTGCCGGTAAGTCAGGTACCACTACTAAGAATCGAGACACTGTATTCGCTGGTTATACACCATACTATACAGCCGTTATATGGGGCGGTTTCGACGATAATACACCTCAGAGCTATACAACATACTCTAAGATTATTTGGAAGGCTGTAATGAGCCGTATACACGAGAATCTCGAGTATAAAGATTTCACCAAGCCAGATGGCATCGTTACTGCCACAGTTTGTAAGAAGTCAGGTAAGCTTGCAATTAGCGGTGTGTGTGATTGCGATCCTAGAGGATCTCAGGTATACACCGAATACTTCGAGGAGGGCACAGAGCCTACTGAGTATTGCGACAAGCATTATCTCGGTAATGTATGTACTCAATCTCATCAGTTTGCTAATTCAGAATGTCCATATTACACAGGAGTATTCATAGTTGATGGAGCTGCGGGTTCAGAGGACGAGCCATATGCTGTCAACGGTTCTACCTTCGGTTCATACTGTACTATCCACGGTGGATATCAATTGCCAAATAGTGGATCTGTAGGAGGAGGAACCACTTCCACTACTGATTCAACCAGTGAAGAAGGTACTATACAAGTAATTGGCGGTGGCCAATAAATACATAAAACAAAAGCCTAGCACATAAGTGCTAGGCTTTATTATTATAAAATTATTATACTTCGAAAATCATATCTCCGTAGCTAGGCATTGGCCAGCAATCCTTATCGACAATCATCTCTAAGTGATCAACTGGAGCACGAAGTGCATCCATAGCCTTGATAACTTCATCATGATAGTAGTTAGCCTTGTCGCAGCTAGAAGTCTTCATAGCAAATGCCTTCTGACTTATATCCTGTAGATTAGCTAAGGCAACCTTTGCATCGCGAAGATAGTCAGATACCTCAATAAGGAGCTCCTTCTGAGTGCTTATATCCGCCTCAGGGCATGCATCTGCAATAGTACCCATAGATACTCCAAGCTCTGTAGCATAACCGATTACAGCTGGAATAATCTGCTTAGAAGCCATATCAATCATGGTCTTAGCTTCGATATTGATGGTCTTAATGTACTGCTCATACTCAATCTCGGCACGGGACTCAAGCTCTACTCTAGAGAATACCTTGAACTTCTCAAACATAGATACTGTAGGCTCTGTAGTAAGAGCTGGAATTGCCTCTACTAAAGAATTAATGCTAGGAAGGCCACGCTTCTTAGCCTCCTCAATCCACTCATCGCCATATCCATTACCATTGAATACGATACGCTGATGCTTAGTAGCAAGATTCTTAATCATATCATGTACGGCCACATCAAAGTCAGCTGCCTTCTCAAGCTCATCACAAGCCTCGCAGAGGGCCTCAGCCATAATAGTGTTAAGTACTACATTAGGCTCACCAACTGAATCCTGAGAGCCAACCATTCTGAACTCGAACTTGTTACCTGTAAATGCAAATGGTGATGTACGGTTACGGTCAGTAGCATCCTTTCTAAAGTCAGGAAGAGTTCTAACACCTGTTGCAAGTCTCTCGCCCTTCTTAGAATTAGTAGCTGTACCTGTAGATATAAGCTGTGTCAATACATCCTCAAGCTGCTCTCCCAGATATACTGAAATAATAGCTGGAGGTGCCTCGTTACCACCTAATCTGTGGTCATTACCTACATCAGAAGCAGACTCGCGAAGAAGATCTGCATGAGTATCAACAGCCTTAAGTACTAGGCAAAGCACAAGTAAGAACTGAATATTCTCATGTGGTGACTTGCCAGGCTCAAATAGATTAATACCATCATCTGTTACTAGTGACCAGTTATCATGCTTACCTGATCCATTAACACCATCGAATGGCTTCTCGTGAAGAAGGCACTGAAGACCATGTCTATTAGCAACCTTACGAAGGGTCTCCATAATAATCTGATTGTGATCAACTGCCACATTACACTGAGCATAGATAGGAGCAAGCTCATGCTGAGCAGGTGCTACCTCATTATGCTGTGTCTTAGATGATACACCAAGCTTCCAAAGCTCGATATTAACATCTCTCATATAACTCTCAATACGCTCAGGAATGGCACCAAAGTAATGATCATCCATCTCCTGTCCCTTAGGAGGCATAGCTCCAAAGAGTGTACGTCCTGTATACATTAAGTCCTTGCGGGCAAGATACATCTCACGGTCAATAAGGAAGTATTCCTGCTCAGCACCAACTGAAGGTGTAACTCGCTTTGATGTAGTGTTGCCAAATAATCTAAGTAATCTAATAGCCTGCTCAGATAGCACTTCCATAGAACGAAGAAGTGGTGTCTTCTGATCCAGGGCCTCTCCAGTATATGAACAGAAAGCAGTAGGAATACAAAGTGTAGCTCCAGCAGCATCCTGTCTAACAAATGCAGGTGATGTAGGATCCCAAGCTGTATATCCTCTAGCTTCAAATGTGGCTCTAAGTCCGCCTGAAGGGAATGATGATGCATCAGGCTCACCCTTTATTAATTCCTTACCAGAAAAACTCATGAGGACCTTACCTGATGGTAAAGGTGCTGATATGAAGGAATCATGTTTCTCTGCAGTAATACCTGTCAAAGGTTGGAACCAATGTGTATAGTGAGTAGCTCCCTTCTCAATTGCCCATTCTTTCATCTCGTGAGCAATGACATCTGCTGTCTCTAAATCTAGTTCCTTACCCTCAGAAATAGTCTGCTTTAATTTCTGATAGGTCTTCTTTGGTAAGCGCTCCTGCATGACAGTATCGTTAAATACATTCTCACCAAAGATGTCTGCCACATTAAAATATTCTTCCATTATTAAGTATCCTTTCCAACTACTATATATAAAGAAAGACAATCAGCAAGGTTCCCCACCGATTGTCTTTCCAAAGCTCAACTGAAAGCTAAACCGACATGGTCAATTAAGCCTTTCCAACTGAACCAAAAAGTTCCATCTTCTCTTTAACTGTAGCCTTGATAGCCTCTGTACCAGGAGCAAGAAGCTTACGAGGATCAAATCCCTTACCCTCAAGGTCCTTACCAGCCTCAACATACTTACGAGTAGCATCAGCGAATGAAAGCTGGCACTCTGTATTAACGTTGATCTTAGATACTCCGAGCTCGATAGCCTTCTTAATCATATCAGCTGGGATACCTGTACCACCGTGAAGTACGAGTGGCATAGAACCTGTCTTCTGCTGAATAGCATCAAGAGTCTCGAAAGAAAGTCCCTGCCAGTTTGCAGGATACTTACCATGGATGTTACCGATACCAGCAGCAAGCATATCAACGCCAAGATCAGCGATAGTCTTGCACTCGTTAGGATCAGCACACTCGCCCATACCTACAACGCCATCTTCCTCACCACCGATTGAACCAACTTCGCACTCGATAGAAAGGCCGAGACCGTGAGCAACATTAACAAGCTCTGTAGACTTAGCAAGATTCTCCTCGAATGGATAGTGAGAACCATCAAACATGATTGATGTGAATCCTGCCTGGATGCACTTATAGCATCCTTCGTATGTACCGTGATCAAGGTGAAGTGCTACAGGTACTGTAATACCGAGCTCCTCGTCCATTGCCTTAACCATAGCTGCAACTGTCTTGAAACCTGTCATGTACTTACCAGCACCCTCAGATACACCAAGGATTACAGGTGAGTTAAGCTCCTGAGCTGTAAGTAATACAGCCTTAGTCCACTCAAGGTTATTGATGTTAAACTGGCCTACTGCATAGTGGCCTGCTTTTGCTTTATCAAGCATTTCTTTTGCAGAAACTAACATAATAAATATTCCTCCATAAAACGTTATTTGGTTTATTCAACCCCATCTAACGCAAATTTTAACATAACGTAATTTGCTATTCAATAGCTATTTCTAGGGCACTTCTTTCATCTAAGATATTGACAATTGAATGATTTCCTCCAAACTCTCCGTCTAGAGTCCATGGCACTTCCTCGCTACAAGTGAACTTAATCTCACTGGTCTGGAAGGAGTAAACCATGTCAGAATCTGGAATAATTCCAGTCATGAAACCAAGGATTTCATTAAGCTCCATTGGATTGCGAGGCATCTTAATAAGAGTGGCTTCAAACACACCGTCATTAAGACCAATATCCCCTCGGATAATTCCCTGGAAACCTCCTACTGACTTAGAGTTGGTAATCATACCGAATATGAACTCGTCATATACTACATTGCCATCGTACTCCACCTGCATCCTGAAGGATGGAATATCTCTAAGTTGCTTAGCTCCCTCTATAATATATGCAGCATGTCCCAGTACATTCTTCATATCCTGAGGTGTTGCATAGGAAACTTCTGTAAAAATACCAAATGCAGCCACATATACGAATGAATCTGAATTAAATCGACCTATATCACATGGAAATAGATTCTCAGAAACACTAATCTGCGCTGCACTTAACATGTTCTTATCTATACCAAGAGAATTGCCGAAATCATTAGTAGAGCCTGCAGGAATATATCCTATAGGCTTCCTCTCTGATGGGTCAAGCTGCATCATACCAGTAACTACCTCATCTAATGTACCATCACCACCCGAGCAAATGATTCTGTCAAAATCCTTGGCTTGTTCAATTGTCTGTAATGTAGCATCGCCACCAGCCTGTGTAATATGTACACTCACCTGATAGCCTGCCTTAATCATAATATCCAAAATGTCAGCAAGATGCTCTTTTATCTGTCCCTTGCCGGAGCGAGGATTAATTATAAATAGTAATCTCATTGACATATATCCCTCTATAATTAATTATTTTGTAAGGAAATCTGCAAGCTCTGTAACAGCCTTCTCTTCATCATCTCCTGTAGCATCAATAACTACAGTAGAACCAGAAGCTAATACCAAACTCATCATACCCATAATGCTCTTTGCATTAACCTTCTTCTCATCCATCTCAAAATAGATAGAGCTAGCAAACTGATTAGCTAACTGCACTAAGTGAGCAATTGGTGTTGCCTCCATTGAATTTGACATCTGAATTGTAACTTCTTTCTGCATGACGTCCTCCTGAAAAACTAATAAAACATTGCGCTGGCTTATCTGAGATTATTTGCTATTTGGGCCAGCTTTTTAAGTCGATGATTGACACCAGATTTGCCAATCGGTGGGTCGAGGTACTGACCAAGATTACCTAGGGGTGTATCTGGATACTCCAGTCTCACCTGTGCAATCTCCTGAAGAGGTTCTGGTAAAGTATCTAATCCTAGCTTCTCTTCTATCAGATTAATATCCTCTATCTGACGAACTGCTGCACTGACAGTCTTACCTATATTAGCTGTCTCGCAATTCACCTTACGATTAATGGTGCCACGTACTTCCTTAACTACACGAATATTCTCTAGCTCCATTACGGAATGAGCCGCTTCCATTACTCTGAGAATCTCAACTATCTGTGCACCTTCCTTAAGGTATACCACAAATTTGCCATTTCTACTAACATATTTAGCAGCCACTTCAAAGAAATTCATATTCTTGGTAAGGGCCATGGCCTGATTCTCTGTGGAGCACACCACTTCAAAATGATATCCCTTATTAGGATCAGCAATTGATCCTCCCGAAAGAAACGCACCTCGTATAAATGAACGCTTACAGCATGGCTGCTGCAATAACAACTCATCCACTAAGGTACCGTCCGATGACAGCTTAAGCATTTTATTCGTCTCTAATAAGATATCCCCAGTAAGTGCTGTGACATCTTTTCCTATATTAAGTGTTTTATTTAATAAAGTAAAGACTTTTCTATTTAATGGATCCTCTGAACAGCTCATAAAACTATCAAATCCTTGCATGGTAAAAATCCCTGCAAGCTCTGCCAACATGCAGTGTCTGCTCTTGGGAATCACTGTAAAAAGTTCTTCTTTAACATCCTTTGAAAAAGACAATTATTTTCCTCTCAATGCATCCTTACCAATATCGCGATGCTCTATTTTAAGTCCATAGGACTCATCGTGATTAAGGGCCTCAAATATCTCATCTGCAAGACATACACTCCTGTGCTTGCCTCCAGTACAACCTACTGCTATTACCAGCTGATTCTTGCCCTCTTTAATATAATTAGGAATCAAGAATTTAATCAGGTCCGTAGTCTTCTGTAGGAATATCTGCGCCTCATCATACTTAAGCACGAAATCCTTAATAGGCTGATCATTACCTGTAAAAGGCCTAAGCTCAGTATCATAGTATGGATTAGGCAAGAATCTTACATCAAATACTAAATCTGCATCCTCTGGAATACCATACTTGAATCCAAAGGAAATAATAGTAACAAACAAGCTCTTGTAATCCGCATCATCTACGAAGATCTTCTCAAGCTCTTCCTTAAGCTCTCTAGTCAGTAGATGAGTAGTGTCGATAACATAGTCTGCCTCGTCTCTAAGGAAGCCGATAGACTCTCTCTCTTCCTTGATACCAGCAGCTATCCTCTCCCTGCCAGAAAGTGGATGATTACGCCTAGTCTCCTTATATCTCTTGATTAGAACATCATCCTCAGCATCCAAGAATAGAATGGAGAACTGCTTCTTGTCATTATCTAGCTCCTGAAGAATATCAGGCAGAAGCTTCATAGCCCTACCATTTCTCACATCGATACCCACTACTATCTTCTGGTCAAAAGCTCCTTGTTCAGCTAGCTCAACTACACTCTTAAGTAGCTGGATAGGAAGATTATCCATGCAGTAATAGCCCATATCCTCTAGCATTTTGAAAGCTGTGCTTTTTCCAGCACCTGACATACCAGTAAGAATTAAAAGTTTCAATCTAGATTCCTCCCGATGATTCTAACCTCCGGCTCCAAATGTACGCCGAATAAATCGTATACTTTGTCATCCACATCTCGCATGAGCTGTAGCACATCTGATGCAGTGGCTGACTCTCTATTGATAACGAATCCACAATGCTTCTCAGATACTTGAGCGCCACCTACTGTGTATCCCCTAAGGCCTGCGTCATCGATGAGCTTGCCTGCGAAATATCCCTCAGGGCGCTTGAATGTCGAACCTGCGCTAGGATAATTAAGAGGCTGCTTCTCAGTACGCATCTGTCGAATCTCATCGATGCGAGCTGTAATAGCCTCACTATCTCCAGCCTGAAGCTTAAGCTTAGCCGAGAGCACGTATCCGCCCTCTTCCATAAGAATGGAATGACGATATGACAGCTCAAGCTCCTCAGGACTCATATCTACTACCTCATGATCCTTAGTAAGGACCTGAGCAGATATAAGTATATCCTTAATCTCGCCACCATAAGCTCCAGCATTCATATATACTGCACCACCTATGGAGCCAGGGATGCCCGAAGCGAATTCCAACCCTGTAAGCCCCGCTGCAGCTGCCTTATTTGACACCTTAGATAGGAGTGCTCCAGCCTGTACTGAAACTATATCGCCCTCAATAGTAATTTCATCCGACTGCTTGCCTAGAGATATCACTACGCCCTCTATTCCATCGTCACTGACAAGCAGATTGCTGCCATTGCCAATAACCATGAAAGGAGCGTCACTTTTACCAAGGAAGCTAATCATAGGGACGATATCGTCATAGTCTGGTTCCACATATACGTCAGCAACACCACCTATTCTAAAGGTGGTGTGTGCTTTCATTGGTTCATCAACATAAATTACCGAATTAGGGAATTTATTCTTAAGTTCATTAGATAGCTTAATATAATTATTCTTAAGCATATTTGATAAATGCCTCGTATCCTAATAATGCTTCGTATAAATCTACCTTAGAGATAATCTCACATGGAGCGTGCATAGAAAGCACAGCTACACCTGAATCGATTACCTGCATATTGTAGTTGCCCATGATATAAGCGATAGTTCCGCCGCCACCCTGGTCTACCTTGCCAAGCTCTGCTGTCTGCCAGCATACCTTATCCTTGTCCATGATATGGCGAATCTCTGCCACATACTCAGCAGATGCATCATTAGAGCCGCTCTTGCCTCTAGCACCTGTGTACTTATTGAATACTAATCCACGTCCAAGATATGCTGAGTTCTTCTTCTCAAAAACTGATGCATAATTAGGATCAAAAGCTGCAGAAACATCAGATGAAAGAACCTTGCAATTAGTAAGCGCTCTGCGAAGCTTAAGCTCCGAGTACTCACCTGTAAGGTTGTAAAGCTCTGCAAATACATTCTCGAAGAATCTAGATTCCATACCTGTAGCGCCTACAGAACCAATCTCCTCCTTATCAACTAAGAGGCAGCAAGCTGTCTTCTTAGGTGTCTTCTTGCAGTTAATAAGTGCCATAAATGAAGAGTAAGCACATACTCTGTCATCATGACCATATCCTAGAATCATAGAACGATCAAATCCGAAATCTCTGGCCTCTCCAGCTGGAACCACCTCGATCTCTGCAGAGACGAAGTCTTCCTCCTCAATCTGGTATTTCTCCTTGAGAAGTCTAAGTACGTTAGCCTTGACTGCGTCCTTCTCCTTCTTGCCTTCCTTGTCAAAGGTAGGAATGCTACCAACGATAACATCTAAATCCTCACCCTCAACTACCTTGGCACCCTTCTTATCCATCTGATCAGCAGCCAGATGAATGAGTAGATCGGAAATACCAAATACTGGATCATTCTTATCCTCTCCTACATTAACTGGCATAACCTCGCCATTCTTCTTAACAAGCACGCCGTGTAATGCAAGCGGAATAGTCACCCACTGATACTTCTTGATACCGCCATAATAATGTGTATCAAGTAAAGCTATATCAGAGTCCTCATATAAAGGATTCTGCTTAAGATCCATCCTAGGGCTATCGATATGAGCTCCTAAGATATTCATACCTGTCTCAAGATCCTCTGAACCTACGATAAATAGTGCAAGCTCCTTGCCCTTGTTAGCCATGTAGACCTTGTCTCCAGCCTTAAGCTTCTTGCCCTTAGTGATTGCCTCATCTAAATCAGTGAAGCCATCCTGCTTAGCTTTATCAATGAAAAAAGCTACGCATTCCCTTTCTGTTTTGCATGTTGATAAAAACTTACGATACTCCTCTCCAAAGGTGAAAACCTTCTTCATCTCCTTGTCAGAAGTATACTTTGACCATGCATTATTACGTTCCATAATTACTTAAATCTCCTGTTAACCATTAATATTGTTTTGTACTCTTCTATAAAGCTCTTCTGCGGCGTTGTATCCCATCTTCTTCTGACGATGGTTAACTGCTGCAGTCTCGCATATGATAGCAAGGTTACGTCCTGGTCTAATAGGAAGTGAATGACATGTGACATCAATGCCGAGGATGTTCATATATTCATCGGTCATTCCCAGTCTGTCGTATTCTTTCTCCTTAGTCCAGTCCTCAAGCTTGATAACTAAATCTATACGCTGTTCATCCTTAACAGCTTCAACACCATAGAGTGATTTAACATCGATGATGCCAATTCCTCTAAGCTCAATGAGATACTGTGTAATAGAAGGTGCTCTACCGTATAATCTCTCATTGTTAGGGCGGCGAATCTCAACTACATCATCAGAAACCAGACGGTGTCCTCTTCGGATAAGCTCAAGAGCTGCCTCTGACTTACCAATACCAGACTCACCTGTGATGAGAAGTCCTTCACCATATACATCAACCAATACACCGTGAATTGTGGTGTATGGAGCGAAATCCTTGTTCAAGGAATAAATAAGTGCTGACATGAACTCAGATGTACCTCTGTCAGTTCCAAGCACTGGTACATTAGCCTTGATTGCCTCCTTAATGATAGCCTCTCCTGGCTCCTCACTGCGGCAGAATATAACACAAGGCACCTGATAAGAAAATAGCTTAGCGAAGCTCTCAGCCTTTTCCTCACTATTCTTCTTAGACAGATATGCAGCTTCAACATTACCAATGACCTGAATTCTGGTGGCATCGAAATGCTCGTAGAATCCATGTAACTGAAGACCTGGTCGATTGACATCTGCCACTGTTACTTTAGCTTCCTCAAGATTAATCTCTGGTGTGTAATTAGTAAGGTTAAATCTCTCTTTAACTGTGGCTACAGTTACGAATTTGTTATTTGCCATATAAACCTCCCATCAACTATTTAAATCTTAAGTTATTTTAGCTCATTTTCGGCGGAATTAATAGGGTGAAAGTAATTGTATACATTCTCCGCGGCCTCCCTGCTCATGGCCTCTGTGGCCATCAGATCCTCCAGGGATGCCTCCGCCATCCTCTCAGCTGAAATATACTTCTTCATAAGGCTCTTGCGCCTCTTGGGGCCTATACCGTCGATATCATCTAAGAAACTGTGCACCTGTCCCTTGCTCCTGAGGCTCCTGTGGTACTCTATTGCAAATCTATGGGCTTCATCCTGTAGTCTGGTTATAAGCTTGAATCCTTCTGAATGAGTATCAATAGGAAGCTCCACATCCTTAAAGAACAGTCCTCTAGTCCTGTGGTGATCATCCTTAACCATACCCGCAATAGGAATGTGTAGCCCTAACTCTGCCATAACCTGCTCAGCTATATGCACCTGGCCCTTACCACCATCCATCATGATGATATCTGGAAACTTAGTGAAGCTATCCTCCACTACGCCACCATTGTCCTCCAGCTCCTCTAAACCATGGGAGAATCTCCTGGTAAGCACCTCATGCATAGATGCATAATCATTAGGCCCTTCCACGGTCTTAATCTTGAATTTGCGGTAATCTGAGCGCTTAGGCTTGCCTTTCTCGAATACCACCATGGAACCTACTGATTGGAAGCCTGATATATTAGAAATATCGTATGCCTCCATACGACTGGCTTTAGGTAACCCCAAGAGATCAGCAATCTCCTTCATGGCACCTATGGTTCGGCCTTCTTCCTTCTTAATCTTCTCTCTATCCTGGTCAAGAACCATCTGAGCATTCTTAGCTGCCAGTTCTACCAGCTTCTCCTTGGCTCCCCTCTTCGGTGTAATTATACGCACCTTAGAGCCCTTCTTATTAGAAAGCCATGTCTCCAGCAAGTGGAACTCCTGCATCTCAAGCTGAACGAATATCTCTCTAGGAATAAAAGGTGTGCCAGTATAATAATCCTTAAGGAAGTACTGTAGTAGATCTTCATCGGAATCATCCACCCTGACATTGATGAAGAAATGCTCTCGTCCTATCATCTTGCCCCCACGGATGAAGAATACCTGTACCACAGCGTCCTCCTCGCCCCTGGCCATGGCTATGATATCTCTATCCTCACCATCTAACTGTGTGGCCTTCTGACGGCCAGCACAGGTCTTAACAGATTCAATCAAATCTCTATATAATGCAGCTTTCTCGAAATCCATCTCCTCTGAGGCCTTGAGCATCTTAGCCTTAAGGTCCTTGATGGTATCGAAATAATTTCCATTTAAAAAGTCGATGACCTTCTCTACATTCTTGGCGTATTCCTCCACAGGCACATTGCCTTGACATGGGCCTAGGCACTGACCTATATGATAGTTAAGACAAGGTCTGGTCTTGCCGAAATTCTCTGGAAGCTTCTGGGAACATGTGCGAATCTTATATAGCTTCTGAACAAGCTCAATTGTATCGTGCACAGCCCCAGCCGATGTAAATGGCCCGAAGAACTTGCTGCCATTCTTCTTCATACGTCTGGAAAAAAGTACGCGTGGATAAGCCTCCTGGAGGGTCACCTCTATATACGGATAAGTCTTATCGTCGCGAAGCATGGTATTGTATTTAGGGCGATATTCTTTTATTAAATTGCACTCTAAAATTAGGGCCTCTAACTCAGAATCTGTGACAATAAACTCAAAGTAGTCTATATTGGCCACCATCTGCTTTTTCTTAAGGCCCTCGTCATGACTAGGCTGGAAGTATTGCCTCACTCTATGCCTAAGTGAGAGCGCTTTGCCTACATATATTATTTCGTCATTTTTCCCATGCATTAGATAAACTCCCGGTTGGTCCGGGAGTTTAGCAAGGTCCTGTTCAGTTACCATAAATATTACTCATCAAAAATATTATCTGTTACTACATTGTTAGGATCATTCTCAATCTCAACGAAAGACTCCTGCTCAGGCTTCTTCTCATCTGGATCAGGAATACCCTTAATCTCTCTGAATATCTTCATGAACTCCTTACCTGTAATGGTCTCATGCTCAAATAGGTAATCAGAAATCTTATCAAGACTCTCCATATTGTCATTTAAGAGCTGCTTAGCCTTAGCATAGGCATCAGTAATCATCTGAAGTACTTCACCATCAATCTCAGCTGCTGTATTCTCACCGCAGATAAGAGAAGCTCTGCCATCTAAGTACTGGCTCTCAACTGTAGCAAGTCCCATCATACCGAACTTATCAGACATACCAAATCTCGTAACCATAGCTCTGGCGATCTTGGTAGCCTGCTCGATATCATTAGCTGCTCCTGATGTGTAAGTGCCGAACTTAATATCCTCAGCTGCGCGACCACCCATATAGGTGACAATCTTAGCTAATAGCTCGTCCTTAGTCTCAAGGAACTTCTCCTCCTCAGGAGTCTGGAGTGTATATCCTAATGCACCCATAGTTCTAGGCACAATTGTAATCTTCTGTACTGGCTCAGCATCCTTCTGAAGAGCTGAGACAAGTGCATGACCTACCTCGTGATAAGAAACGATCTTGCGTTCCTTTTCACTCATGGCTCTATCCTTCTTCTCTTTGCCACCTACGGCAACTAGCTCGAATGCTTCGAATAGATCCTTCTGGTTAACGAACTTCCTCTTATCCTTGACTGCGAGAATAGCTGCCTCATTAATGATATTAGCAAGGTCTGAACCTACTAGTCCCACTGAAGCAAGAGCAAGTGCATCTAAATCAACTGACTCGTCCATTTTTACATCCTTGGAATGTACCTTGAGAATCTCAGTACGTCCCTTCTGGTCAGGCTTATCAACAATGATACGTCTATCGAAACGACCTGGACGAAGCAAGGCCTTATCAAGTACCTCTGGTCGGTTAGTAGCTGCAAGAATAAGAAGACCCTTGTTAGAATCGAAACCATCCATCTCTGAAAGGAGCTGATTGAGGGTCTGCTCACGCTCATCGTTACCTCCGCCATAGTGAGCATCACGGCTCTTACCAATGGCATCAATCTCATCGATGAATACGATACATGGTGCTACCTTCTGTGCCTCCTTAAATAGGTCACGGACACGGGATGCACCTACACCTACGAACATCTCTACGAAGTCAGATCCTGCCAGTGAGAAGAAAGGTACGCCTGCCTCACCAGCTACTGCCTTAGCAAGAAGAGTCTTACCTGTACCAGGAGGGCCTACTAATAATGCTCCCTTAGGAAGCTTGGCACCTATCTCGGTATATTTCTTAGGATTATGTAGGAAATCTACCATCTCCTGAACTGATTCCTTAGCCTCATCCTGTCCTGCTACATCCTTAAATGTAACGCCTGTAGCCTTCTCCATATTATAGAGCTTGGCATTAGACTTACCGACGCCCATGGCGCCACCGCCCATGCGCTTCATAAGGAATCCCAGCACTACCCACAGTAATACCAGTGGTAACACAAAGGACAGTATATTGTAGATTATGGCTGCAGTTGAATCTGCAATAGTTCCATCTATATTGACGTTATGTTTCTTAAGTAGAGGTAATAAGTCGTCATCGCGTATATATGCGGTGTAGAGTGATATGCTTGCACTCTGGCCTGTACTCTTATATATCTGCTCAAGAGTATTAGCTTCCTCTTCAGACATTCCATATGTAGAACCCTCTATAAGAGTGATATTGATAACATCATCCTTAAAGGTAACTTCCGAAACCTGGTCATCCTCAACTAATTGAAGGAATTCAGTATATGTAATCTCCTGATTAGAGCTAGCATTAGCTCCTCTATACATCATGCTTGTAAAGAAAAGTGCTATTAAAACTAATATTCCAAGTGTATAAAAGGGCTGACGATTATTCTTCTTATCTCCACCATTTGGATTGTTATTATTTTCGTTCACTTTTGCCTCCGATTAAGTTCAAAATTCATCTTCTAATTTATCATAAATAGGTGTAAAAGTAATGCTTTTAATAAAATTTTAATACTATTTAATAATAATAAAAGCCAGTTAAGAAGTATTCTCAACTGGCTATATCTTATTTAGAAAGAATTTCTGTATCGTTGGTAAATTCAGTGCCCGAAACCTCTTCGAACTTATGCAATAAATCCTCAATGCTAAGGTTCTTCTTTTCCTCACCGCTGATGTTTAAGATTACACGTCCCTCATTCATCATGATTAGACGGTTACCGTAATTGATTGCATCCCTCATATTGTGAGTAACCATCATAGCTGTGAGATTGTGTTCCTTGATAAGCATGTCTGTAATCTCAAGCACTTTAGAAGCTGTCTTAGGATCAAGGGCTGCTGTGTGCTCATCTAATAGTAGAAGCTTAGGCTTCTGTATGGTCGCCATAAGAAGTGTAAGTGCCTGACGCTGACCACCTGAGAGTAGTCCTACCTTAGCAGTAAGTCTGTCCTCAAGACCTAAGTCTAACTCCTTAAGCATCTCATGATATCTGGCTCTTTCTGACTTAGTAACACCCCATCCTAGACCACGGCATCTTCCTCGTCTGGCTGCAAGAGCCATATTCTCATCAATCTGCATATTAGCTGCAGTACCTGTCATAGGATCCTGGAATACTCGTCCTAGATACTTAGCTCTCTTATATTCAGGTAATCCTGTAACGTCTATACCATCGATGGTAATCTGTCCTGCGTCCACTGGCCATACGCCAGCTACAGCATTAAGAAAAGTAGACTTACCAGCACCATTACCACCAATTACTGTACAAAACTCCCCCTCTGAAAGCTGTAGAGTGGCTCCGTCTAGAGCAACCTTTTCATTGATTGTGCCTGGATTGAAGGTCTTCTTCAAGTTAAAAGCATTAAGCATTATCCTTACCTCCTCTCTTAGCAGCCTTTCTAAATGAACTATTGGCCTTGTTCTTAAGATAAGGAACAGCAAGGAAAATAGCTACGATAATAGCTGTAAATAACTTCATATCATTAGCTGGCATCTTGAGCCACAATACAATCGCAATGAATAGGTAGTAGAGAATACCTCCTACAATAACGAATGTAAGGCTGAGCCAGAAGGTAAGCTTCTTCTTAAATAATGCATTGCAAAGTACATCGCCTATGATAATAGATGCAAGGCCAATTACAATGGCACCACGGCCCATATTGACATCTGCATTACCATTGAACTGAGCGAAGAGAGCTCCAGCAAAAGCAACTAATGCGTTAGATATTACCAAGCCAAAAGCCTTCATGAAGTTAACATTGATACCCTGTGCCTTGGCCATAGCTGGATTAGTTCCTGTAGCTCTGAGGGCTGAACCCATCTCAGTTCCGAAGAACCAATACATTATTAAGATAATAATTACAGCTATTACGAGAACTGTAATTAAAGCGTCATTTTTAAATCTGAGTGATACTGCCAGATTGTACTTATCTACTGATATAGGTGTGTTAGGCTGATCCATGGCTATCCTAAGGTTAATAGAATATAGAGCCAGCTGGGTCAGGATACCCGCCAGGATATCTGGTATGCCAAAAATTGTATGAAGCACACCTGTTATAAGACCTGCAGCTGCACCTGCCAGCACTGCAAGTATAAGAGCAAGCACCCATGAGCGTCCAGATATAATGACCATAGCTGCCACTGCTCCTCCTGTGGCAAAAGATCCATCTACTGATAGATCTGCAAAATTAAGTAATTTAAAAGTAATGAAAATGCCAAGAGCCATGATACCGTATATGATACCCTGAGCCACGTTACCTGGCATTCCAGCAATTAATGTTTCAATTCCCATTTTTTAACTCCAAAGAGCAAGGTCATATGACCTTGCCCCAAAATTCTTATTTGTTG